>JAPPOT010000621.1:0-5163 GCA_028817855.1 Myxococcales bacterium
CCGCTCGACTTCACAGCGCTTCCGCCTCGGTCGCGAATACACACGGTATGCGCTCCACTCCCCGAAACCGCTGCGAAGCCGATCACTTGCACGATCCTCGCGCGCATCGGCGAAACATCCGGGCTAGCCCCAGCGCGACCCCCGCGTGTGCGATTTCTCAACTGCCAACCTTGACAGCAAACAGTGTCGCACTTATAAATGATTCATACGCTGATGACAGCGACACCGCATCGCTGGTCGCCAAACAAGGAGCCCATCATGAGCACTGCCACCAAGACCGCCGCCGCCGTTACCGCCACCCTGGCCCTGCCGCTCGCCCTGTCGGCGTTCGTACCCACCGGCCTGGTCGTCGCGACCGCCCTGGCGCTGCCCTTCATCGCCCTCGGCCACCTCGAGGGTGCCCTGGGCGGCTAGCTACCCAGCCTCGTTTTCGCTGTCGCGGCCGCGTCGCACGGCCTTGCGCGACAGCCCGATGATCGACTCCACCAGGCCAATCGCGACGTAGCTCGTCAGCAGCCAGCCCAGCGCGAACGCCATGTGCAGCTTCAGCGCCAACACTGTGCTCGAGCCGATCGCGAAGGCCACCAGCAGCACGGTCCGCCAGTTCATCGTCAGATCCTTGAACGATCGGAACTTGATCGTGCTGACCATGAAGAGCGAGAGCGAGATCACGACCACCAGGATCGGGACCGGAGAGCTGGGAAGCCCCCCCGAGACCGCGTGATTCGCCGCCACCAGCGACACCAGGATGCCCGCCGCGCCCGGGATCGGGAGCCCGAGGATGTAGCGCCCCGGCTTCTTTGGCGCCCCGTCGTCGGCCATCGCCAGCACGTTGAAGCGCCCGAGCCGGATGGCGCCGCAGGCGACGAACGCGAAGCAGGCCCCGACGCCCACGATTCCGAGCGGTTGCAGTGCCCAGCTGTAGACCAAGAGCGCGGGTGCCACGCCGAAGGAGACCACGTCGGCCAGCGAGTCGAGCTGGACCCCGAAGGAGCTTTGGGTGCGCGTGAGCCGCGCGACGCGCCCGTCGATGGTGTCGAAGAACATCGCGTAGAGGATCAGCAGCGCCGCCTTGTAGTGGTCCTCCTGGCTGGCCGTGCCGATGCAGAGCACCGCGGCGTAGAAGCCGCAGAAGATGCTCGAGACCGTGAACAGGTTCGGCAGGATGAACAGGCTTTTGCGGAGGTTCACGCGCATGCGCTGCGTCCAGATCCCTGGTGTCGGTCCCGTCCCAGAAGCGAGGTAGGGAAGTGTAGGCGACCGCCCAGTGAAAAAAAGCCTACGGAATCACCCGGGCACTGTCCAGGCGGCGTCCCCCATGACTACGACACGGCTCAATCCTCGTAGCCCGCCGCCCAGCGTGCGCCCAGCAGGTAGTTGCGCAGCCGGATGCTGGGCCGCGCCCGGTAGGCCTTCTCCAGCGCCGTCGCCGCCCCCCGGTAGTCGCGCGCGCGGAAGAGGAGCACCCCAAGGGCCTCGTCGATGTCCGTGCCGCCTTTGTCCGCGTAGGCCCGCAGCGCGGTGAGCCGCCGGTCGATCGGTCGCCGCGGCGCGTGCAGCGCCTGCCACCCGTAGTAGGCGCGCTTCTCGATCGGCTCGAAGGTGTCGTCCGGGACGAGCCCGTGCAGCAGGTTCCAGCGGGCCTTGAAGAGGGTGCGCACCACGAAGCGGGGGGCCACCACGTGGCCGCTCACGACGGCGCCCTCCTTCTCGAGCACCGCGCCCATCGCCCCGATCACGGCCTTGGCCTCGTCCTCGGCAAGCTCCAGGTTCAGGGCACGCTCGAAGCGCGCCGTGGCCCGCGCCCGCATGCCCAGGGCCGTCTCCTTGCCGCCCGTGTTGACAAGGTTGATGTGCCCCAGCTCGAGCGCTCGGCGTCTGCGCTTGTAGCTGTCGCTGTCCTCGACGCCGCGCTGCTCGGCGCGCCCCTGCTCCATCAGCAGCTCCTCGAGCGCCGCGCTGCGCTCGGCGGCGGGCAGCTGCTCGCGGCGCCGGTCGTCGGCCATGCGCGCGGCGACCTGATCGGCCGGCAGGGTCAGGGTCGGCAGGTGCGCCGGCATCAGCACGCGCTCCTGGCTCATCAGCAGCCCGGCGCAGGCCGCGCCCACCACCAGCAGAACCGTGCCCGCTGCCGCATCGGACAGCCCGCGTCGCTTGACTCCGTCCATCCTGCCGCCTTACTTCAGCCCTTCAGTGTCCCGCGAGAAGAAGCAGCGCATTTATCCCCGCTTCGTGGCCGAGCTCCCGGTCGAGATCATAACCCAGGCGGGCATCCAGCACGGAACGAGCGTCGATCTGAGCATCGGCGGCATCCGCCTGCGGACCTCGCCACCGCTCGAGTTCGGCGCCACCGTCACCCTGCGCTTCCGGCTGCCCTGGCTCGAAGAGGACACCGTGGTGGAGTCCACCGTGCGCTGGGTCGAGCCCGACCGCGCGGGCCTCCAGTTCGGCAGCCTGCGCGCCCGCGACGTCTGGGCCCTCAACCGACTCTTCCGCGACTCGCTGCCGCCTCCGTCCGCGTAGGCCTGCCCGGCCTGCCGCCTGCCTCAGGGTAGGCCTACCCGGCCGTACACGCTCCAGCGCCGCCCGCCGTAGCGCAGCTCGAAGCCGGAGCCGGGTCGCGCGACCGCACCGGGGCCACCGCGTACCAGCACGTAGTCGTACCAGGTCAGCTGCCGTGGTCGCACCCGCTGGGGCATCCACTCCCAACGCGGTGGCACGCGCGGTGGCCGGTTGCGCGCGACGAAGCGAAAGGGCGACTGGGGGAAGTCCGCGAAGGTGAACATCACCGCGCCGCCCTTGCGCGCCTGGTAGTACGCCACGTAGTGGATGAAGGGCGAGAAGCTCACGTGGCGCGAGCCGCGCGCGAAGATCAGCCCCGCCACCTTTTGTCCCTCGGGGATGTGGGCCAGGGCCTCGTCGAAGTCGCCCACCTCCTCGGTCTCGAAGTCGGCAAAGGCGTCGCCCACGTGGTAGAAGCTCGCCGCGCTGATCACGAAGGCGCCCACCAACACACCGCGCGCGAAGAGCTCGGAGGACCGCGGCAGCAGGATCGGCACCAGCACCGCGGCCAGCAGCGGAAAGCGCGGCGCGATCGGCCAGATCCAGTCGTAGCTGGTCGGCATCACGAAGTAGAGCAACACGCACAGCGGTGACAGCAGCGCGAGTCGCCAGCCGATCGTCGCGCCCACCCCATCGCGTGGCTCGTGACTGCGGACGTGTTGCACCGCGCCGGCCACGAGCGCGGCCAGCGCAAGCCCGGCCCAGGCCCACAGCAGCGTGCGGTCCTCATCGCCGCGCAGCACGTCGGTCATCCACATCGGCACGCGCTCGAGCGCCGCCGCCGCCGGCAGGAAGACCGGCTCCGGGCCGCTGTCGCTGCCGCGTGCGGCGGTCACGGTCGCCTGCCCGGCCGGGCTGCGCAGCGCCCACGCCACGCCCGCCGCGGTGGCCGGCAGTAGCGGCGCGAGTCCGCGCGCGAGCGCCTTCGGATCGCGCGTCAGCGCGATCAGCCCCGCGCCCAGCCCCAGCAGCGCGAAGGGCACGACGTGGGTGTAGAAGCAGACCAGCGCGAGCACCGCGATGCCGACCGCGCGTCCCGTGCGTGGGCTGCGGCGCTGACGTACGGCGAGGGCGAGGCCCCACAGCATTAGCGGGATGGCGGCCAGGAAGTTGAGGAAGCCCAGGATCAGGTGCGCGTTGTAGGCCAGCGGGAACGCCAGCAGCGCCATGCGCCCGTCCTTGCCGAGCGCGTCGAGCAGCGACCGCAGGGCGTACGGCGTGGCCACCACCGACGCGATCACCAGCAGCCGATTGGCGGGCTCCACCCCGAGCAGGTGGGCGAGCAGGTCGGCCGCCAGGTAATAGGCCAGGTACTGCGTTGCGAGCAGGTCGAGCTCGAAGAAGCGCGCGAAGCCCAGGGCCGGGTCGCCGTGATCGTGCAGCACGCGAATCGCCGCCAGGTGCTGCGGCAGGTCCTGGATCGGCGGGTAGCTCGCCTGTACGAGCGGCCACGCGCAGGCCACCGCCAGCGCCGCGAACAGCAGCTCGAAGACGATCCAGCCGCGCGCCCCGCCTTGCTCGGCTCCGCGTTGCGTTGCCATGCTTCAGCCCGGATCGCTCACGAAGGCGTGCGATGATCGTGCGACGGATCGGCCTCGCAGGGGTTGTGGCGAGCGCAGCGCGTAGGGTGCGTGTTCGCGACCGAGGCGGAGGCGCTGTGGGCTCGAGCAGTTGTGCGAGGGCGCGCGCATTCGTGAACGATCGGGGCTAGCTCGACAGCAGCCGCTCCAGGTTGTCGCGCTCCCAGCTGGTCGCTTCCTCGTAGCGCGCGTAGCCGCGCTCGCGCCGCCGGAACTCGGCAGTGTGCATGCGCCGCTTGCCGTCCTCGACCGGGATGCCGATCACGTGGTGCAGCATCTCGTGATAGACCACGTATTCCACGAAGAACTCCGGCACCCAGGCGGCGTCGAGCACCGGGTGCACGCGGATGGTCGCGTCGCTCTGGCGGTAGCTGCCGAGCTTGATCGAACGTCGCCGTCGTCGCTTGCCGGGCGCGCGTCCGTGTCGACCCCAGCCGATCTCGGCATCCACGCCGTCGTCGAAGTAGCGCGCGTTCAAGTAGTCGAAGACCTTCGCCAGGTCGTGGTGAGAGCCGTTGCCCGAGAGCGCGGCCTTGCGCCGCGGCCGCGTGCGAATCCGATCGCGCCGCTGGCCGACGTAGTGCTCGAGGTGTTGGGAGGCGAGCCGGTCGCCGTCCCTGAGGAAGGCCGCCAGCGCGCGCACGACCGGCTCGTCGGCTTCCACGAACATGTGGTGCAACCGCACGTGCTCCACGTCGCCGCGGCGCCGTGCCGAGATCATGGTGCGCTCGTTGTCCGTCAGCGTCAGCGAGATCGGACGCGCCATCAGCTCGCCCAGCCGCCGCTCCAGCACACTGCGGCTGCGTCCTGTCTCGTGCTCCGGGTCGCCGAGCGGGCCGGGTGCACGCTGCCCGGCGCCGGCCGGGGATGCTGCGAAATCAAACGAGGTCTGCACCGCCATCGGCCCGATTCGACGCTACGGAGCGGCCTTTTCGATGTCAAGAAATGGGCTTCCACCCCCGCGCTCGCCCGTGTCAGGCTTGCCCTCCCGCGAATGAACGACGCCTCCCGCGAGATCGAG
>JAPPOT010000621.1:5173-7653 GCA_028817855.1 Myxococcales bacterium
GGTCGGCAGCGCCCGCGAGCGTGTGCCCCTGCCGCAGGAGATCGGCACCGTGGCCGGCCTGAGCCACTACCTGGCCGAGCGCCATCCGCGCCTGTCACCGGTGATCCACCGCATGCGCCTGGCCGTTAACGGCGAGCTCGCCAAGGACGACGCGCCGCTCGCTCCCGGCGACGAGATATCGGTGCTTCCCCCGGTGGCGGGCGGTGTCGATCCGGTCTGTCTGTGCGAGGTGCGCGACACACCCCTGTCGCTCGACGAGGTGCTCGAGGCGATCCGTCACCCGGGCGCAGGCGGCGTCACCCTCTTCATCGGCATCGTGCGTGATCACGCTGACGGCAAGCCGGTCGCCCGCCTCGACTACGAGGCCCACCCCACCATGGCCAGCCAGGAGCTGCGCCGCGTGCTCGTGGAGGTGGCCGCCGAGCACGAGGGCGCGCGCCTGGCCACCGTTCACCGCGTGGGCCAGCTCGCGGTCGGCGACCTGGCCATCGTCGTCGGCGCCAGCTCCCCCCACCGCGCCGAGGCCTTCGCCGCCTGCCGCGCCGTCATCGAGGCGATCAAGGAGCGCGTCCCGATCTGGAAGAAGGAGTGGGCCCCGGACGGCAGCGCCAATTGGGTCAACCTCGACGCATGATCCCATGCCAGGACGCGTAGCGCCCGAGCCCGCCCCCGATCAAGCGCGCCACCTACAGCTTCAGCGCAGTGTCCGCCGGCAACGCCTTCGCCGAAGTGATCATCAGCGCCGGCTCGCGCGACCAGTCGACCTCGACCACCAGCTCCACCTTGTTGCCCTTGGCGAGCACCGCGCGGTCCACGCCGCTGCCGATGCCGAACGCCATCTGCATCGGCTTCATCCCGACCTCGCGGCCCTTGCGGTCCTTGAAGGTGGGGATCTCCTCGTGGGCGATGGTGGCCCGGGCCGCGTCGCCCTCGCCGCCCACGTCCTTGACCTCTCCGCGCACCTCGTACTTGTCAGTCGCGGCGGCCTTTTCGCCACCGCCGCCACCGCAGGCGACGGCCACGGGCAGGAGGAGCAGCAGGGGCAGGAGGATTCGCAGCGCAGACATGATTGCGCTCCCATAGCACAGCCGCCACCGGCCTCACAGACGCGTGACCTCGGGAAGCGCCAGCTCGGCGCCGGCGTCGAGCACGAAGGCGATGCCGATGTGGCCAACCAGGCCATCTGCGAGGCACTCCTGCGCCCCGTCGCCCGCCGCGATGGCCACCGTCTCGCCGCGCCGGGTCACGCGCAGCGGCCGATCCGGCTCCCGCTCCACCCGGCAGCCGCCCAGCGCCACCTCGTCTGTCTCGAGCTCGATCTGGATCGGGGATGCGTTGGCGGGCTCTAGCAGCATCCGCCCCTCGCCTTCCAGCTCCAGCTCCACCCGTACATCGGCGAAGCGGGCCGGTGCCAGGTCGACGCGCGCGCCCCTGGTCTCCGCGATCACGCGGCCGTCCCGCTCCTGCAGGCTCTCCGCCGAGCCCAGCGCGAGTCCCTGCGCGCGCGGATCGTGCAGCGCGCTGTCGGTGCTGTGGCGATAGAGCGAGCCGCCGAAAGCGTCGAGCGCCACGGTGGTCCCATCCGACAGCACGCGCAGGCGATCGGCCACCCGCGTGGTGTCGATCGGCTCGCCGGTGGCGCGCCCAGGATCGATCCGCAGCATGCGGCTGCCGCCGACCGCGCGCGCCGAAACCACGAGGGTGCCGTCGGGCAAGCCGACCATGCGCACCTGCTCGAGGTCCTCGAGGCCGAGCTCGGCGCTCTGCGCTTGACCGAAGCGCGCCACCGCGGGCGCCCCGTCCGCGCTGGCGCGCAGGATGGTCAGTCGGCACGCACCCTCGTCCTCACAGCTTAGCCATGCCACCCGATCGCCCTCGAGCGGTGCGTGCGCCTGTAGCGGCAGCGGATCGAGCAGCGAGCCGATCGACTCGAAGCGCTCGGAGTCGGGATCGTAGCGCTCGATCACGCCGACCGGATTGCCGTCGCCGTCGACACCGCCCACCACCAGCACCAGGCCCGAGTCCAGCACCATCACCTGGGCCGCCGCCCGTCCGACCGTCAGCGCGCCGACCGCCCGTCCGTTGCTGCCCGGGCCGACGATGCGCTCGGCGCTGCTCAGCACCGGCCCGTCCTCTTCCTGCCGTCCGCCCACCAGCAGCACGCTGCCGTCGGGCAGGCGCGCGGCTCCGTGATCCCGGCGCGCGGTCTCGAGCCGTGCCGCCAGGGTCGAGTCGAAGCTGCCGCTCTCGACGTCGTAGACCTCGTAGGTCTCGTGCCCCGGCCCGTCGTCGGGTGCGCCGCCCGCCACGATCACGTGCGTCCCGGTCGCGCTGGCCGTGGCGCCGGCGCGGCGCTGCAGCATGCCGCCCTCAAGCTGCCGGCCCAGCAGCGCGCCGGCCGGCAGCAGCGCCGCGATCTCCGAAGCTTCGCCGTCCAGGTCCTTGCCGCCGGCGATCAACAGACCCCCGTCGTCCAGCAC
>JAPPOT010000621.1:7663-9118 GCA_028817855.1 Myxococcales bacterium
CGCCGCCCCCTCGGGCGCCGCCTCCAGCGGATCGCCCAGCGGGCAGGCCTCGTCGAGAGGCAGCATTCGGGCGCCTCGCACCAGGTCGTCGTCGCCGATCGCGACCAGCGCACCGGCCACGCCCTCGGCGGTGTCGACCTCGATCGAGAGCCAGCGTGTGTCGGTCGGGAAGCTGTCCACGGTTGCCGTGCGCTCGCTCGAAACCTCCACCTGCCGCGTCTCGAAGTCGCCCGCCGCCCGCAGCCGCAGCATGCCCTCGGCCTGCACCGGGCAGCTCGGCAGCGCGCGCAGGGACAGGCCGGCCGTGGCCAGCTGCGGAGCGGACTCGCACGCGCAGGTCAGGACCGCAGCCAGGACCACCAGGCCTCGCATGGGGTATCCTCTCGCATGGATGGCGGAGGCGAGGCAATCGAGCGAAGCGGTCCCCGTCCAGTTCGGCAAGTATCTACTCGACGGTGAGATCGCGCGTGGTGGCATGTCGCGGGTCTATCGGGCGCGGCTGCGCGGCCCGGGGGGCTTCGAGAAGAAGCTCGTCGTCAAGCAGATCCTACCGCACCTGGCCCAGGACCCGAGCTTCATCGAGCTCTTCGTGCGCGAGGCCAACACGCTGGTTCAGATGAGCCACGGCAACATCGTCCCGGTCTACGAGCTGGGTGTGGTCGACGGCGTCTACTTCCTGGCGATGGAGCTGGTGCCCGGCGCGACCATCGCCGAGATCCTGGGCGACGGGCCCCTGCCCCAGGAGCTGGTCGCGCAGATCGGCGTGCAGGTCTGCGAGGCGCTGCGCTACGCGCACGATCGCTTCGAGCTGGTGCACCGCGACGTCACGCCGCGCAACGTGATCGTGGACTCCGACGGGCACGTGCGGCTGCTCGACTTCGGCATCGCCGCGCCCCTGGCCCACACCGGGCAGGGCGAGCGCTTCGGCTCACCCGGCTACATGTCGCCCGAGCAGGTCGGCGGGCGCGCGCTCAGCGCCCGCAGCGATCTCTTCTCCCTCGGCACCGTGCTCTACGAGGCCGCCACCGGCGAGCGGGCGATCGCGCGCGGGGACGAAAAGGGCGTGCCCGCGCAGCTCTCCCCGGGCGAGGCGCTCGACGCGGATCTTTGCGAGGTGATCAACGACCTGCTGGCGGTCGACCCGGCCGCGCGCCCGGGCTCTGCGCGCGAGGTGGCGGCTCGCCTGCGCCGCTGGATCGCCGAGCACCATCCGGGCGGTGTGGCTGCGCGCCTGGGCGAGCGGGCCGAGGCGGCGCGCGCGCGCGAGCCCGAGCAGCCCAAGCCAGAGGCGGACGTCGAGCCCGGCGACACCTCCCAGACGCCCCAGGTCACGCGCTCGATCGCCACGAGCCAGGCGCTCGACGCGATCATCTCCCAGGCCACCGAGCCCCTGAGCGGGCGCGCCCACCCCTCGCCACCGCCGGCGGCGAGCGAGGCGTCGGGCCGGCGCGGGGG
>JAPPOT010000113.1 GCA_028817855.1 Myxococcales bacterium
GAGGGAGAGCTTGCCGTTCCACCCCTCATCGCCCGTCGTCTCCACCTTGTCTTCGGAAACGTACTCCGTGATGTCGTCATGCGCCTGGGCGACCGAGGCCGCCAGCGACACGACGCAGGTCCACAACACAAGCTTCGCTGAATCGTAGCGTTCCATAAGCCAAGCCCCTCCGGTTGGGGTAAGGCCCGCGGCGGCACCGCACACTGGCTCCGAACGCAGGCGCCCTTCGTATGCGGTACACCCGAGGCGGATGTCAACCGTGGCCTGAGAACGGGTGCGTGACCGTCGCGCTCGGCTTGATCCGTGACGCCGGCGGGACCATGGTGCACCGCGGGATGTCACCGAAAGACGATTTTGCGTCCTTCATGGAGCGCGGGGCCGGCGATCTGGTCAGCCGCTTGCAGCGGGGAGACCGCGTACGCGGGGCCGTGACCCACGTCGCGGCCGACAGCGTCTTCATCGACCTGGGGACACGCGCGGACGGGCGCGTGCCACGGGCCGAGTTGTGCGACGCCCGCGGGAACCTGCGCGTGAAGGTGGGCGAGGAGCTGGACGCGACCGTCGTCGACCCGCACGCCGAGGGCGGACCGCTGCTCGCCGTGAAGATGGGGCGGGAGCGGCGCCTGGATCTCGAGAGCCTGGAGATGGCGCTGCGGAGCGGCACGCCGGTGGAGGCCACGGTCAAGCGCGCGGTCAAGGCGGGCCTTGAGGTGGAGGTCGGCGGTGCACGTGCCTTCTGCCCCGCGTCGCAGATCGAGCGTGGCTACGTGGCGGACGTCACCGGTTACGTCGGCCAGAGCTTCGGTGTGCTGGTCACCGAGATCAAGGAGGAGGGGCGCTCGATCGTGGTGTCGCGGCGGCGCGCCCTGGAGCTCGAGCGCGAGCAGGCGGCCAAGCAGGCGCTGGCGACGCTCGAGGTCGGTCAGGACGCGCGAGGGGTGGTCGCCTCGATCAAGGAGTACGGAGCGTTCGTCGACCTGGGTGGCGTTGAGGGCTTGGTGCACATCTCGGAGCTCGCGAGCACGCGCGTCGACCGCGTGGAAGATGTGCTCGCGCCCGGCGAAGAGGTCACCGTGCGCGTGCTCGCGATCGAGGATGGCGAGCGCGGCAAGCGCATCCGGTTGTCGCTGAAGGCACTGCTTCCGGAAGACGAGACGGCGCCTCCCGGCGCAGACGAGATCTTGAGCGCGAAGGTGGTGCGCATGTTGCCCCACGGGATGATCGTGGAGACCGCGAGGGGCCAGGGGCTGGTGCCGAAGCGCGAGCTGGACCTCGCGCATGGCGCCGATCACAGGCGGGCCTTCGGCGTGGACCAGACGCTGGAGGTGGTGCTCTTGGACGGCCGGCCGGGCAGCTATCGCTTCAGCCAGACGCGCGTGGGCGAGGTGCAGGCGCGAAAGGATTTCGACGCCTACCGGAGCAAGAAGCAGGGCGACGGCGGGAGCGGTGGCGCTGGCGTGGGGAGCTTCGGCGCCCTGCTCGGCGCGGTCGATAGGAGCAAGCTCCCCTCCAAACCCGTGACCGATGCCGTGACCGCGACCGAACCCGCGACCGAACCCGCGACCGAACCCGCGACCGCGTCCGAGAGCGAGCGCGGCCCCAAGCGACGGCGGGTCATTCGCTCGCGCTAGGCTAGGAGCTGGTCGGTGAGCACGCAGGCGAAGAACGCCACGCTCACGTAGCCGTTGATGTCGAAGAAGGCCTTGTTGATGCGGCTCAGGTCGCTGGGCTTCACGATCGCATGCTCGTAGGCCAGCAGGAGCGCGACCAGGGCGACGCCGACCATGTAGGCGGGGCCACGGCCGAGGATCAGGCCGACGGCGACCAGACAGCCGACCGTCACCACGTGGAGCAGGCCGCTCACCCACAGCGAGCCCTTCACGCCGAGAGCGACCGGGATCGAGCGCAGCTGCTCGCCCTCGTCGAAGCCCTGGTCCTGCAGCGAGTACAGCACATCGAAGCCGCCCACCCAGCAGGCCACGCCCAGCACGAGCAACCAGGGGGCGAGCGTCACCGGGGCGCCCATCGCGATCCAGGCGCCACCGGGGGCGAGCGCCACTGCGGCTCCGAGGATCAGGTGACAGAAAGCGGTGAAGCGCTTGGTGTACGAGTAGCCGAGGGCCAGCCCGAGGGCGACCGGCGAGAGGATCAGCGGCAGCGTACCGAGCAGCCCGGCCCCCAGGACGAAGATGGCGCAGGAGATCACCACAAGCGCGCGCACCTGGCCGACCGTCAGCGCGCCCCGCGGCAGCTCCCGGTCGGACGTGCGCGGGTTCTTGGCGTCGATGTGGCGGTCGATCAGCCGGTTGAAGGCCATCGCCGCGGTGCGCGCCGCCGCGATGCACAGCACGATCAGCGCCACCTTCTTCACGGTGATCGGCTCGAAGGCGCTGGCCAGCACCACCGCGGCCAGCGCGAAGGGCAGTGCGAAGACCGTGTGGCTGAGCTTCACGAGCGAGCTGTAGGTTCCCAGGGTCTGGCTGACGCTCATCGGGCTAGCTCCTGATTGTCGGATGTGGGCGCGAGAGTATGTTGCGCGCGCGGGGCGCGCGGGAGATGACGAAGCGCTCGGGGTCCGCGGGCGCGGCGCCGTCGTGCTCGAAGGCGACCACGCCGGGACTTCTGCCCGGGGCGAGCTGGCCGAGGCGATCGGCGAGGCGCAGCGCTGCCGCGCCGTAGCTCGTCAGCATCGCGATCAGCGTACGCGCCGGCACAGTGGGAAAGCGCTCGGCCAGGGTGCGCGCCTCCTCGAGCACGTCGAGGCTCGAGCACGAGGCCAGCGAGTCGGTGCCGAGCGCGGGCTGCAGCCCCGCCTCGAGCATGTCGAGCAGGGGCGGAAGCTTGACCGAGATGTGGAGGTTGCTGCGCGGACACAGCACCACAGGCGCGCGGGCCTCTGCCACGAGGTCCAGCTCTTCACGGCGGGCATCGGCGAGGTGCACGAGCAGCACGTCCTGGGCCAGGGCACCCAGCTCCTTCGCGTAGCGCACGGGGTCCAGCGCAGGGGGCGTGAACTCCGCCAGGTTGCCGCCCTTGGATTCCACGAAGCGCGCGAAGGGGCCGCCGCCGTCCATCAAGAACTTTCGCTCCGCCGGATGCTCGGCCAGGTGCAGCGTGGTCAGCTCGCCCGCACCTCTCGCGCGCGCCAGCAGCTCCTGCGCCAGCTCCGAATGAAGCGTGTAGAGCGTGTGTGGACCGAGCGTGTAGCTGAGGTTGTCCGGCCAGCTCGCGCGCCTGGCATCGCGCGCCGCATCGGCGTCACGCAGGCGCTGCTCGCCGGCCTCGCGCATCCCGTAGACCTCGTGAAAGACGCGGCCGAGAATCGGCGCGCTCGCCAGTAGCTCGACCGGCGTGAGCGTGTTGCCGACCTCGCCCACCGCCACGGTGCCCGCGCGAAGCAGCTCGCCGACACCGGCGTCGATCGCCTCGCTGTCCTGCTCGGCGGCAAGCTGGTTGCGCGCGCCGATCATCCCCTCCACCCAGGGCACGAAGCCGCGGCCGCCGGGGGCCTTGCCCCTCAGCGCGCTCAGCTCCAGGTGCGTGTGGGCGTTGATCAGCCCCGGCGTGAGCACCGCCGCGTGGCGCTCCCAGCGCGCCTCCGCATGCTGCGCCCGCAGCTCCGGCCCTGGACCCACCGCGACGATGCGCTCCGCGTCGTCGAGGACCAGCGCACCGCCCTGAAGCGGTGGTGTCTGCCCGTCGCCGACGACGAGCCAGCTGCCGGCGATCCCTCGCATGCGTCCTCAGTGGGCTCGGTGAGCAGCTCGTAACGCATGTTGCGCCGCGCCACCTTGAAACCGCTGGCGTGCACGTGGCGCTCGATCTGGTGGGCGTCCATGCCGAAGACCGTACCCGCGCTGGAGACCACGTTCTCCTCGAACATGGTGCTGCCCATGTCGTTGGCGCCGTAGCGTAGGCCCAGCTGACCGATGCCCGGGCCCTGAGTCACCCAGGAGGTCTGGATGTTGGCGACGTTGTCGAGCACCAGCCGGCTCAGGGCCTGCGTGCGCAGGTAGAGCATGGTGCCGGTTTCGCCGGCGATCTGCTTGGTGCCCTGCTCGTGCTGGTAGTCCCACGAGATGAAGGCGGTGAAGCCCCCGGTCTCGTCCTGCAGGTCGCGCACCTTGAGCATGTGGATGACGCGGTCCGAGAGCGTGTCGGCGGTGCCGAACATCATCGTGGCCGTGGTCTTCATGCCGACCCGATGCGCCACCCGCATCACCTCGAGCCACTCCGCGCTGGTGCACTTGGCCTTGGCGATCTTGGCGCGCACGCGGTCGGTCAGCACCTCCGCGCCGCCACCCGGCAGCGAGTCCATCCCGGCCGCGGCCAGCCGCCGCAGCACCTCCTCGACCGAGAGGTCCTCGATCCGCACCAGGTGCCAGATCTCCTCCGGGCTCAGGGCGTGCAGCTTGATCGGGAAGGTTTCCTTCATCCAGCGGAAGGTGTCCTCGTACCACTCCAGGTGCAGCGCCGGGTTGAGCCCTCCCTGCAGCAGGATCTGCACGCCTCCGGCGTCGACCGTCTCCTGGATCTTCTGCGCCAGCTCATCGCGCGTGAGCACGTAGCCCTCGCCATGCCCGACCGGGCGGTAGAAGGCGCAAAAGCGACAGCTGGTGGTGCAGACGTTGGTGTAGTTGATGTTGCGGTCGACGATGTAGGTCACCACCTCGTCGGGGTGCAGAGACTTGCGACGCTGGTCGGCCGCGAGCCCCAGCTCGTGCACCGGCGCCTCCGCGCCCAGGCGCATGGCGTCCTCGTAGGAGAGGCGCCCGCCGTCAGCCGCGTAGTCGAGCAGGTTGTCGATCGATGCGCGGTGGGGCGAGGCCTCGGGCGCCGGCTGGCCCACAAAGCGCACCTCCGTGGGCGGGAAGAGCTTGGCTTCCGCAGCGCGGCGGAAGAACTCGCGCAGGCCCTCGATCGCGCGCGCGTCGAGCGGGTAGCGGATCGACTCCGTCAGGTAGCGCTGGTAGTCGCCGGCGTCGCCACCGTGACCGCGGGCCCATGCCTGGGCGATCTTCGCGCGGTCCGAAAGGCCCGCCTCGAGCGAGCCGTGCAGCAGCAGCACGTCGCGCGCGTCCAGCACGCCGGGACGCGCCACCCACACCGCGAAGACGAAGGGCAGCCCGGTCAGCTCCTTCCAGGCCTGACCCAGGTCCAGGTCGTACTCGAAGCGCCCCTCCACCTCGAGCGCCACGTCGCCGATCAGGAGCCCACCGACCCTGCCGCCGACGCGCTCCACGATCTCCTCGGCCGGCCGCGCGCAGTAGCGCGGCTCGTCGCCACCGCGCCGCTCGCGTGCGATCAGCCGCGCCAGCACCACCGAGGTGCGGCTCGAGGCGTCGAGCAGGATCTCCTCCATCTCCTCGATCGGCACATCGCCCACGATCTTGACCGAGCGCACGGGCCCGTCGCAGCCGATCGCCACGTCGGGCACGACCTCCAGGCCGCCGTGATTCGCGAGCGCTGCCACCGGCGCCAGGCCCGCGTCGGCCTCGTCCTCGAAGAGCCGCCGGCTGAGCTCTGCCGGCTCGGCCAGCTGCAGCTGCATGCGGTCCTCGGCCAGGCCCGAGAGCAGGCCGTGCAGGATCGGCTGGGCATTGAGGTAGCTCACGCCTACCAGGCGCAGGCGCCCGCCCGCGTCGACCTGACGCAGGCCCTTGTAGCGGTTCTGGACCAGACCCTTCTTCACGCTGTCCTTCATGATGCCGCTCCCGTGCTCAGCACGTTCAAGCTCTTCTTCTCGGCGTTGCGCTCGCGCACCTTCATCGCCGCCTCCGGGCGCGCTGCGCGCGGCAGCTCCTCGACGATGCCGTACTCGGTGTCGCGCTCCACGGGGATGCGCCCGGCCTCGCGGATCAGGCGAACGAGCGCGTCGCGGGTCAGCCCCATCGGTACCGTGCTGCCCGCCGAGTGGTAGATGCTCTCGCCGACGATCGTTCCGTCCAGGTCATCGGCCCCGAAGCGCAGCGCCATCTGCGCGGTGTCGATGCCCATCGAGACCCAGTAGGCCTTGATGTGATCGATGTTGTCGAGCATCAGGCGGCTGACCGCGATCGTGCGCAGGTCGTCGACCGCGGTGGGCTCGGGCAGCTTCTGCAGGCTGTTGTTCTCGTTGTGGAAGGCCAGCGGGATGAAGCACTGGAAGCCGCCGGTCTCCTCCTGCTGAGCGCGCAGCCGCAGCAGGTGGTCGACACGATGCTCGAAGGTCTCGATGTGCCCGTAGAGCATCGTGCAGTTGGTCTTCATGCCCAGGCGGTGGGCGGCGCCGTGGGCCGCGAGGTATTGTTCACCGTCAGCCTTGTCGTTGGAGATGCGGCCGCGCACGTCCGGATGCAGGATCTCGGCGCCGCCGCCGGGCATGGAGTCGAGGCCGGCGGCGCGGAGCCGCGTGAGCACCTCGGTGTGGCTCATGCCGAACTTCTCCGCGAAGTAGTGGATCTCCACGCCCGTGAAGCACTTGAGATGCACCTCGGGACGCACGCGTTTCCAGCCCGAAAGCAGCTGCTCGTACCACTCGAAGGGCAGGCCGGGGTGCAGGCCGTTGACCATGTGCAGCTCGGTGAGCTTCGGATCCGGATGCTCGGCCAGCGCCTTCCAGGCCTCCTCGTGGGTCGCGGTGTGGGCACCGGGCGCGCCCTCCTCCAGCTTGGCGAAGGCGCAGAAGCTGCACGAGGCCTCGCACACGTTCGTGGCCTCGTAGCGCATGTTCACGTTGAAGAAGGTGCGGTCGCCGTGCCGCCGCTCTCGCTCGGCGTTTGCAAGCTGGCCCAGCGCGAGCAGGTCCGGCTCCATGAAGAGCGCGAGGCCATCGTCTCCGTCCAGGCGCTCGCCGGCGGCGAGCTTGGCCCCGATGCGCGGCAGCGCGCTCACGACCGACTCCGGGGGCGCGCGACCTCGGGCTCCACACACCACTGGACGCGGCGCCCACCGCGCTCGACCAGGCCCTCGAGCTCCGCGCGGCGGGCCGACGCGCCTTCGAGCAGCGGCAGCGTGCGCTTCGTGGTCAGGTCGCCGCACAGGGCGTCCGCGCCGAAGGCCAGCGCGGTCTGGGCCAGCTCGAGGCCGACCTGTTCGAAGTCGACGGCGATGCCGTGCGCGCCCGGCGCCGACAGACGCGCGAACGCGACCTCGATCAGCGCCTCCTGACCGGTCGGACCGTCCGGGCGGCCCACGTCCAGGTCGAGCACTCGCAGCCCCGGGGCTCGAGCAGCCGTCTCACGCGTGTGCAGCTGCACCTCATCGCCGCGATGGCGCGCGCGCACGGCGTCGGCCAGGCCCGCGACCACCAGCCGGTCGGCTTCGCGCAAGTGCGCCAGGGCGGCGTTGTCCAGGCCCGCGGCCTCCAGGGCGCGCTCCGCAAGGCGGGTCAGCCCTGCCGCTTCGATCGCTCGGGTCAACATGCGTCCCATCGTCACTCCTGTCCTCGCTTCGTCGGCACCGGCGCAGCGCGCTCGGCTTCCAGTTCGGCCAGCTGCACGTCGTCGCCCCAGCGCGGCGTCAGGGCGTTGGCCAACCCCAGGTGGTCGAGCACGCGCGACAGCACGGTGTCCATCGCGTCATTCAAGCTCTGGGGCCGGCCGTAGAACGACGGCGATGCCGGCACCACCACCGCGCCCGCCCGGGTCACGCTGAGCATGTTCTGCAGGTGGATCGCCGAATACGGTGCCTCGCGCGCGACCAACACCAGCGGGCGGCGCTCCTTGAGCATCACGTCGGCCGTGCGCGTCAGCAGATCGTCGCTGATCCCCGCCGCGATGCGCGCGATCGACGACATCGAGGCCGGCACCACCGCCATCGCATCGGCCGCCGACGACCCGCTCGCGAAGGGCGCCGCGTAGTCGCGGCCGTCAAAGGTGGCCAGCCCCAAGTCGCGAGGCGCCCCACCACACTCGTGCTCCCACACGATCTCGGCCGTCCGCGAGAGCACGACCGCGAGCTCCACGTGCTCGGCGAAGTCGCTGCCGCGGATCACCTCGACCAACCGACGCGCGTAGGGCGCGCCCGAAGCACCGCTGATGCCGAGCACGATGCGCCTCACTTGCGCCCCCAGATCAGCGACGCGATGCCGAAGGTCAGATCCCGTGCCTGCACGTCGCGGAAGCCCGCCTCCGCCATGGCCTCGGCGAACTGATCGCGGGTCAGGAAGCCACGCATGGACTCCGAGAGGTAGCCGTACGCCTCGCCATCGCCGGAGACGATGCGACCGACCAGGGGTAGCAGCCCGCGCCCGTAGACCGCGTGAAAGACCTGCGTGCTCATGCGCGTGGGCTTGAAGAACTCGAGCACGACGAAGACGCCGCCAGGCGCGAGCACGCGGTGGGCCTCCGCGATGCCGCGCGTGGGCTCCGCCAGGTTGCGCATTCCGAAGCCGCAGGTCATCCCGGCGAAGCTGCCCGCCGCGAAGGGCAGCGCCATGGCGTCGCCGACGAGCAAGCGCGTCGAGGCCGGTACCTTGTCGCGCCCGGCGCCGAGCATCTCGCGCGCGAAGTCGGTGGCCACCACGCGCTCGGCGCCGACGCGCCGTGCAAGGGCGGCCGCCAGATCCAGCGTGCCCGCACAGGAGTCGAGCACCGGGCCCGCGGGCAGCGACTCCGTCAGCACATCGAGGGCTCGCTTGCGCCAGCGCCGGTCGGTGCCGGCCGAGAGCAGCCGGTTCAGCAGGTCGTAGGTCGGCGAGATGCGGTCGAACATGTCGCGCACGGCGACCGCGTGGCGCTCGCCCCCGGCGTCGCGCGCCTGCACCTCCGGCAACAGACGCGCGGAGGCGCCGGTCCTGCCGGCGGAAGCGGAAGCAGAGGCGTGCTCGGTGGGCATGTCGAGGGAGCTCCCGGCCGGGAAAAGCACCCGGGTGACGGGAGGTTTCACAAATTTTTGAAAGATGTGCGAGCAGTATTTAGGGTCCCGCGCGAGAAGCCGTCAAGGGCGTCTGCGTACCTGCGCGTGCGCACAGTATTTCCATCTACTTGGTCGGCAGAAAAACATCTCCGCGGGCAGTTCTCGGGGCGGGAGCTGTGGTAGTCAGCCGACTTGACCGGTGGGCGTCCGACCTCGGGTGGGGTCGAGGGTCGGGCAATGACGTCCGAGCAACACAGTTTGGAGGCGTTTGAGA
>JAPPOT010000175.1 GCA_028817855.1 Myxococcales bacterium
TGGTCATGCCCGCCGACCAGGGCATGGCCGGCGCGCCCGCGGCACCGCCCCCGGCGGCCGACACCTGCGGCGCCGACCCGGCCAACCCCGGTGACGGCATCTGCCCCGGCGGCCTCGTGTGCGGCGATCCCACCGGCACCATGAACTACGCGTGCATGTGCCCCAACAGCCCCACCATGCTGCCGCCTTGCACCATGGGCGGCCCAGAGTGCCAGGGCTTCCCCGGCACGACCTGCTCCAACCTCTTTGGCGCGATGGGCTGCCACACTTCGTGCACGCCGCCGGGCGTGGCCCCGCCCAGCTGCCCCGATCCCCTGCAGTGCGCCGATCCCCTCGGCACCGGCGTCGCCTTCTGCGTGATGGCGGGACAGATCACGCCGCCCCCATGCGCCGTGCAAGAAGACTGCGCCATGTACGAGGGCACCTTCTGCATGGACCCGCTCGCGCTCGGCATCCTCGGCTGCGTCAAGAGCTGCGCTCTGTAGCGCCGGACGTCTCGTTATCGCCGCGGGTGATCGAGGAACCAGTGCAGGGCGATCTCGCCCCAGTGGATGTTGATCTCGCCCGTCGTGCAGGTCGTGGCGTTGAGCGCGAAGTTGTTTTCGGCACCGGGGATGTCGTCTCCGCCGGGGATGCAGTGTCCGCCGAGCACGGCCTGGCCGCCGTAGTCGTGCTCCAGGTAGTCGAGCACCATGCCGTCGTCGGCCCGATAGCGCGTGCGCCTGTACTGGCTGTCGCCGCCCACCTCCTCGCCCTCACCGAGGCCGAGCCGATCCACCAGACCCTCCACCCGGGTGCGGGCGTCGTCGATCACCAGGGCGGTGTCCGCGGTGCCGTTCATGAAGAGGATCGGGACGCGCGGGCTCCAGTCGCCGTCGATGGACTCGATGCAATTGCCGCCGCCCGGCGCCATGATCTGATCGGCGCTTCGGCCGCTGATCGGCGCCGTGCTCGCGAGCAGGTCCTGCTTGTGGCACAGGAACCAGGAGGTGACCCCCGAGCCCTGGGAGAAGCCGGTCACGTGGATGCGCTCGCGGTCCACGTGGAAGGCGGCGACCATGCGGTCCATGAAGTCACCCAGGGTCGGCGGGTGGGCCTGCAGGTCCCAGCTACCGCCCGTATTCGCCGCCGTCGCGCTGGGGTGCACCACGAGGTAGCCCTCGGGTGGCGCCAGCTCGTGCAGCTTCGTGTTGTCGCGCATTTGGGTGCCGGACATGGTGCCGCCGTGCACGTCGAAGATCAGGCAGCAGGCGCGCTCGGTGCAGACCTCGTCCACCATGACCAGGAACGTGAGTCCGCCGCAGGGCCGATAGCACGAGCGCGCCCACACGGTGTTCGAGTCGAGCGACTGCACCCATCCGGGTGATTCTAGGGAGGCCCGGCCGCGGTACCGCCGCAGCCTGGGCCAAAAACGCACCACTGGGGGCCACAACGGCGTGGCCGAGTCCGTGGCCGAGTCCGAGTCCGAGTCCGTGGCCGAGTCCGAGGGCCGAGAACGGAGGGCCGGAGCCGGCGCGCCCTCAGCGGACGCGGATCTGCTGGTCGCCGAAGTCCGCGATGATCCGCAGCTCTCCGCCCAGCGCCTCCACCACCCGGCGCAGCGTCGAGACGTGGTAGTCGTCGCGCCGCTCGAGGCGCGAGACCTCGGGCTGGGCCATGTCCGCGAGCTCGGCGAGCTGGGTCTGGGTCGCGCCGCGCAGCTCCCGCAGCTCCCGCAGGTCCATCTCCAACAGCTCCCGCTCCACCGCCGCCTTGACCTTGCGGCGGCTGGCCTTCGTCAGCTTGCGTTGCTCGAGCTCGCGAAAGGGCCGCGTCTTCATGCACTTCGCTCCGTCGTCAGGTACTCGTACCACAGGCGCTCCACGCGCTCGATCGCCTGCTCGTAGAAACCCGGCTCGCCCGCATCGCCGCCCAGCAAGAGCACCATGCGTCCAGCGGGGTCGACCCCGTAGAACACGCGCAGCCGGTGCTCATCAAGCTCCACGCGCAGCACGCGCACCTGTTGCATGGCACGGTGGATCGCGTAGCCGGCGCTCGGAGGCGCGTGCAAGACGCGGCGGGCCCCCGCCTTCTCGAGGCCGCGCTCGAGCACGGCCTGGTCCAGCGCCATCGAACGCCACCCACCCACCGACGGCGTGTCCCGATACGTGTCGCTCACGAGCGCCACGTCTACGGATACGCTCATCGGTGCGGCCAGCGCCGCCCCCTTCTTCTGCAACACACCGGTCGCGCGCGCCACCTCCAGGGCGAGCTCTGCGTCGAGGCCGTCGTACCACTCCGCGAACACGTCCACGGTCAGGATGCCGAGCTCCGGTCGCGCCGGGCGCGGCGGCGGCATCGCCATCGCGGGTCGTGGTGGCAGCCCCTCGAGCAGGCGCTCCAACCGCCTCCGGATCGCCGCCGGTCTCGCCACCAGCGCGCTCACCCCAAGCCCCGTCCTGCACCTCAGCTCAGCGAGCAGCTCGGACTGCTTCGGGTGGGGCATGACCACGTGCACGTCACCGCGCGTGAGCTTGACGGGCAGCAGGCAGTGCTCCCACGCGAAGTCGTCGCCGACCGGTTCGAGCAGCGAGCGAGGGATGTCCGCCTTCGACAGACGCTGCCCGGTCACGAAGTAAGTCTGGTGAAGGTGCGCGAGGAACTTCAACAGCGGGAGCTCCTCGATCAGCCCCAGCTCCACCGCAGCCTCCTCCACGTATTCGCCACTGGCGGCGCAGTGCTCGAGCACCCGGTGCCGATCCGTCGGAAGTAGCAGCCCTCGCTCGATCAGCGCGTCGAGCACATCGTGATGAACGGGAGCCATCCACCTGACTATGCGGTCGAGATCATATGCTGTCAAGCACATACAGTCGAATCATCCACTCGCGGCCTATGCCGCGAGCCTGCGCACAAGACCGTACCGCTTGGAGATCGGCACCACGAAGCGCGCCGCCGCCGCTCGGGTCCCCGGACTGCTCGCCCATCCTCTAGAAGCGGTCTTCCAACCGCTGCTAGCCGAGGAGCGTGAGCCGGAAGTCCCCTTCCCGCTCGAAGCCGAGCGCCCGGTAGGCGCGGATCGCGGCGACGTTGTCGTCGTCCGTGAAGAGGATCGCACGCTGCGCGCCGCGCTTGCGAGCCGCGAGCAGCGACCCCGCCACGACCCCGCGCGCGAAGCCCTTGCGACGCTCGCACGGCGGTGTGTAGACACCGCCCACCTGCACAGCGTCCGGCAGCACCGCGTTGAAGCCGGAGAAGGCGACGCGCTCGCCGTCGCGCAGCAGCAAGAAGCCGCGCTCCTCCGCCAGCATCGTGTCGAAGCGCGCCTGACTGCGCCGCGTGCGCTCGGCTCCCGGGCTGTCGCCTAGGGTCTCCACGCCGTAGGCATCGAACCACGGCACCAGCAACTGCCTGTCCGACTCCTCGATCGGCCTCACGGCGATGCGCTGGGCGCGCAGCATGCTCGGCACGCGCAGCACCGCCAGATCGAGGGTGTAGAGCCCCTCCAGCTCGTCGAGCTTGCGGCGCCGCGCCACCTTGCCGAGGGTCTCCAGCACCGCCCCGACCTGGTCGGCGGGCCCGACCGCGCCCTCCACGTCGCGACCGCTCGCCTGCAGCATCGCGGGCACCAGCTCCGGCAGCACCGCGAGCGGCGCCTGGGGCGCCAGGTTCCCCTGGTTGAAGTGCGCCACCACGCCGACCAGCGACCTGCCGCGGAACGCGCCCACATAGTCACCGGCGTAGCGCTCGCCGCGATTGACGAGCCCCGCGCGGTGCAGGGTGGCGCGCAGGAACATGGAGCTGTCCGTGCGCGGGCGCAGGAAGCGCTCGAGCCTCTTCTCGTCTCCTTGCTGCAGCTGTCTGATCTCCACGATGGCCTCCTCCGAGTTGCAAGCACACGAAAAAGCCCCCTCTGGCGTCTTGCCGGAGGGGGCTCCAATGGGGGCTGGCGGCCTGACGTTCCGCTAGCCCGGAGCCTCTTCCGGCTTGGTGGTACCAAAGGCATGACACACGCCCTGACACGCCGAACCCGGACGGTCCGCGTTGCGCACGTACGAATGACGGCGGTGGGTGGCGCGTGCCATGGGCGAAACCTTGAAGCGGAGCCAGGGGGGTGTCAAGGCAACGGACCCGCGCCGCCACCTATTCCCGCCCACGCGTCGCGCTGGCCCCATTGCTTGCGCGCATCGGGACCCTGATGCAGTCTCTTGCCGCCGGCGCGGCCGGCCCACCGTCATGGCGTCCAATTCCAACCCGAAATTGAGGCTCTACAACAGCCTGGGTCGCAGCCTCGAGGAGTTCGAGCCGTTCGTCCCCGGCCGCGTCCGCCTCTATAGCTGCGGTCTCACCGTCTACAACTACGCGCACATCGGCAACCTGCGCGCCTACCTCTTCGCCGACACGCTCCGGCGCATCCTGCAGTGGAAGGGCTACGACGTCTTCCACGTCATCAACATCACCGACGTCGGGCACCTGACCTCCGACGCGGACGAGGGCGACGACAAGGTCGAGGCGGCGGCGCGGAGCACCGGGCGCACGGTGTGGGACATCACGCGCTACTACACCGAGGACTTCAAGCAGTCGCTCGCGCGCCTCAACGTGCAGGAGCCGGCACTGTGGCCCAAGGCCACGGAGCACATCCAGGAGATGATCGCCTTCGCGCGCGACCTGCAAGCCGCGGGCTACACCTACGAGCTGCCCGATGGCCTCTACTTCGACACCTCCAAGGTCAGCGACTACGGCAAGCTCGGCCTGCTCGATCTGGAGGGCCAGCAGGAGGGCGCGAGGGTCGACAGCAAGGGCGACAAGCGCAACGGCTCCGACTTCGCGGTGTGGCGCCGCTCGCCCGAGGACGAGCAGCGTCTGATGGAGTGGGACAGCCCCTGGGGCAGGGGCGCCCCCGGCTGGCACCTGGAGTGCTCGGTGATGAGCCTCAAGTACCTGGGCGCGCCTTTCGACATCCACACCGGCGGCGTCGACCACCGACAGGTGCACCACTGCAACGAGATCGCGCAGAACCAGGGCGCCGCCCGCGGCGGCGACGGCAGCGTGCGCTTCTGGATGCACAACGAGTTCCTGCTGCTCGAGGACCTGAAGATGTCGAAGTCGACCGGCGAATTCATCCGCCTGCAGACGGTCGAGGGCTGGGGCATCCATCCGCTGGTCTACCGCTACTTCAACCTGATGGCCCACTACCGCTCGCAGCTCGAGTTCTCCGCGAGCGGCCTGATCGCGGCCAAGACGGGTCTGCAGCGCCTCGCTCGGCGCGTGCAGGCGCTGCGCGCCGAAGCTGGTGAGCTGCCCTGGGGGCACCTGCTGGCCGACGCTCGCTTCACCCGCGGCGGCGCCTACGACTACGTCATCACCAGCCTTGCCGAGCCGCTCGACAACGACGCCCGCGCCGTGCTGACACAGCTCGACGAGGCGCTCTCGAATGACCTCAACACCGCCGCCGCCCTGGCCGCGGTCTCCCAGGCGGTCAACGAGTCCTCGCTGTCGCCGGACACCGTGCTGCGCCTGGTCGCCATCGCGGAGCTCGCGCTCGGCCTGCGCCTGCTCGACCTGCGGCCCGAAGAGCTCAACCTCCGCCCGGGGTCGGCCACCCTCACCGACGAGGAGGTGACCAAGCTCGTCGAGGAGCGCGAAGCCTCCCGCAAGGACAGAAACTTCGAGCGCGCCGACGCCATCCGCGACCAGCTCACCGCCGCCGGCGTCGAGATCATGGACACCCGCGACGGCACCCCGACCGCCTGGAGTTGGAACCCAGCGATCCCCATCGGCGACTAGCGAAGTCGGGTCCGGACGGCTGTCCTCGGGACCCGCGTGGGCGAATTTCGGCGAGGACCAATCTTTACAGCAGCACAGCAGATGTCCACAATCGGGGACGTGGACCCGGTGCCCCATCGGATAGTGCTCGTCGGCACATCGAGCAGGCGCAGCGCGGAGTTGCCGGTGCCATCGACCCTGCTGGCCGCCCTGTGCCTGACGGTCTTCGTGCTCGTGCCCACCGGCGCCGGCGCGCTCCTCGGGGCCAGCCACCAGCGCGAGACGATCCGTCAGGCCCATCACCTCACGCGCCTCTCCCGCGCCCACGACGGTGCCGCCAACCCGAGACGCCGCACCCCCTACCTACTGGCGGCGCTGAGCACACCGGCACCGGCTCCCCCCACCAGTGCGCTCGCACGCGCGACGGTGCCACAGACCGTGCTCGAGCGACCGATGGCGACGCCGGAGGCCCGCCGTGGCCATCTGCGGATCTACTCGCTTCACCACGACGAGTACGTCGACGTGGTGCCGTACGACGCGCGCGGCGAGCGCAACGAGGCGGCCTTCGCCGCGCTCTCGCACGTCTTCCGCTGCCGCGTGACCGGGCACGAGGTGGAGATCAGCGAGCGGCTGGTGCGACTGCTCACCACCATCAACGACCTCTACGATCGGCCACTGCACCTGATCAGCGGCCATCGCGTGGCCCACACGATCCACACCAGCCCGACCAGCCAGCACACCCGCGGTACCGCCGCCGACGTGCGCGTCCCCGGTGTGCCCATCACGGAGCTGCGCGAGGTGGCACGCGAGCTCGGCGCCCGAGGTCTCGGCCTGTACACCCACAAGCGCTTCGTCCACATCGACTTCCGCGACAAGCGCCGCTACTTCTGGAACGATGCGGCACAGCCCACCGCGCCGACCACGGTCGAACATGGCGCCAACACGCCGCCCCAGGCGCCAGGCCACCTGACGGTGGCGGCTGCAGCACACTTCGACGGCTGAGGCCGCACGCCGACCGCGGGCGCCCCTCCGCCCCAACCAAAACATGAACTTGACATCATATGAATGTTACATCATATAAACATCCATGCTCAGCAGCTCGCCGACCGCGGAGGTCGCCCTCCTGCCCTGGATCCTGGCCACCTACCTCCTGCTCGTCGTGGTGACACCGCTCACCCGCCAGCGCACGCGTACAGGCATCTGGGCGCTGGTCGTTCGAACGTCCAGCAGCCACGTCGAACGCTTCGTGCGGGCCTGGACCGTGGTCCTGTTGCTCGCGATCGCCGTGTGGACCGGGCTCGCGGCACTCGCGCCCGGGCAACTCGGCATCTGGACCGCCCCCGCGCTGCTCACCCACGCGGGTCTCGCCGCGTTCGCGGTGGCGCTCGTCGTCATGGCGCTGGCCCAGGCGCAGATGGGCGCCTCGTGGCGCATCGGCATCGACGACGAGCAAACCGCGCTCGTCACGCGCGGTCTCTACGGACGTATCCGTCACCCGATCTACTCCGGCGTCCTGCTCGCCCTGCTCGGCCTGCTGCTCGTCACGCCCGCCCCATGGACGATCGCCCTCGCCCTATTCGGCTACGTCCTGATCGCGATCCAGAGCCGCCTGGAGGACGACCACATGCTCGCCCAGCACGACACGGAATTCGCCCAATGGGCGGCCCGCACCGGCCGCTTCATCCCTGGCCTCGGCCGTCTCCAGGCCCCGGAGGCCCGCACCGCATGAGCCCCGCGCGCCGCAAGCGTCCGACCCGTCGGGAAGTCGATGCGACGGTCGGGCTCCTCGCCACGCTCGCGAACCCGCTGCGGCTGCAGCTGCTGCTCGCCCTGGCGCGCGAAGGCGCCCTTTCCGCCGGCGAGCTCCAGACCCGCGCGGGCGCGGAGCAGAGTGCGGTCTCTCACCAGCTCGCCACGCTGCGCAAGGCGCGCCTGGTCAGCGCCGAGCGCGAGGGCCGCCACATGATCTACAGCCTGCTGGACCACCACGTGGCCCACATCGTGGAAGACGCCTTCAAGCACGCCACCGAGTGAAGTGCGCACAGGCTTGGCGGTTGTTCAGCCCGCTCAGGCGCCCTGCGCAACACCCGTGCTCTGACAACAGGGTTGTGATCGGCTGGCGCGTTCGAGGTTGCGCTTGGTGCAAGGCGGACGACGAAGGAAGGTAGGCCCCTTTCGAGGAGGACAACGCCGCAGCGAGTGTGAGATCGGTCGTGCACGGCGGTCAGAACTTTGTTGTCAGAGCACTCGCTAGTACGCGCGCAGCGTACTGCCGAGCAACGCGCCTGACGCGAAGTACGTTCCGCTGTCCGATGCCGGCAGGATGTCGTAGGTGCGGTCGTGCTCGTAGGGCACGAGCTCGATGGCGACCACCGTGCGCTCGCCGAGCGCGTCACCCGGCACCAGCGAGTCGAGGCGACGGCCGTCGGCGGTGGGGTGGGAGCCGCTGACCTCGATGCGGCCTCCCTCGTCGAGCTCGATGCGCACCACCGCGTGATCGAAGACGCGATGCTGGCGTGTCGCGAGCACCGGCACCGCGACCACCTCGCCGCCGTGCATACTCAGCACCAGGTCCCCTTCGCGCAGCTCCGCGATCGGGACCTCGCCGCTGGGCGTGAGGATCGGCGTGTCGGGGGAGTTGCAGACGGGACACCCACCCGGCCGGCTCGCACACTCGCAGGGCTCGCACTGGCCGGTGGCCGGATCGGCCGCTTCGCAGACGCCCTCGTCCTGCACCACCGGGCCGCAGCGACCGAGCGCGCAGCAGACCTGGCCAGCGCCGCAGGTGTTGGCGCCGGAGAGCTCGCAGCTCTGCGGCTGCGGGCACTCCACGCCCCCGGCCGACACGCACTCGCCGCTCGGGTCGCACGCCTTGACGTCGGCCGTCTCAACGCAGTTGGGATCGGCGGGGTCGCACACGGCGCAACTGTCGCCGCAGCTCTTGCCCGCGCAGGGCTGGTAGCCGCCGCAGGCGTCCGACCCCGGCACCGGCTGCCAGCTGCCGGAGCAGTTGCCCGGGATGCTGTTGGTGCAGACCTCGTAGCTGCAGCGCAGGAAAGTGCCATCGCCCAGGCAGCACTCGGGCGTCGGTTGGTCGTCGCGCCCCGCGCAGCTGCCGCCACTGGTCTGATCGGTGCCGCACGACGGATACACCACCCCCGAGTCGGTCGGCCCGCAGCTCACCGGGCCGCCGTGGCAGGTGCCATCCTGATCGCACGCCTTGACCTCTTCGGTCTCGACGCAGTTGGGATCGGCCGGGTCGCACTGCGTGCACGCCTCACCGCAGGCCCTGCCGGCGCACGGATCGTACTCGGAGCCCCCGCTCATCC
>JAPPOT010000668.1 GCA_028817855.1 Myxococcales bacterium
GCCTCACGCCGCCAGCGTCGCCGCGCCGCCGCCATGGGCCGCCAGGTTCAGCCGCCCGCCGAGGCTCCGCCGCAGCCGGCGACCGTCAAGCGCGACAAGCCCAAGCTCGGCCGCAACGATCCGTGCTGGTGTGGCAGCGGGAAGAAGTACAAGAGCTGTCACCTGCGGAGCGACGAAGCCCAAGCCTCAGCGTGAATCGGCCGAGGTTCGCCCAGGAGCGGCTTCGCCTGTGTTCTTGTCCGCTCGATCGCGGCCAAGGCGATTGCTCGGCTCAGCGTCCTCGAAGAAATCCTCGACGTACTTCCAGTACGCCTCCGGTTTCTTCTCCGGGCGCGCTCGCTCCTGAACGAACCTCGACCGATTCACAGGCCTTGCCGATTGGCCGGTTCAGCTTTCCGCCTAGCGTAGTGAGGCGATGGCTTTTTCGAGGCCTTCTTCCAGCTCGGTGAAGGCTTCCTTGGGGCCGCCGGCTTCGACCACGTGGAGGTCGTCGCCGTCGATGAAGAGGGTGACCCAGTAGTGGTGGGGGCGCTGGTTGCGGTCGTGGCCGAAGCGTAGCTGCTTGCCGGCAAGACCCTTGCCGGTCTTCACGTCGCGCTCCTCGAGCAGGGCGTAGCCGCCCAGCCGCCGCACCTTGCGGGTGACCGCCTCGGACCAGAAGCCCAGGTCGCCGCCCTCGTCCTTGCGGCTGTCCTCGGTGCGCACCGCCAGCACGACGCCGGTGGCTGACGTGGAGCGGTAGTTGTACTCGCCGGCGTCATCGAGCTCGACGAAGCCCCGGGGCGTGTCGATGTGCAGGCAGCCGTCCAGCAGGGAGAGGCTCGTGAGTGCCAGCAGGATCGCGATCGTCTTGGCCATGTTCATCGTCTAGAGCTCCGTCAGGTTGCGCAGCCCGAGGCCGTCGAGCCACGGGAAGGGCAGGGTCACGTCGTCGGCGGGTGTCTCTTCCGCGATGGGGGAGAAGCCCACGGTGATGGTGGAGAAGGCGATGCGGTCGCTCAGGAACTTGAGCTTGCCCTCCATGCGCTCGATCTCCTTGAGCAGGCGCTCCAGCTCGCGCTCGATCGCCAGCGACTCCTCCACGTTGACCGCCTTGTCGAGCAGCTCGAGCAGGCGCTTGCGCACCTTGCGCGCGCTGTCCAGGCGCGTCTGGATGTCGCGGAACTCCTCGGTTACGTCGTGGGTCTGGACCTGGCGTCCGCGCAGGTCGCCGATCGCCTCGATCGCCTCGAGCGCCTCCTTGAAGCGCGACGCCGGCACGCGCACGATCAGCTGCCGCGCATCCTGCTTCTGCAGGAAGCCGTCGAGGGACTCGGCGAGCTCGATCACCTTGCGCTGCTGCTGCTCGACCTCGTAGACGGCCAGCTGCAGCCAGGCCTCGTACACCAGCAGCGGCCCACGCTCGGCGCTGGGCTTGGCCCGCGGTCCATCGGGCATCGCGCTCTTCTGCTTGGCCGGGGCTTGCTTTGCTGCAGCCGGCGGGGGTGGCGCGGGGGCAGCGGCGTTGTCCACCCGGTGGCGCAGCAGCTCGCCCTCCAGCTCCATCGGACTCTCGTAGTCGAGGTCGTCGACCGCGTAGAGCTCTTCGGTCGCCTGGGGCGCCGCCATCGAGCCGCTGGTCGCCGACATGGCGTGGAGCCCGGCGGGTGGCGCCGGGGCGTGGTCGGAGCGTCCCGGGCCGCAGGCGCCGAACAGGCTGGCCACCAGCAGCAGGGTCATGATCGGTCTGGGTACGCGGTCGTTCATCCGGTTGTGTCTCCCATCGTCGAGTCCACGCGCTTCGCCCGCGGCGCTTACACCCAAAAAAGCCGTCCGCCGCTGTAAGCCCCGCGGGCCCCGCCGCGTGTCACTTTCATGAGCGTGACGACACACACATCCCTGGTGGCCAACCGGCGGCGACATTCGCGAGCGATTTCGTGTATCGAGAGGATCAGGGACTGACACGGGGCTGGGCAGTGGCCCGGCCCGCGGCACCACCGGCGACGATTCGTGAGGGGCGAAGAGGCAAGGCCAGGGGATCTGCGCTGGGAGCGGCGCTGCCTGGAGCGCTTCCGGGCGGGCGACGGGGAGGCCTTCGCGGCCCTCTACCGCGCCTTTGCGCCGCGCCTGTACGGGCAGGTGCTGATGCCGAAGCTGGGCAATCGCCAGGCGGCCGAGGACGCGCTCTCGGAGACCTTCCGCACCCTGCTCGAGCGCGCCGACCGGGTCGACGTGGACGACCGCAGCCTCTTCCACTGGCTCGCCCGCGTGGCTGCCAACAAGGCCATCGACATGCACCGCGTCAAAGCCCGCACCGGCCGCGCCCTCAGCAGCTTCGAGGGCTTGCTGTCGCCGCTGCGCGACGCGGGAGGGCCGGCCGATGAGCTGGAGGCGCGTGACACCCGTGCGCAGGCGCAGCAGGCGGTGGCGCGCGTGCTGCCCGCCCTCAACCCGCGCTACCGGCGCGCGATCGAGTTGCGCTTCTTCGAGGAGCAGTCGCGCGAGCGCTGTGCGGAGCTGATGGAGGTCAAGCTGGGCACCTTCGACGTGGTATTGCTGCGGGCGCTGCGCGCCTTCCGCAAGGAGTGGGAGGCCCAGCTCGTCGCCATGGCGGGCGAGGGCCTGACCCCGGCAGGGAGCGATCGATGATCGACGATGACGCCACCGATCCGAGCGAGGAGGAGCTGGCCGAGGCAGCCGCCCTGGCCGAGGCGCTCGAGGGGCGTGGCGGCGACGGCACCCTGCCCGAAGACGCGGCCGAGGCGGCGGCCCTGCTGCGCTACGCGGGTCCTGAGGGGGAGCTCTCCGGCGCCCGCGCTGAGGCGATCCTCGAGGACCTGGTCGCGGGCGGACTGCCCGAGCGTGCTCCGGTCGCGCGTCGACCCTGGTGGCGCGGGCTGTGGGGCGCGGCGGTGATGTCGGGCCTGACCGCGGCTGCGGTCGCGCTGCTCGTCGTGCGCTCCGCGGACCGTGTGGGCATGTCGCCGCACGCCGGGGCGTCGCCGGCATCACCCGCTCCGTCTGCTGTGGCGCCACCGAGTCGGGCCGAAGCTGAGCTCGGCCGGATGCCCGTGCCGCTGCCGGCGCCGCCCGCGAGCTTGCTGTCCGCCCAGGCCGAGGCCTCCAAGGGGAAGGCCGAGCGCCGGCGCCTGGATGCCGAGATGGCGCGCTACCGCGAGACGGTTCTGCGCGACCTGGAGGCGCGCTATCCCGCCCGCTTCGGTGCGCGTGCGCGCGCGGGAGGTGCGCGATGAGGCGCCTGCGCGCGGGTCTTCTGGCGCTGCTGCTGGCGCTGGGCGCCTGCGCCCAGGCCGAGCCCGAGGCTGCGCCATCGCCGAGCGCCGCCGAGTGGCTGATGTCGGTGCGCAGCGCCCACCTGCAGGCCGACGGTGCGCTCTCGGCCGGTGAGCTCGAGCGCGCCGCATCCGTGCTGCGCGGAGTGGCCGGTGCCGGTGCGCCCTCGGAGGTCAGCACCGAGCACGGCCGCGTGGTGCTGCAGGATCTGATGTTCCGCCTGGCCGAGGTCGAGCTCGAGCGCGCCCAGCACGATGCGGCCCTGGTCGCCGCAGATGCCGGGCTCGCGCACGGTCGGGGCGACGACGTCTTCACCGCCAACCTGCTGATCGCACGCGGCGCGGCGCTCGAAGCCAAGGGGCGTGACACCGAAGCCGCCGCGAGCTACTACGAGGCGCTCGAGATCAATCGCGCGCTGCTGGCCGAGTTGCTGGAGGCGCCCGACGGGGGGGGACGATGAGAGGCTTCGCGGCGTACAGGATCGGCTGGACCGTCCCGGCCGCGCTCTTCGTGGTCGCCTGCGGGGGACGGATGCCGGAACACGAGCCCGAAGGGGCGATGATGGCGACCTCCTCCGGCGCGGAGCGGCCGCGCGAGCCCGAGGGCTCGCTGGAAGATTACGAGCGACGCATCGCCGAGCTGCAGCAGGAGCTCGAGGCGCGCCTGGGAACCGACGCGACCGAGGACGTGTACGCCACCTCGCGCGTGGAGGAGGAGATGGCGTCCGAGGCGGACTACGCAGCCGAACCGGCGCCGCCCCCGAAGCGCAAGGAGCCCTCTCGCTGCGAGGCCGCCGCCGATCTACGCGACCGCATCTGCGATCTCAGCGGTCGCATCTGCAGTCTGTCTGACGACAACCCCGACGACGCACAGATCCGGGCCAAGTGCGACGCGGCCAGCGAAGCCTGCGAGGACGCGCGCCGCGATGTCTCGCAGGCCTGCCGGCTCTGAGCCATCGCGCCTGGCCATCGATTGTCACTCTGGCCCCAAGAAGGGCGGGGGGGGTTGTCTGCTATGCTGGGCATTCATGGGGGAGGCCACCGACGGGTGGTCGGTGGCGGTCGATCACGACCGTCGCCGCATCGTGACGTGCTGGTCCGGTCGCGACCGACGCGGCAATGGCGATCGTCGTGCAGCCCGACTACCACTACGGCCTGGCGCGGATGCACGCCGCCTACCGCGTTGCGCGGGAGTCGAGCCGGCGCGAAGTCATGGCCTTCACCTCGCGCGAGCAAGCCGACGGTTGGCTCGCCCGGCCGCGGGCCCGCAGCTGAGGGAACGGCCCAGGGGGTGGGTCCCCAATTCGGGGCAGTGCGCCGAAACTCCAAGGGAAAACCGCTCGCGGGAGCCCGCGATGCACGCGAAACTGGCCAGGGATCGGGCGCGAGAATAGGTTCTGGAGGTGCTGCTCAGGATCCTCCTCGCGGCCCTCCTCGTGCCCGCATCCGCCCTCGCGGATGCGGGCGAGGAGGAGCCCGCATGCGAGCACGATCCGGCCCTGGCCCGCGCCGCGGCCGAGCTTTTCCTATCGAACGAGCCCCCGAGCGCGGCGGCCATCGAGCGGGCCCTGCGCGTCGCGGGCTCTGACCTGGTGCGGGTGCGCGCGCGGCTGACCCCGCACAGCGAGCCCGGCTTCGGCGGTTTCCTGCGCGAGCACGCGGCACGCACAGACGCCGCGCTCGTGTGCGGTGTCGCCACCAGCGACAGGGGGCACCTGATGCTGATCGCGGCGCGCGGCGGGAGCCTCTCCCCGCTGTCCGTCGATAGCACCCACGTGCGCGGCGCCTTGACTGCGGGCTTCGTCGAGCCGCAGCTCGTGGTCTCCGACGCCGAGGGTCAGCTCGAGCGCCTGCGCGTGACCCCCGCCCAGCTGCGCGCTGGCATTCCGATCGCACGCGAGCTACCGCGCCCGGCGCGCGTGCAGCTGCTTGCTCGCGGTCCGGCCGGCCCGCGCCCGGTGGCGGAGCGCGTCCTGCCGGCGGCCTCCGATCCGGGCGCCACAGCCGACACCGGCGGCGCGACCGTCAGCGGCGCGTCGTCCTGGCAGCGTCTGAGCGGGTTGCGTCGCGCGGCCGGCGTGCGCCCCCTGCGGCAGCACCGGCTGCTGCGGGAGGTCGCACAGGCCCACGCCGAGCGCGTATGCGCAACCGGCCGCGTGGCCCACACCCTCGAGCCCGGTGGCGATCCGGAGCAGCGCCTGCGTGTCGCGGGCGTGCGTGCCCGCCGCGTGGGCGAGACCGTCTCGCGGGCGGCCAACCCGGGCGCCGCCTTCAGCGCCTTCGAGCGCAGCCCCTCCCATCGCATGACCTTGCTGGAGCGAGGCTTCACCGACGCGGGAATCGGCGAGGCTCGAGTCGAGGAGCGCACCTGCGTGGTGGTGTTGTTGGCCGCCTGGCCGCGCTTCGTGGGCGGCGCGCGCCCGCTTTAGTGCTCCGCGGCCGAGGCGACCGCCAGGAGCTGGGCCAGCCCGACCGCGAGCAGGCTCGCGAGCAGTGGCTGGGCGAGCTGGGCACTGGCGAGCTCGGGCGCCACGGCCGTGATGTCGAAGGCCGGCGTGCCCCTGGGCCAGTAGAGCGCGAGCAGTTGGGACCACTGCAGCGTCACGTACCAGAGCAGCAGCAGGGAGGCCCACATGCCGCAGCCGCCGGTCGAGCGGGAGTCCATGAACGCCAGCAGGGAAAGCATCAGGATCAGAGCGAGCGGCACCTGCAGTACCGGTGGCAGCCAGGCCTGCCACTGTGTATCCAGGATCGTCAGCGTGGCTAGCGAGCGCGCCATCCAGAGCCAGCCCATGCAGCTCGCCATGCCGAGCAGCGTCATCGCCCGCGCCAGCAGCGATGCGCGGTGCCACGCGCGGAAGAGGAGGGCGGAGGACAGCACCAGCACGCCCACCAGCAAGACGATCGGCTCGATCGTCTGGAGTCGCTCCATCGACTGCCAGGTCACCAGTGTCAGGGCGCCGCCCGTCAGGGTGACCACCGCGGCCGCCCGGGAGGGGTAGCTCATGGGCGACAGTCCGACCACGGCGATGGCCGCGAACGCACCCGCCAGCACAAGCCCCAGGCCGTCGACGCCGGAGATGGCGACGCAGGCCAGCATGCCGATCAGACCGAGCAGCGCGGCGCTCACCCGGAGCGTTGCAGGCGCCGGTGCCGCGGGAGCCAGGTCCCGGCGCAGGGCGACAGAGGCGAGCACGGGTGGCGGGCGAGGTGTGGGCGGTGTCGGCCTCTCGGCGGTAGCGGTGTCCGCGCCCTCGCTCTGCGCAGCGTGCAGGGGGACGACTTCCGCGTCTTCAATTGACGCGCGCTCGGTTGTGCCGTTGTCGTCCTCCGGCTCCAGCTTGAGCGCGGCGTTGCGATCCGTGGCGGCGGGCGCCGGGCTGCGTCGGGAGGCGCGGCGCGGCAGCGGGGTGACCCCGCCCGAGGCGCGCTCGGGGGGCGCATCGGAGCCGCGGCCCCAGGCGCCGGGCTCGGGCATCGCGTCGGGTTCCGGCGCCTCGTCCAGGCGGCGGGGGTCGATCTTGAGCTCGGCCTGGCGCACGTCGGCGGCCTCGATGCGGGCCTCCTGGCACGCCCGACAGGTTCCGTCTGGCTCGACGCGGGAGCTGCCGCACTTGGAACAGGTGGCCATGGCTAAGCGCCCGAAAGCTCGGCAGATCATACCCCAGCTGACGCGCCGGAGCGCCTCGTCCCGACTGTGCAAAGAACCAGCTGTGCAGCGGGCTTAACGAAACTTGGCACCCGCATGACACGGATGTCATGTGGGCGATTGGAGCCGATTCTGCTGCACGATCCGGGCGAATCGCCGCGACACCGTAAAGCAGCATAATTCCAGGTTGTTATGCGCCTCGGCCGGGAGCCGTCGGGGGGCGCTCCCAGTTGGCATCCAGTGTGCATATCCAGGCGCGCGTTGCCTGGCTTGGCACTTTGTTGAACTGCCTTAAACCGTTCGATTTGCAGCGCTTGGGCTGAGAGGAACGTCGCTTGGCTTTGTTAGTAGTACCCCTTGCTTGTGTTCTAGCCCGCTTCTCTTTCGCTTCACCTACCCACTAACGAATGGACCACCCGATCTGCTGAGGGTCACGCAGGGTGCAGGAGGTCCAGGAAAAGCCCGGATGGCGCTGGCGCCACCCGGGCTTTTTCGTTCTATGCTGCGCGCCGCCATGGGTCGGTCGCTCCTCGTCGCCGTCGCGCTGGGCATCGCCGGGTGCACCTCGCTCGCGAGCGACCTGCAGAAGGCCCAGTCACTCTACGGAGACGCGCGCTACGAAGACGCCCTGGCCTGGCTCGGCCAGCTCGAGCGCGAGGCCGACGGGATGGACGACGGCGAGCGCGCGCGCTTCTACTACCTGCGCGGGATGACCGCCTTCCGCCTCGGTCAGCGTGATGACGCCCTGCACTACCTGGCGCTCGCCTCGACGCTGCTCGCGGAGGACTCCAGCCGGCTGCCGGATCCGTGGCGGCCCGTGATGCAGCGCACGCTGGACGAGATCACACCGCGTGACGCGAGCCCCCACGCGCAGAGCACGCTCCGTCCAGAGACGCTGTGATGGATGGAATCGCGGCCTAGCGCCGCGCGTATAGATCCGAGAGCCGGTCCTTCATGGCCAGCTTCTGTTTCTTGAGGGAGTTGACGTGAAGCTGCTCGTCCGAGGTCAAATGCAGACGGCTGTCGATGGCATCGATGCGTTCGGCAAGCTCGCTGTGCTTGCGCTGGATGCGGTCGATCTGGGCTTGCACGTCGACTCGAAGATTCGGCATGGGAGTCTCCCTCCGCGGATGGGGTCTCTACGCTAAGCCCTATCGAAAGCGCGGGGAGCGAGCCCCCCGAATGACTTCGAGCATGGCAAAGGGGTCCGAGCGACACAACATGTAGGATGCGTTCTTCCGCTTGACCGCATATGGGATGCGTCCGATAACGCGCGCTTGAATAGCTTCTCAGGCGAACGCGTCGGAATTGCAGTGACATTCGAGGCCCCCGTGAAGAACGCCCCACGAAACCCCCGAAAAGCCCTGTACATCGCGTCTGTCGCGGTGTGTGCGCTAGCACAACCGCTCACCACGGGCTTGGCTCAGGAAGCTGCTCCGAGTCCGGCAGCGGTGAGCGATGAGGCGACCCTGGTCGCCGCCAGCGTGCAGAGCTTCTACGACCAGACGACTGACGTGCGCGCGAGCTTCTACCAGACCTACGTGCACAAGCTCTACAAGCGCACCGACAGGAGCAAGGGCACGGTGGTGTTCAAGAAGCCGGGCAAGATGCGCTGGGACTATGCCAAGCCCAACGGCAAAGTGATCGTCAGCAACGGCAAGCGCCTGACGATCTACGAGCCGGGCGACGAGGGCGACAAGGGCCAGGTCATCGACAAGGCGATCACCCAGGACCAGCTGCCCCAGGCGATGGCCTTTCTGATGGGCACGGGCCGGCTCGAGGAGGACTTCACCTTCCGCCTGCTCGACGCGAAGAAGCAGGGCTATGCGCGCGGCCATGTGCTCGAGCTGCGCCCCAAGAAGCCCACGCCCCACTACGACCGCCTGCTCTTCTACGTGGAGAAGAGCGACGCCCTCAAGGGGCTGGTGCGGCGCCTGCTGATCATCGACCGCGACGGCAACCGAAATCGCTTCGACTTCAGCAAGCTCAAGTTCAACACCAAGGTCACCGAGGGCAGCTTCAACTGGAAGCCGCCCCCCGGCACCCGCCGCGTCAACATGTAGCTTGGCGCCCAGAAGCGTCCAGGGCCGGCTTACGTCCTCGAACCAATCCTCGACGTACTTCCAGTACGCCTCCGGTTGGTTCTCCG
>JAPPOT010000575.1 GCA_028817855.1 Myxococcales bacterium
GGCGGGGTCGGCCTTCTGGGCGACCATGCCGGACCCGGAGGCCGGCTTCGGCCTGCCCACCGACCTCTACCTGGAGGGCTCGGACCAGCACCGCGGCTGGTTCCACAGCTCACTGCTGGTCGGCCTGGCGGTGCTCGGGCGGGCGCCGTACAAGCGCGTGCTCACCCACGGCTTCGTCTGCGACGACCAGGGCAAGCCCTACTCGAAGAGCGAGCTGCAGCGCCGTCGCGACGCGGGCGAGAAGGTCGAGTACGTGGAGCCCGAGGAGGTGATCAAGCAGCAGGGTGCCGAGCTGCTGCGCCTGTGGGTCGCCTACGAGGACTTCCGCAACGACGTGCGCTACTCGCGCGAGCACCTCAAGCAGGTCTCGGACGCCTACTTCCGCATCCGCAACACGGTGCGCTTCCTGCTCGGCAACCTGCACGGCTGGAGCGGCGCCGACGCGGACACGATCGATCCGCTCGACCGCTGGGCGCGGGCGCGAATGCGGCGCTACCTGCGCGACGTGGTCACGGGCTACGAGCGCTACGACTTCCGTAGCGTCTACCACCGCACGCTCGAGCTGTGCGCCACCGACTGGTCCGCCTTCTACCTGGACGTGACCAAGGACCGGCTCTACTGCGACGCGGCCGACGGCGAGCGCCGGCGCTCCTGCCAAGCGACGCTCGACATGATCGCGCGCGGGACGATCTCGGCGCTCGCGCCGATCACGGCCTTCACCGCCGACGAGGCGTGGCGCCACCTGCCGGGCTGCAAGGACGGCTCGGTCTTCCTCGACGGCAAGCTCGAGCTGCCCGCAGACGAGCCCGAGGACGAGGCGCTTCTCGCCGCCGGCGCGGAGCTGCTGGCCGTGCGCGACGTGGTCAACCTGGCCCTCGAGCCCAAGGTGAAGGCCAAGGAGATCGGCCACCGCCGCGAGGTCGCGGTCGCGCTCACCATGCCGGAGGACAAGGCGGCCCGCATCGCGACCATCGCCCCGGACCTGGGCGAGGTGCTGGCCGTGGCCTCGGTCGAAGTGACGCACGGCCCCGAGGTGAGCGCCCAGATGGACCGCACGGGCGAGGCCCAGTGCCAGCGCTGCTGGCGCCACCGGCCCGACGTGGGCTCGGCCGCCGATCGGCCCGACCTGTGCGGCCGCTGCGCCAGCGTGCTATCCGAATAGCACCGTGAGGGGCCGCACCTTCGCCATCCTCGTCGCCGTCGGAGCCCTGCTCGACCAGATCGGCAAGCACTGGGCGGAGCAGAACGTCCGCCCGCGCATGGTGGTGCCCGTGCTCGAGGGCTTCTTCGAGCTGCGCTACTCGCTGAATACCGGAGCCTTCTTCAGCTTTGGCTCCGGCTTCCCGCCGGGCTTCCGCCGCATCTTCTTCGTGGTGGCGCCGCTGCTGGCGCTGGGGCTGATCATCCTGGTCTTCCGCCAGACGCGGCTGGAGCAGAAGCGCCTGGGCTGGGGCCTGTGCCTGCTGGCGGCCGGGGCGGTCGGCAACCTGGTGGACCGCATCCGCAGCGGCGCCGTCATCGACTTCCTTCACCTGCATTATCGGGAGGTTTTCCACTGGGCGACCTTCAATGTGGCCGACATCTGGATCGCCGCCGGCCTGGTGCTCTTGGTTCTGGACATGCTGTGGCCCCAGGGTGAAGCTGCCCCCACCAGCGCGCCCCAACCGCGGGCTGCCCAGGAGCCCTGACCCGATGACCGAAGAACGCCGAAGCACCTCGGCCCTGATGATCTGCCTGGCGGCCCTGTTCGCCCTCACCGCCCTCGACCTGTGGACCAAGGACTGGGCCCAGGGCGCCCTGGCCGCGCCGGCGCAGAACGTGCCGCTGTGCGCGCCGGACGAGCACGGCCGCCGTCACATGCAGCATATCCGCACCGACAAGGTGGTGCTGGTCGAAGGCTACCTCGAGTTCCGCTACGCCGAGAACTGCGGCGCCGCCTTCGGCATGCTCGACAAGGCGCCCAAGTGGGTGCGCACAGGCGTGTTCATGACCGCAGGGGTGGTCGCGGTCGGCGCGCTGATGTGGATGTTCATCACCGGCAACGGCGGGCGCATGTTCGCCTGGAGCGTACCGCTGATCGTCTCCGGCGCGCTCGGGAACATGGTCGACCGGGTGCGGCTCGGCTACGTGGTCGACTTCATACGCTTCCACATCAACGACGGCTGGGAGTGGCCCACCTTCAACGTGGCCGACTCCACCATCACCGTCGGCGTGGTGCTGCTCTTGCTCGACGGTCTGCTGCGCCAGGAGCCGACCGGTGACGCGGAGCCCTCCGGGGAGAAGAGCGCGGAACCGACCGGATGATCCCCACCTTCGGGCGCATCTTCGGGGAGCCGATCCCCGCGTACTTCGCGCTGTTGATGGTGGGCTTCGGGACTGCCACGTTTCTGGCGGCGCGCTGGGCCAAGCGCTCGGGCCTCGACCACGACGTGATCATCGACCTGGGCCTGATCTCGGTGCTGGCCGGGGTGGCCGGCGGCCGGCTGCTGCACGTCTTCGCGGACGGCTACTTCTGGGACTACGTGCACCTCTGCACCGACCCGTCGCTCGTCGTCTGGCACACCGTGAACAGCGCGGCCGAGTGCACCGAGCTGTCGGGCCGGTGGAACGCCGCCGAGGGTCAGTGCCACGCGGTGGAGCGCAACTGCTTCGCCTGGGCCGAGTTCTGGAACGGCGGGCTAGCCTATTACGGCGGCCTGATCGCCGCGAGCGGCACCGGCATCTGGTTCCTGCGGCGCGAGCGCTTCCCGGTGGGGAAGGGCTGCGACATCGTCGGCGCCACCATCCCGCTCGGCATCTTCTTCGGGCGGCTCGGGTGCTTCTTCGGCGGCTGCTGCTTCGGCGTGGTCACCGACAGCCCCTTCGGCATGCGCTTCCCGGGGCACTCGCCGGCCAGCGAGATGCACTTCCGCGAGGACCTGCTCGGCGGCAAGCACCTGCCCTCGCTACCGGTACACGCGACGCAGCTCTACGAGGCCCTCGGCTGCCTCGCCATCGCCGCTTTCCTGGGCCTGTGGCTGCACCCGCGCAAGCGCTTCGACGGCCAGGTGCTGTTGGCCTTCCTGATGCTCTACGCCGCGCTGCGCTTCCTGATCGAGTTCTGGCGCGATGACGACCGCGGCGCCCTGGCGGGCATGAGCACCAGCCAGTTCATCGGCGTGCTGATCGTGATCGGCTGCGCCTTCTTCTGGCGCCAGCGGCGGGCTCAGCCGGCGGCGCGCGCGTAGGCGGCGTCCACGGTATTCGATAAAAGCATCGCGATCGTCATCGGGCCGACGCCGCCTGGCACCGGGGTGATGTGGCTCGCGCGCTCCGCAGCGGGCTCGAAGTCCACGTCGCCGTAGAGCTTGCCGTCGTCGGCGCGGTTGATACCCACGTCGAGCACCACGGCGCCGGGCTTGATCCAGTCGCCCTTCACCAGGCCCTGGACGCCGACCGCGGCCACCACGATGTCGGCCTGGCCGACCACGCCGGGCAGGTCCTGGGTGCGGCTGTGGGCGACGGTCACGGTGGCGTGCTTCTGCAGCAGCAGGTGGGCGATGGGCTTGCCCACCAGGTTGCTTCGCCCGACCACGACCGCGCGCTTGCCCTTCGGGTCGCAGCCGATCTCCTCGAGCATGCGCATGCAGCCGAAGGGCGTGCACGGCCGCAGGCCCTGCCGCCCGAGCACCAGCAGGCCAGCGTTCACCGCGCCGAGCCCGTCCACGTCCTTGGCCGCGTCGATCTGGTCCACGACGGCGTTGGGATCGATGTGATCGGGCAGCGGCAGCTGCACCAGGATGCCGTCGACCGCGTCGTCGGCGTTGAGCTTGCCGACCAGCTCGAGCACCGCGGCCTCCGAGGCATCGGCCGGCAGGCGATGGGCGGCGCCGCGGATGCCGACCTTGTTGCTGGCCCGCTCCTTGTTGCGCACGTAGACCTGGGAGGCCGGGTCCTCACCCACCAGCACCACCTCGAGCCCGGGCTGGCGGCCGTATGTCTCCGCAAAGGCAGCGGCCCGCTCCTTCACTTCGGCCCGCACCTTCTTCGCAATCGCCTTGCCGTCGATCAGCTCTGCCGTCATGCGAGCTTTGGTACCAGCACGGCAGGAGCGCCACAAGCGCCGCCCGAGCCCCGCGTCCATCACGGGCGGTCGGGTGGGGGCCGCACGCGCGCGCCTCGACGCTGGCCAGCCAAGCGGGGCTCGGGGACGGCGGCCGGTCAGGCCTTCCCAAAGAAGATGTCGAGGAGACGATCGAGCTCGTCGTAGCTCGAGAAGCTGACCTGCAGGTGACCCTTGCCCTTGCGGTCGGCCACCGCCACCCGCGTGCCGAGCCGGCGCGTCAGGCGCTCCTCCAGGTCGCGCACGTTGGCCGACTTCTCCTTGACCTTCGGCGCCTTGGCCTCCTGAGCGGCCGCGCGGGCGCGGCGCTCGGTCTCGCGCACGCTCCAGCCCTTCGCCACCGCCTCCCGGGCCAGCTTCTCCATCGCCGCCGCGCTGCCCGCGCTCAGCAGGGCGCGGCCGTGGCCCTCGCTCAGCTCGCGCGACTCGATGCGGTCGATCACCGACTCGGGTAGCTTCAGCAGGCGCAGGGCGTTGGCCACCGTGGAGCGGTCCTTGCCGATCAGCTTCGCCACCGACTCGGCCGTGTGCCCGTGCTCGTCGAGCAGGCGCTGGTAGGCGCGCGCGGTCTCCAGCGGGTTCAGGTCCTCGCGCTGGAGGTTCTCGACGAGGGCCGCCTCGAAGGCCTTCTCCTCCGACAGCTCGCGCACGAAGACCGGCACCTCGCGCAGGGCGGCGCGCTGGGCCGCGCGCCAGCGGCGTTCGCCGGCCACGATCTCGTAGCCGGAGCGCGCCCGGCGCCGCACCAGGATCGGCTCGAGCATGCCGATCTCCTTCAGCGAGGCCGCCAGCTCGTCGAGCGCCTCGTCATCGAAGCGCGTGCGCGGCTGCTGCCGGTTGGGGTGCAGCTCCTCGATCGGCGCGAAGAAGGCGGTCGGCGCCTCCGAGCTGCCGCCCTCCGCAGGCTTGGCCGGCGCGGTCGGGAGCAGGGCGTCGAGGCCGCGCCCCAGGGCGCGTCGTTTGCTGGAGTCCGCCATTACGCGGCCGGTGCCGTCTGATGCTCCAGGATCTCGCGGGCCAGATTGAGGTAGCCGTGGGAACCGCGAGAGCCCGCATCGTACAGGATCACCGGTCGGCCGTAGGAGGGGGCCTCCGCCAGCCGCACGTTGCGCGGGATGACCGTATCGAAGACGTGGAAGTGCTTGCGCACCTCGTCGGCGACCTGGTTCGAGAGGTTGTTGCGCCCGTCGAACATGGTCAGCAGCACGCCGTGAAGCGCGAGCTTGGGATTCAGGGTCGAGCGCACGCGCTCGATCGTGCCGACCAGGTCGCTCAGCCCCTCGAGCGCGTAGTACTCGGCCTGCATCGGCACCAGCACCACGTCCGCGGCCGACAGAGCGTTGATCGTCAGGATGCCGAGGGATGGGGGGCAGTCGAGGAAGATCCAGTCGTACTGGTCGCGCACCGCCTCGACCGCATCGCGCAGGCGCGTGGCGCGGTCGGGGTCGTCGACCAGCTCGATCTCCACGCCGGCCACGTCACGACTGCCCGCAACCACGTCCAGGTAGGGCAGCTCCGTGCTCTGCTTGACGTCGTCGATCGTCGCCTCGGCGAAGAAGAGCGGGTAGACCGACTTGGGACCCTCGCGCTCGACCACGCCGACCCCGCTGGACGCATTGCCCTGGGGGTCGAGATCGATGAGCAAGACGCGCTGCTCGGCCACCGCAATGCTAGCGGCCAGGTTCACGGCGGTCGTGGTCTTGCCGACACCGCCCTTCTGGTTCGAGATCGCGACGATGCGGCCCATCGGAGCCTCGGTTCTTAGCAAGCAGGGCAGGGCGATTCAATCTCGCCGGTTTTTTGCCACTGTGATCCGGAGTGGTAGGGTGTAGCTGAATGTAGGACATTGTGATCCTGCATCACACCCGGAGGGTTGCCACCATGTCAGGTCGAAACGGTCCGAAGAGCTACGGCACGTTCGCGGACTTCGAACGCGAGGAGCTCCGCCCGATGTACAAGGTGGGATTCTCCATCGATGACCTCGAGAACGAGGCGAACTTCAAGGTCGCCCGGGACGAGCAGGAGAAGGGTGAGCCGGAGGAGCTGGACTTCGGCTGAGCCCGCAAGCTCTGCGTCGCCGGCGACGGCGGCGTCTTTTTGCCTGTCGTTTGAAAGGCCCGGCGGACGCCCCCGCCGGGCCTATCTTTTTTGCGCAATCGACCCTAGGGCCGGAGCGTGCCCGCCGTTGACTGCGGCGCGCCCAGCGGCTAAAGAAGCCGCGTTTTCGCAGGAGCACCATGAGCGACCCCCACGAGACCCGCATCGCCCGCGAAGAGGCCTACTGGAACGGCCCCAAGCTGATCACGCTCGGCTTCGTCTTCCTCGGCTTTTGCCTGGTCCTGATCTACATCTCCGCCATCATCTGAGGCGCCCGGAGTCCCCCGCGACCCCCGAAGCGCGCACCAGACTTGCCCGGCGTCAATTGGCGCCCTAGGTTGAGTCGGAGGACCGGGACACCGTGGGTGCGATCGAGATCATGAGTGAGTCGTCGCTGGAGCGCATGCGCCTCGTGTGCCAGCTGGCGGCCGATACGCTGTTGATGGTTGGCGACCAGATCCGCCCCGGCATCACGACCGACGACATCAACACGCTCGTGCACGACTACACGCTGGCGAACGACGCGATCCCGTCGCCCCTGAACTACAAGGGCTATCCGAAGAGCGTCTGCACCAGCGTCAACGAGGTGGTCTGCCACGGCATCCCCGGCAACCGGACGCTCCAGGACGGCGACATCGTCAACGTGGACGTGACGAGCTACCTGCCGAAGCGCGACGGCTTCCACGGCGACACCAGCGCGACCTTCTACGTCGGCGAGCCCTCGGACGAGGCCAAGCACGTGGTGGAGGTCTCCCGCCGCTGCATCGAGCTCGGTATCGCCGAGGTTTCACCGGGAAAACGGCTGGGGGACATCGGCGCGGCCATCCAGGAGCACGCGGAGGCCCAGGGCTGCTCCGTGGTGCGCGACTACGTGGGCCACGGCATCGGCCGCGAGTTCCACATGGCGCCGCAGGTGCCGCACTACGGCAAGCGCGGCACCGGCAAGCGCCTCAAGGCCGGTATGGTCTTCACCATCGAGCCGATGATCAACGTGGGCCACTACGAGTGCCGCGTGCTCGGCGACGACTGGACGGTGGTCACCGCGGACGGCTCCTGGTCGGCCCAGTTCGAGCACACGATCGTGGTGACCGCCGGCGGCTGCGAGGTCCTGACCGCACGCAAGGCGCTGCTCAAGAACAGCGAGGACAAGAGCTGGGCCCAGCTCGGCCCCCTGGCCTGCCCCGCGGCTGAGTAAGGCCATCCATCCTCCGACGCCTACCCGCTGGCGCGGTGGCGCGGATGGATGAGGCCTCGAGGTGGCTGGTGGTGACTGGGGCGGCGGCGCTGACGACGCAGGCCCGGCCAGCGCTTGGAAGAGAATGGAGCCGACGCAGTCAGCGTCCACCCCGTGCCCGAGCCCGTGCCAGCCCGAAGCGCGCGCCCGGCAGTACCCCCAAAGCCGCAACCACCCAGCTGCGCCCCATCACCCCGGGCGAACGTACATCCGCTTCGCCTTCACCGAGACGATGCGCTTGTCCGGCAGCACGCACGCGGTCAGCGCCCCGCCGTACACGCAGCCGGTGTCCAGCCCGATCGCGTGGGGGTGCTGCTGCAGGCCGGCCCGGGCGTGATGTCCGAAGAGCAGGAACTCGGGCCCCGGCCACAGCTCGCCCCAGAGCGGACCGTCGGCGTGGCCCTTCGACGGGCTGCCGTCGGGGCGGATGGTGCGCACGTTCAGCAGCACCTCCGGGTCCTGCTGCTCGAGCGGAATGCCGGGGACGGCGCCAGCGTGGACCACGGCGGCGCCGTGCTCGGGCAGGCGGATCACCAGGGGTAGGGCGCGCAGCAGAGCCCAGTCCGCCTCGCTCATCTCGGTGATGAAGCCCTCGCTATCTGGATCGATGCGACGGGGCTCGGTGCCCGCATCGATGGCCTGCCTCCAGCGCAACAGATGCATGTCGTGGTTGCCGCAGGTGGACTCGGCGCCCACGCGGCGGAAGATCTCGAGCACGCCCGCCGCGTCAGGTCCCTTGCGCAGCAGGTCGCCCACGAGCACGACGCGGTCGCTCGCATCGTGCTGACAGGCACCGAGCAGCGCTTCGAGCTCTTCCGCGCACCCGTGCACATCGCCGATCACGAGCGTCCTCGTCATGGGGCCATCCTAGCCGATTGTCGCCGAAGCAGGCCGTTGACAGGCCCGCCGGGCTGGGGCAACCAGCTTCCATGATCGAAGAAGGCAAGCGCGCACCGGCATTCACCCTGGCATCCTCCGACGGCGACAAGGTCTCCCTGAGCAAGCTGAAGGGGCAGAACGTCGTGCTCTACTTCTACCCGCGCGACAACACGCCCGGGTGCACGACTGAGGCCAACGACTTCAACAAGGCCCTCAAGAAGCTCGCGAAGCTCGACGCCGTCGTGCTCGGCGTCAGCAAGGACTCGATCGAGTCGCACTGCAAGTTCCGCGACAAATACAAGCTCAAGTTTCCGCTCCTGAGCGACCCCGACGGCAAGGTGCTGGAGAAGTACGGCGCCTGGGGCGAGAAGAACATGTACGGCAAGAAGATGATGGGCATCATCCGTACCACCATCATCATCGGCGCGGACGGCAAGGTTAAGAAGATCTTCCCGAAGGTGAGGGTGAAGGGCCACGTCGACAAGGTGATCGAGGCGCTCAAGGAGTTGTGATGGACTCGTAGACGCACCGCCGAGCACGAACACGAACACGAGACGGCGTGCCTCAGGTCAGCAAACCGGCGCACCTGAGGCCGCCGGTGACACGAAGAGATACCTCAGCGAAGCAGGTCGGGCCCCTGGGCCCGGCGCAGGGACAAGCCGCACCCAGCTCCAAGCCAGCACCCGGAGGAGGAGCGCAGCGACGACGACCTCGCGGGAAGGGGGGCCCCGGCCGGCTT
>JAPPOT010000112.1 GCA_028817855.1 Myxococcales bacterium
ATATTCTCATGAGTCTCTTCGGCTCGGAGATGTGTATAATATATAGCTCTTCGTGATTGCCCAGCCCGGCCCCGTCCTGCACTCGCGCTGGAATCCCCTGCCGCGCTCGCTCGCGCTGCGCGACGTCTTCCTGCTGCCGGGCATGTTCAACAGCTACAGCACGTCGAACCTGGAGCCCTTCATCGGCGGGCTGCGCACTGACGCCGGGTACGAGGGCGACCGCGGACAGTGGGTGCGCCTTGCGGTCGCAGAACACCTTCCACATCGCCTCGGCGTGAATTTCACGCGCTTGTTCGCGATGCATCACCGCGACCGCTGGGGCAAGCGCGGGCAACAGCGAGCCTGGGAGCTGTTGGCGGAGCGCATCCGTGAGCGGCACAACCGCGTGCACCCCGCCCGGCCGATCGGCCGCGTGCGCTTCGGCGTGCTGAGCTGGCCCAAGAGCCCCGACGGTTACCGGGCGCGCAAGACTTCCAAGGCGATCAAGGTCACGACCTACTACGCCGATCCGGAGGATCGGTGAGCGTGCTCTCTCGCTTCTGGGACCGGACGCTCTTCGCGCCCTCGAGCGGCGTGGGACTCGCCGCCTTCCGCATCGCGTTCGCGCTCTTCATGCTTGGCTACCTCGGCGCGATGACTCCGCACGTCCCGCTGCTGTTCTCGAGCCATGGGGTCTACGTCCCGTACCTGGTGCCGGACCTCGCGCCCCCCCCGCTCGGCGCCTGGCTGCTGTACCTCGCGATGCTCGGCGCCACCGTGAGCCTGCTCGTGGGTTACCGGACCACGCTGAGCGCGTGGTGCCTGTGCCTGCTCTTCGCACATCACTACTTCCTGCAGCTCGCGATCAAGCAAAGCTCCTTCGATCGCCTGATCGGGATCTACCTGCTGATCCTGTGCTTCGCGGGCGCGGGCAGCACCTGGTCCCTCGACGCCCGCGCGGGACGTGCGCGCCCGACCAGCGTGTGGGCAGAGCGCATGATCATGTTCCAGACCGTGGCGCTCTACTTCGGGGCCGGGTTCTGGAAGGCAGTGAACCCCCACTGGCACGGCGGCGAGATGATGTGGTTCACGCTGCAGGGCATGTTTGCCACCGACGTGGGCTTCGCCATCGTGCGGCTCGGTCTGCCGGCCTGGGTCTGGGACGCCGCGACGATCGGGATCATCGTGGCCGAGATCGTGCTCGGCATGGCGTTCCTGTTCCGTCGCCTGCGCCCGTCCGCAATCGTCGCCGGCACTTTCTTTCACCTGGCCAACTGCGTCATCCTGAACATCCCCGAATTCATCATCAGCATCACGCCCTACGCTGTCTTCATGCGCGACGAGACGCTGCAGCGTTGGCAGGCGCGGGTGGCGGCCCTCTTCAGTCGCGCTCCGGACGCTCCGCCCGCGGCGTCTCCGTGAGGGGCGTACGCATCGTGACGAACTCCTCCGCAGCGGTCGGGTGGATACCGATCGTGGCATCGAACTGGGCCTTGGTGGCGCCGACCTTGAGGGCGACGGCGAAGCCCTGGACGATCTCGGGTGCGTCGGGCCCCGCCATGTGGCATCCAACGACGCGGTCGCTCTCGCGGTCGACGATCAGCTTCATCAGGGCCCGCTCGTCGCGGCCGCTCAGGGTGTGGCGCATCGGCTTGAAGGTGGAGCGGTAGACGTCGACCTCGCCGTAGCGCTCGCGTGCCTCCTCCTCGGTCAGCCCGACGGTGCCGATCGGCGGCTGACTGAAGACCGCGGATGGAACATCGACGCGGCTCGCCGTGCGAGGTCCCGCGCCGAAGAGGGTCTCGGCCAGCGCCTGCCCCTCGGCGATGGCCATCGGCGTGAGCGTGATGCGGTCGGTGTTGTCGCCGATGGCGTAGATGCCGTCCACGCTCGTGCGACCGTAGTCGTCGACGACCACCGCACCATTGTCGGCCAGCTCGACACCGAGTGCCTCGAGCCCGATGCCGCGTGTATTCGGGTTGCGACCGGTGGCAAACATCACCAGATCCGTCCTGATCGTGCCGCCGTCCGCGAGCGTGACCGTGAGCTCGCCGTCGTCCGCCTTCGCGATCGAGGCCACCTGGGAGCGCCGGCGCAGGTGAATGCCCTGATTGCTCAGCTCGTGCGTGAGGCAGTCGCGCACGTCCGAGTCGAACCCACGCAGGATGCGGTCACCACGAAAGACCAGATGGACCTCGGAGCCCAGCCCATGGAAGACCCCGCCGAACTCGACCGCGATGTAGCCGGCGCCCACCAGCACGGCGCGTCCGGGCAGCTGCGACAGGTAGAATGCCTCGTTTGATGTGATCGCATGCTCCTTGCCAGGCACGTCGGGCACGAAGGGCCAGCTGCCGGTCGCGACCAGGATGTGGGCCGCCCGATGGCGCTGGCCATTGACCTCGACCGTGTGACGGTCCACCAGTGTCGCGCGGCCGTAGACGAGATCGCAGCCCGAGGTCTCCAGCAAGCGCAGGTAGACCGCATTCAGGCGCTCGATCTCCACGTTCTTGCGCTGGATCAGGGTTGCCCAGTCGAAGCTGGACTCGCCCACGTCCCAGCCGTAGCCCATGGCGTCTTCCAGCTCACCGGCGAAGTGGGAGCCGTACACCAGGAGCTTCTTCGGAACGCATCCGACGTTGACGCAGGTGCCACCCAGCTTGTCGGCCTCGGCTACGGCGACGCGGGCGCCCAGAGAGGCCGCGATCCGGGCGGCACGCACGCCGCCCGAACCGGCGCCGATGACGAAGAAGTCGTAGTCGTACTCGGACATGGGAGCGGAGTCGAGAGTAACGCAGGGCCCCGCGCATGTACCGTGGTCGATCCACCACGGGGTGCGTGACCGGCCGCCCTACATCGCCACGTAGTCGTGCAGGCGCTCCACGTCGCTCTGTCCCGACAGCTTGGCGAGCCCCTGGGTCTCCAGCTGGCGCACACGCTCACGCGTGAGGTTCATGATCTGGCCCACCTCCTCGAGCGTGATGCCACCGCGGTCCGCGATGTCGAGCGCACAGGTGTCCGTCATCTCCCAGACGTCGATGTCGGGAAAGTTGATCTTGATGGACCCGCGCACCGGGTGGACATCGATGTAGAGGTGGTACTTGCAGGCCACGAACGGGCACGGCCGCTCCATCTCCATGCAGTCACCACGGGTCTTGGGCCGCCAGTAGTCCGTCTCGGGGTAGAGTTCGCGCCCGCGGTTGAGCTCCGCCTTGCTCAGTCGACGGATCGAGATGGTGCGAGCCCGTGCGCGGGTACGGCGCTTGCGTCGCCCTCCCCGCTCGTCGCCCTCCTCCGGCTCGCTCTCCTCACGGAAGCGCGTCGCCAGGGAGCCCTCGACGGCGAGCCCCTGCTCGCCCTCAACCGCCTCGGTAGCCGCTTTCGTCTTTGTCCCATCGTCGCCCATCGTTTGCCTCCTCCTCCTCACGCAGCCGTGCAGCCCGCCTTGGCGGCGTCGCCCGCTACACGGCAGCCCGAGCCATGCGCCTGCGCATGGCCAAACGTCGTTCGATTGCGCGCAGCCGATCGACCAGGTCCTCGGAGAGGGTCCTGGCCTCTGCGATCGCGCGTGAAACCACCTCATCCGCCGACTCGCCGTCTCCGCGCTCCGCGGCCGCCTGTTCGACCCGGTCCAGCAGCTGCTTGAGCTGGCGCGCCACACCGTCGATGTCGCTTCCGAGGAACAGGAAGTCCCGCTGGATCTCCTGGATCGTGTGCCCTTGGGCCATCAGGCGGCGGATCAGCTCGATTTGGCGGATCACGGTCGCGGGATAGAGCCCCTGGGAGCCGCGGTGCTTGCCCTTGCGGCCCACTCGCACGCTCCGTGGGAGCAGGCCGAGCTGCACGTACTTCCGGAACGTCGCCTCGCTCAGCGAGCTGCCACGGGCCGCCATCAGCTCGACCACCTGCTGGGTCGAGAGCCCCTGGGGGTGGTCGGCCTCCAGCTGAAGGAGCTCGTCCTCCGACCAACCGGTAGCGTCAACTTTTGAGATGGTTCGCCTCATCAGAATCAACTGAACGAGTTGTGACGAATATATTCTTCTGAATAGATCGACGTCAACACCCGAATCGGGAAAAGTCACCGATCTGGGTCAACACAACGCGCTGAGCGTGGAATTACCTGAAATTTCAGCGCATGAATGTATGGCAGCAACGCTGCAGCGTCAGATCGATAAGGGATAGTACAGATCGGGCAAGCTCGAAGTATCGATGCACTCGTGTCCAAATGGGCCCGGGCACTGGGCGATGGGGCTCTCAGAGCCCGATCGCGATCATTACTGATCGATCTAGATGCCGCCCGAATCCTCGGCGCGGGAGCGTGGCGCCTTCTGCTAGGCTGCAGGCCCCGTGGCGGCGCCGGTCTACATCGAGGAGCTCGAGCAGCACGTGGGCGTGGAAGTGACGCTGCGCGGGTGGCTCTACGCGCGCCGGTCCAGCGGCAAGCTGCTCTTCCTCCAGGTACGCGACGGCACCGGCATCGTTCAGTGCGTCCTCTTCAGACCCGATGCACCCGAGGGGCTCTTCGCGCGCGCCAAGCACCTGGCGCAGGAGACTTCACTGCGAGTCACCGGCGTCGTGCGGCCCCACCAACGCCGCGAGGGTGAGTTCGAGATCCAGATCCGCGACCTCGACGTGGTGGCAGAGCCCACCGCCGAGTATCCGATCAGCCCGAAGGAGCACGGCACCGACTTCCTCATGGACCACAGACACCTGTGGCTCCGGTCCAAGCGCCAGCACGCCATCCTACGGGTGCGCGCCGAGCTCGTTCGTGCAATTCGCCACTATTTCGACGATCACGGCTTCCTCCTGGTGGACGCCCCGATCTTCACGCCGAACGCCTGTGAGGGGACCTCGACCCTGTTCGAGACCGACTTTCACGGGGAGCCCGCCTACCTGACCCAGAGCGGGCAGCTGTACGCGGAAGCGGCGGCCGCGGCGGTCGGCAAGGCCTACTGCTTCGGCCCCACCTTCCGCGCGGAGAAGTCGAAGACGCGGCGCCACCTGGCGGAGTTCTGGATGGTGGAACCCGAGGTCGCCTATCTCGACCTCGCGGGGGACGCTGACCTGGCCGAGGACTTCCTCGTCAGCATCATCTCCCGGGTGCTCGAGCGGCGAGCGGCGGAGCTCGAGATCCTCGAACGTGATACGTCCGCACTCGAGCGGGTGCAGAAGCCGTTCCCGCGGATCCGCTACGCAGAAGCGATCGCGATCCTCCAGAAGCACGGCAACGACAGCCGTCACGGCGACGATTTCGGCGGCGACGAGGAGACGCTGATCTCTGCGGAGTTCGATCGCCCGGTCATCGTGACTCACTACCCCATGTCGCTTAAGCCCTTTTATTTCAAGAGGGACCCGAGCGAACCTGGACTCGCCTTGAACATGGATGTGCTCGCGCCCGAGGGCTACGGCGAGGTGATCGGAGGCGGGCAGCGCGAGGATGACCTGGCGAGACTGGAAGCATCGCTGGAGGCTCACAAGCTGCCGAAGGAGCAGTTCGAGCAGTAACTGGATCTTCGGCAATACGGCAGTTTTCCCCACGAGGGTTTCGGCCTCGGCCTGGAGCGGACCGTTGCCTGGGTGTGCGGCCTCAAGCACGTACGGGAGACGAGCCCGTTTCCGCGCATGCTGACCAGGCTGCGCCCGTAACTGCCGTCTCCGAGGCCGCTCAGTCTTCCGCGTCCGCGCCTTCCGCCATGCGGCGGTCCTTGGCCTGGACGGCGTCGACCAGCAGCGCGACGTACTCGCCGGCGCTGGTGACGGTGAAGAAGACGCTCAGATAGAGCAACACCAGCCCGATGCTGTTGAGGCTGATGGCTCCGGCGAAGAGGCCGAAGTCCATGTAGTAGGTGTCGTGGAGGATCAGCGCCAGCACGGCGACCATCTGCAGGGCGGCCTTGTCCTTGCCGCCACGACTCGCCGCGATCACGACGCCCTCGCCGATCGCCAGCGCGCGCAGCGCCGTCACCGCAAGCTCCCGCGAGGCGATGACGATCACGGCCCAGGCGGGCACGCGATCGAGCTCGACCATCAACGTGAGTGTCGCGAGCACGATCAACTTGTCGGCCAGCGGATCGAGGAACTTGCCCAGCAGGCTGGTCAGTCCCATCTTGCGGGCGAGATAGCCGTCGAAGAAGTCGGTCAGCGCCGCCGCGGCGTAGACCCACATCGCCCAGAAGTTGGACTCGCGCGTGTCCTGCCACATCAACCAGAGCACGAGCGGGATCGCGATAATGCGACCAAAGGTCAGCATGTTCGGCAGATTGACGGCGTCGTCTCGCAGTGACTGCCGCCGCTGTGCACGCTCGTCTTGCATTCCGAAGCCCCGTGCTGCAGGAACCGCTCCGGTGTAGGGGACCGGCCTCAACGCGTCAATGTGTCGTAGTAGCGAAAATACAGTGACCATGTCATGCTCCGCCGCAAGCCCGGCGCGCGACCAGGCTGCGGTGATCAATGCGGCGCGCGCGCCCCGACGGATCATGCGAGACACCGTGCTCGGCGCCCTGTGCGCTGTCATCCTGATGCTCGGACTGCCCGCGGTGGTGATGGCCGGCGATCCCTCGACCCCGTCGGCGACACGCCATCGGCTCGAGCGGCCGGAGACGGGAGACGGCCGGCGCGGGCTGATCTCCGTGCCGCGCTGGGCGCTGCTGAGCGCCGGCGCCTGTGTGGTGGTGCTGGGTCTGGCGGGCCTCGTGCGCATGCGCCGCGAGGACAGCACACCATGAGCGACGCGCCCGATGCTCCGGTCGGTGATGCGCCCGCGGGGGACTCCAGAGAGGTCGCGCGGGGGCTCACGCGCAAGATCGTCCTGGCCATGCTGTTTGCGGCCCTGATCTTTGGAGCGCTGGCATTCTACAGCGATGTTCAGGAGCTCCAGCGAACGGCGAAGACCTTCGCCCCCTCCGCCTTCCTGCTGGGCCTCGCGCTGGCGTTCGGCAACTACCTGCTTCGTGTCGCGCGCTGGCAGTACTACCTCAAACATCTAGGCATCCACGTGCCGCTGGGCGAGAGCGCGTTGGTCTTTCTCGCGAGCTTCGTGATGACGGTAACCCCGGGGAAGGTCGGCGAGGTCTTCAAGTCCCTGCTACTTTGGGAGAGCCGGGGCACCTCGATTGCGCGCACGGCGCCGATCCTGGTGGCGGAGCGGCTGACCGATCTGATCGCGCTGGTGATGTTGACTGCGGTGGGCTCGCTGGCCTTCGAGCATGGCATCGCCGTCGCGGCGACCGGCGGCGCGCTCACGGGGGCGCTGCTGGTCGTCTGCGCCTACAGGCCACTGGGCAACCTGCTGTTGGGCATCGCCGACCGCTTGCCGCTGATCGGGCGCATCAGCCACAAGCTGCATGAGGCCTACGACTCGCTGCTGGAGATGACCCGGCCGGCGCCCCTGCTGGTCGGCACGGCCGTGGCCTTCGTCGCGTGGGGGCTGGAGTGCGGCTCGCTCTACGCGATCGTGCACGGCTTCGCCGGCGTCGAGATGAGCTGGGACGGCGCAACCTTCGCGTACGCGGCGTCGACCATCGCCGGCGCGGTCGCAATGATGCCGGGCGGTCTGGGCGTCACCGAGGTCGGCATGACCACGTTACTGCAGGCGCTCGGCGGCGAAGCCATGCGGCCCGCGGTCGCGACCGCGGCCACGATCCTGGTGCGAATCGCCACGCTGTGGTTCGCCGTGGCGGTGGGACTGGTCGCGCTGGGCGCCTACCGCGCAACCCACGGGCGCCCCCCCGCACGGGCGAGCTGAACGCCTCGTCCAGGCCGCGGGGCTCTAGAACCGATCTCACAACCTCCTCGCGGCGCCTTTTCGGGCGGGACCGCGCCGCCCGCGCCATCATCTCACGCTCAACGATACCCGCGCATTGCCTCGGTTCGCCGATGCCGCACTCGACACCGTCGCGCTCCGAAATCCATCCACGGGAGGTTGTGAGATGGGTTCTAGTCCGCCGTCGGGGCTGGGGCTTCGGCGACCCGCTCTTGCTCTTCGAGACGCCGCATGCGGCGCACGACCCAGTAGATCCCGGCGCCGAGCAGTAGCAGCGGCAGCCCGGTCATGAAGCCCGTCATGATGAGGAAGGCCAACTGGCTGGCGTCGTCCTTGGCCGCGTAGCAGACCGCACATGCGAGCGCTGTCACAGGTAGACCCTCCAGTAGAGGATCGGCCACAGCAACACGACGAAGTACCAGAAGATCTCGACGGTGAGCAGCTGGCTCAGGACGAGCTCCGCGCGGCGGAGCCTCAGGTAGGCCCAGCCCAGCACCAGCAGGCCGGCAGCCGCGTGAATCGCATGCATGCCCACGATGAGGTAGAAGAAGCCGCCGTGGGCGCTCGACGTCATCGTCAGCCCCTCGCCGAGCAGCGCGACCCACTCCACGCCCTGGAAAATGACGAAGAAGGCGCCGAGGAAGAGCGACGCCAGCATGGGTCGCATGGCGGTGGAGGCGGCCGCGCGGTAGCGCTGGTGCGCCACGAAGAGGAACACGCCGCTCGCGAGCAGCGCGGCGCTGTTGAGCGCGGTCTCCTCGATTGGAAGCCGCGGCTGCCCCGGAGGTGGCCATCCATCGGTGGCCGTGGTCTGCATTCTGAACAGCGTGTGGGCGCTGATCAGGCCGGCGAAGAACATCGTCTCCGTGAGACAGAAGACGGTGATGCCGATCACGCCGTTGGGTGCGATCTGGCGCCGACGCGCGGCGGGCATCTTCTGACTGAGCTGGAGAACCTTGCCGGACATGGACTGCTCCGGACGATCCGGGCCCTCAGTGGTGCCCGTGATCGCCTCCCTCCTCGGCCTCGGCCAAGGCGCGTTTGACCTCTTCCTGTGCCGCCACGTTCTCCCATTGGCGCCCGCTGTGTTTCATCACGTCGGGTGCGGTCCCTGCGTAAAACAGGAACATGAAGGCGACGGCGGTGAGCAAGAGGTAGTTGACGTACTTCTTCTCGATGTTGAGGTGCATGAAGTGGGCCGCAACCAGGTACGCCTTCACCACGGCAATACCGAAGGCGGTGATCAACGTGAGCCACTTGACCCCGATCTCGGGGCCCAAGCACGAGATGATGAAGAGCACCATGAGGATCCAGTAGATCTTCATGTAGTGCTTCGTGTGATCGTGATGCTCGTGTTCGTCGCTCATGACTTGCTCACTTGGCGATGTAGAGAAGCGGGAAGAGGAAGATCCAGACGATGTCGACGAAGTGCCAGTAGTTGCCGATCAGCTCGACACGCTGCAGCTCCTTACCCTTCTTCACGTCCGGATAGAGGATCAGCATGATGATACAGCCGCCGATCACGTGGCAGGCGTGCAGGCCTGCCGCTGTGTAGTAGAACGACCAGAAGGCGTTCGTGGTCAGCGTGAAACCTTGGCTGATCTCGTAGTTCCACTCGTAGGCCTTCACGCAGGCAAAAACCAAACCGCCGAAGCACGTCCCCAGCAGGTACTTCGCCGCCTTGACGCCGTCCTTGGCTTCCGCCGCGTTGTGCGCGAGCACCGCGGAGAGGCTCGAGGTCAGCAGGACGAAGGTGTTGAACGCGCCGATGTACGTGTTGGTGTAGGCCGCGTAGTTGCCGAACTCGGGGTGCCCGAGTCGGTGCATGAGGTAGGAGGCCAGGAGCCCGCCGAAGATCACGATTTCGGAGGCGATGACCCACCACACCGCCAGGCGCCCCGTCGGGATGCCGGTCGCGCTGCGCGTGGTTGCGATTGGTCTCTGCATGGTGTCCCTCTACCTCCTCAGCTCGCGCTCGGTTCCGGCTCCGGCTCCGGCTCGTTCTGAGGCCAGTAGTCCTTCTCGCGCCCGGGGACGCTGAACTCGTACGGCCCGCGGTAGCAGGTCGGCAGCTCCTTCCAGTTGCCGTGGCCCGGGGGCGTCTGGTCGGTCGTCCACTCGAGGGTGCACGCCTTCCAGGGGTTCGCGCCCGCCTTCTTGCCGGACTTGAGGCTCCAGAAGAAGTTGAAGATGAAGATGAACTGCGCCAGGAGCATGATGACCAGCGAGATCGTCGCGAACTCGCGCAGGGCGTAGTACTCGGGGCGCGCCAGCTCCGGGAAGTTCTCATAGCTCCAGATGCGACGGTGCTGACCGCCGAGCCCGAGCATGAAGAGCGGGATGAAGATGCAGTTGTAGGGGATGAACGTGAGCCAGAAGTGAATCTTGCCCAGCGTCTCGTTCAGCATCGTCCCGAACATCTTCGGGTACCAGTAGGTCACCCCCGCGAACACCGACAGGATCGCGATCGGGTAGAAGGTGTAGTGGAAGTGGGCGAGCACGAAGTACGTGTCGTGGAAGTAGATATCAGAGCCACTCGCACCCAGGAAGATGCCGGTCACACCGCCGATGATGAAGGCGAAGATGAAGGAAAGGGCCCACAGCATCGGCGTCGTCAGACGGATGGATCCGCCGTAGAGCGTCGCGATGTAGACGAACATCATCTCCGCGATGGGCACCGATATGAGCACCGTGGTGACGGTGAAGACATTGGCCATGCGCGGGTCGATACCGGAGATGAACTGGTGGTGCGCCCAGACGAAGAAGCTGAGCAGGCCGGTGGCGAGCGCGGTGAAGATCACCGTCTTGTAGCCAAAGAGCTTCTTGCGACTGAAGACGGTGATGATCTCTGCAACGATGCCCACCGCCGGCAAGAGCACGACGTAGACCTCCGGGTGCCCGAAGAACCAGAAGAGATGCTGCCACAGGACGGGGTCGCCGCCCTTGTCGGGGTCGAAGAAACCGGTGCCCGCAGTCTGGTCGAAGACGAGCATGATGGCGCCCGCGATCAGGGGACCAACCGACGCCATGAACAGGATGCTCGCGATGACGATCATCCAAATCACGATCGGGATGTCGAACATCTTCATGCCCGGCGCCCGCGAGTTCATGGCAGTCGTCACGAAATTGATGCCGCCGAGTAGGAACGCGACGAACTCGAGACCGACCGCTATCACCCACAACGGCGCGCCGAGTGGCGTCATGTTGTATTCGGCCTTCGATGAAAGCGGCGGATAGGCCGTCCAGGCACCACCAAAGGCACCGCCCTCGACGAAGAAGGAGCCGAGCAGCACGATCGCGCTGATCAGGAAGATCTGGTAGCTGAGTCGGTTCAGCCGCGGGAACACCATGTCGTCGCAGCCGAGCATCAGCGGGATCAGGTAGTTCCCGAAGGCGGCGATCAGCACCGGCATCGCGACCCAAAAGATCATGATGGCGCCGTGGTTGGTGACCAGCGAGTTGTACTCCGTGGGAGAGACCTGGCCGAAGCCCGGCACCTCGATGCCCGGGAAGGCCAGCTGCATGCGGAACACGTAGGCCATGAAGCCGCCGATGATCGCCATGGCCATGCCAGTGAACATGTACTGCATGGCGATCATCTTGTGGTCGGTCGACCAGCAGTAGTGGATGAACCACGACTCCTGGTGATGGTCGTCGTGACCGTGACCGTGGTCTTCCGCGCCGTGGGACTCTGATTCCTGTGCGGGTTCAGCCATTTTGGAGGTACTCCCTCTTATTCCTCGGATACGCGGGCTTACTGCGTGACAGCGGCGAGCGACTTGTCGTGCTTCGCCATCCAGGCCGCGTGCTCGGCCGGGGTTTCGATGATGATCCGGGCCGGCATCAGACCGTGGCCGATGCCGCACATCTCCGTGCACTGGATGTCGTAGGTGCCCGTCTTGGTGGCTTCAAACCACCCGGTGATGACACGTCCAGGGATGGCGTCCTGTTTGAGGCGGAACACGGGCACGCTGAAGCTGTGCATGACGTCCCGGGCCTCGAGCTTGAAGTGGTAGAGCTTGTTGACCGTCACGTGCAGCTCGTCGACGGTCGCGATGTCGTCGTCCGTGTCGAGCTTCCCGTCGGGGCCCGGGTGCACGAAGCTCCAGGCCCACTGCTGGCCGATGATGCGCACCGTCGAGTCGGCCGCCGGCAGATCCTGCTTGACCGAGTACCAGACCTGCACCGCCGCAACGATGATCATCACGTCGAAGACCAGCACGAGGTAGTGCGGGTACGCGATCCACGCCTTCTGGTGCTTCTCCTCGCCGGTGATGTACTGCGCCTTGACGCCCTTCTTCTCGCGGAAGGCGATGATCAGCCCCAGTAGGACCACCTCGGCGAGAATGCCCCAGAAGCCCACGATGAGCGCGATCAGGGTGATCACGCCATCGATGTCAGCGGCGTAGGTCGACGCCGAGACCAGGTACTTTTCAATCAGGCTGCCCATGTTCCTCGCTCTGCTCTTGTGCGGCCCGCTCGGCCTCCAGGGCCTCGTTGCCCACCTTGGCGCTCAGGATGAATGCGAAGACGACGCCGACGTAGAGGACGGTGCCGACCATCGCGGCGCGGAACCACTTGGTGGCTTCCTGGTCAGGGGTGGTGTTCTGGTTGCCCGCCATGATCAATCTCCTCGCTCACTTCAGGGTCATGATGTGCGCGACGACGTCCTTGATGGCCTGCTCGTCGGCCAACGCCACCGCGTTCGGGCGCATTTGCCCACCTTCGATATCCTTGGGGTTGCTGCCTCGCGCGCCACTCTTGAACTTCTCCAGTGAGCTCATCATGTACCAATCGCTCATCTGGGATAGCGGGGGAGCCTTGAGCTGCTCGTTGCCCTCGCCCTTCGCGCCATGACAGGCCGCACAGACCGCGTACAGCGCCTTGCCGTTCGCCGCGTTGCCGCCCTCCATCGTCGCGGCCGGCGCCGCCTTGGGCATTCGCGAGACGTAAGCCGCAATGGTCTCGATGTCCGCATCGTTGTGCAAGCTCATCGCCATCGGGCGCATGGCCATGCCGGAGATGTCCGCCGCGTGGGTGCCGCGCAGACCGCTCTTGAACTTCTGCAGCGCGCTCTTCACGTACCACTCTGGCAGACCTGCGATGGCCGGTGCGTTGAACATCGATTCGCCGTGGCCCTCAGGCCCATGGCACGAGACGCAAAGCTCGAAGATCTCCTCACCATTCGTCGTCGCCTGCTCCGTATGCCTGTCGTGGTTGCAGGCCGAGGCGAGCAACGCGACCACGAACAGCAGGGTGCTAAGGCCGCGCATCTTGTTCAAGCTGTGCATGCGATCCCTGAGATTCTGGGGGGTTAGACTTGCCATGCCGCTCCCGCCTACTCGGCGGCCTCCTTTGCGGGGGCCTCGGCCGGAGCAGCTTCCGCAGGCGCAGCGCCCTCGGCTGGAGCCGCGCCCTCGGCTGGAGCCGCGCCCTCGGCCGGAGCTTCGCCCTCGGCCGGAGCTTCGCCCTCGGCTGGAGCTTCACCCTCGGCAGCCTCACCAGTGCCCACGCCGGCATCCGCCTCGGCGCCCGCAGCCGGGCGCAGGGCAGTGAGCTCCTCGGCGGTCCAGGACTTGGTGCGGCCGCCGAGCGACTCGCGCACCTTCGTGACCAGGTCGAGGTCGACCTCGGAGGCGCTGTTGCCGAAGTTCGTGCGGATGTAGTTGACGACCTCGACGATCTGCTCGTCGTTCAGGCCGACCGGCGGAGGCATCGTGGAGTTGTAGGTCACCCCCTTGACCTCGATCGGCCCGCCCATCCCAAGCATGACGATGCGGATCGGCGTCTCCGGGTCACCAGTCACCCACTCCGAACCCGCGAGCGGAGGGAAGGCACCCGCCACTCCCTCGCCCTCGGCCTGGTGACAGGTCTGACAGACCGTCTGGTAGGGACCTCCGGCGGGCACGTCGCTCGCTGCGACGTCCTCGGTCTCGTAGACGATCGCGCTCATCCCGTGCTGCGGGTTGGTCACCGATTCGGTGGTCGGGATGATGGCGCGGCCGGCGACGATGTTCGTGAGCACGAACGTCACCACACCGACCACGACGCCGCCAAGCGGCGCCATCATGCTGGGCTTGTCACTGCCATTGCTCATGACGGCCTCACTTCTCCTCGGCGGGGGTGGCCTCGGCGGGCGCACCCTCCCCTGCTGGCGCAGCCGCCTCGGCCCCTTCGGCCGCCGCGGGCTGCTCGGCCGCAGCCGGCGCCTCGGCGTCCTCGGCTGCGGCTGCCTCGGTTCCTTCCTCCGCGCCCTCGGCGCCTTCCGCACCCTCAGCGCCCTCCGGCACCGCCGCCTCGGTCGGGTCCGGCTCGGGAGCCGCCGCCTGACGTGGCTCGTAGGGCTTGAAGCCCTTGGCGTGGATCCAGCCGCTCATCGCGCCCAGGTCCTGGGACTGTTGCGGGGCCAGCTTCGGCACGCCGCGTCGACCGCGCTGGCCCAGCGCTTCCTTGGCCTTGTCGATCGAGCCCTGCTGCTGGGCCTCCTGCTCGCGCACCGTCTTCAGGTCCGCGTTCATCGGCGCGCCGTTCCACTCGGCGTGGTGGCTGACGTCGAGGTAGCTGCCGTACCAGATCTGCAGCACGAACAGCCCGACGAGCGTCACCGTCGCGGTGCCCATGTAGCTCAGTAGCTCTTTCCTACCGTCCATCGTTCCTCTCCGGCAGCGCTAGGCGTTCACGAACCCGAGGGCACGCCCGAGGCGTGGATCCTTCACGGGGATGACCGGGTGGTTGAGCATGCGCTTGAAGACCACGGCCAGGTAGATGCCGACGCAGGCCATGAAGCAGCCGACGTCCGTCACGATTCCCATGCCGTCGAGCGCAAGGTGCCCGTGGTGGACCTTGTTGTAGTAGTGCGGCATGACCCAGTAGTACATCTCGACGAAGTGCAGCACGACGAGCCACAGCGCTCCCATCCGCAGGGTGGGCAGGCGCCGCTTGATGTTGCGCGACATCACGAAGAAGAAGGGGATGATGAACTTCACCCCGACGATGGCGCTGCTGACCATCCGCCAGGAGTCGTCGTCCCAACGCATGTGGTAGTAGACGACCTCTTCCGGAATCGAGGCGTACCAGATCAGGAAGAACTCGCTGAAGGAGATGTAGGCCCAGAAGACCAGGAAGCCGAACATCAGCTTGCCGAGGTCGTGGTAGTGCTCGACGTTGATCTCGTTCTTCACGACCCCGGCATTCTTGAAGCTGAGGCTGAGCAGGATGATCAGGGCAAGGCCGAGCACCGCCGAACTCGCGAAGATTCGGACGCCGAACATCGTCGAGAACCAGTTGGGCTCGAGCGACATCAGCCAGTCGAAGCCAAAGAAGGTCAGCGACAGCGCGAAGAGTATGATCGCCGCGGGCGCGAAACGCTGGGCCTTGACGGTATACTGCGGGTCGCCGTTGGCATCCTGAGCCGTCGATAGCCTGTGGAGCCTGAGCGCGATCCAGAGCCAGATCAGCAGGCAAACCACCCAACGTAGGTGGAAGAAGCCCTGGTTCAGGTAGGCGGCCTTCTTCGCTGTGATGGCGTGATGCGCTGCGGTCTCCATCGGGCTGTGAGCGTGGCCCTCATCGGCGTGCGCATCCCCATGGTCCTTACCGTGGCCCCCATGGTCGCTGGCGCCGGCGCCGTGGTCATCCTGCGCGTGGGCCTTGCCGTCGCCGTGCAAGTCCCACCACGGATAGAGCTGCGACGTGCTCATCAGATTCGGCAGGAAGAGGAACGGGATCACGATGACACCGCCGACGAAGAACTCGGCTGTCCGGCGCACCGTCACGCTCCAGCCCGCGAAGGTCAGGTGCTGGATGCAGACGAAGAAGAAGGTGCCTAGAAACATCGTCAGGACGGCGTAGAAGCCCATCAGCCAGGAGAAGCCGAAGCGCTCTGCATCGCTGGCGAAGCCTGCGCCGGCCATCAGCAGGCCGACGACGCCGACACCCGCAGCCTTCTTCCAGAGTCCCGCGACGCTGCTGCTCTCGGGAATCTTGAAGTCGTCAGCCGACAGACCTTTGCTCTGATCGTTGTCGCTCACGTTCCTACTCTCCTTGCGACAGCTGCAGGGCGCGCACGTAGGCAACGATGGCCCAGCGGTCCTGCACGGGGACACGGTCCCCGTAGCCCGGCATGATGCGGACGCCGTTGGTGATGGTGGCGTAGAGCTGACCGTCCGGCATCTGCCGCAGGCGGTCGTCGTGGAAGGTCGGCGGTGCGGGCTGCCAGCCAGCTCGCGTGATCACCGTCCCCTGCCCCGCGCCGGAACCGTCGTGGCAGGGGCGGCAATAGATGTCGTAGCGGTCCTGGCCGCGGTCGAGCAGGGCGCTCATGCCGCCCGCCGTGTCGATCGCCGCCTTCGGGACCTCGAGCACGTAGCCGGAGTCATCCGGCAGACGGCCCGCGCCGAGCTCGGGGTCGAGCTGGCGCTCGCGCGGAACGGTGCCCTCGATCGGCATGCGCATGCTGCGGCCGTCGTCGAAGAAGCCGCTCTCACCCTGCGGGTCGTAGCGGTCCTGATCGTGCATGTTGCGGATCGGCACGATCGGCGCGGCGGTGCTCGTCTGGCCGCGGCAACCAAAGCCCGCACAGAGCGCGAGCGCTGCAAGCGCCAGTGTGAAAAGGCGCGTCATGATGCCTCCTCCTGCTCCTGGTCGCGGACGAGCTCGACGTGGGTGGCCTTGAGCTCCTCGAGGAAGCTCTTGGTCTTCTCCAGGTCGAACTTCTTGTCCTCCGCCTCGATGGAGATGAAGAACTTGTCGTTGGAGCAGGCTTCGAACCGGTCGGAGAAGAAGACCGGGTGGTGATGCTTGGGGATCTCGTTGAGCGCGAACATGCCGAGCACGGCACCGAAAGCCGAGAGCAGCACGGTCAGCTCGAACATGATCGGAACCATCGACGGGATCGCGTCCGGCGGCTTGCCGCCGATGATGAGCGGATAGTCGTAGCCGTTCATCCACTGCATCATCAGGACGGCGAGGCTCACGCCGGTGAGACCGCAGGCCAGCACGATCCATCCCAGCTTGGAGTCACCTAGCCCCATCGCGGCGTCCATCCCGTGCAGTGGATAGGGGGTGTGCACATCCCAGTTCTCGAAGCCCTCGTCCCGGCACTTCTCGGCCGCGTGCATGACGTCGTCCGGCTTGTCGAACTCGGCGAGGTACAGGAGTGGTCGCTGCTCGCTCATCTCAAGCCTCCTTCGCCTGAAGCGTGGCCGCAGCCGGCCCGTCGTCGTGGGGGCCGTGGTGGGACGGCTGCGCCCCCGGCACGATGGCCTTCACCTCGAACATCGCGATCTGGGGCAGCCAGCGGATGAAGAGTCCGAACGCCGTGAAGAAGAGACCGAGCGAGCCGACGAAGCACCCGATGTCGACGATGGTGGGGCTGAAGTAGCCCCACGACGACGGCAGGTAGTCGCGGTGCAGCGAGGTCACGATGATGACGAAGCGCTCGAACCACATACCGATGTTGATGAGGATCGAGATGACGAACATGATCGGGATGCTCGTGCGGCAGCGCTTGAACCAGAACAGCTGAGGCGAAAGCACGTTGCAGGAGACCATCCACCAGTACGCCCACCAGTAGGGGCCGGTGGCGCGGTTGATGAAGACGTAGCGCTCGTACTCGTTGCCCGAGTACCAGGCTATGAAGAACTCCATCGCGTATGCGTAGCCGACCAGACTGCCGGTCACGAGCATGATCTTGTTCATGTTCTCCAGGTGCTTCATCGTCATCAGGTCCTTCAGGTCGTAGACCTGACGGGCGATGATCATGAGCGTCATCACCATGGCGAAGCCGGAGAAGACGGCGCCCGCCACGAAGTAGGGCGGGAAGATCGTGGTGTGCCATCCGGGCATGACGCTGGTGGCGAAGTCGAAGCTAACGACCGAGTGCACCGACAGAACCAGCGGCGTGGAGAGCGCGGCGAGAATCAGGTACGCGCGCTCGTAGTTGCGCCAGTGGCGGTTGCTGCCGCGCCAGCCGAGGGCGAAGGCACCGTACGCGCGCTTGCGGGTGAGCGACTTGGCCCTGTCCCGTAGCGTGGCGAGGTCGGGAATCAGGCCCACGTACCAGAACAGCAGCGAGACCGTGAAGTAGGTGCTGACCGCGAACACGTCCCACAGCAGCGGGCTCTTGAAGTTCGGCCACATCGCCATCTGATTGGGCAGCGGCAGTGTGTAGTAGATGTGCCACGGTCGCCCGACGTGGATCGACGGGAAGAGCAGCGCGCAGATGACCGCGAAGATCGTCATCGCCTCCGCGAAGCGGTTCACCGAGGTGCGCCACTTCTGGCGGAAGAGGAAGAGGATCGCGCTGATCAGGGTGCCGGCGTGACCGATGCCGATCCACCAGACGAAGTTGGTGATGTCCCAGGCCCAGCCCGCCGGGCTGTTGTTGCCCCAGACCCCGATGCCTTCCCAGAAGAGCCACCCGACGGAGATGCCGAGGATGCCGAGGCCGATCAGGGAGATCCCGAAGTAGATCCACCAGCCGAGGGGGGCCTCTGTTTCGGTGACCACGCTGACCTGCTCGGAGATCACCGAGGAGTCGACGTGCTCCGGAAGTACCGGAGTCTCGCCGATGGCTGCGATAGGAGCGTCGGCTGCTGAGCTCATCCCTTCATCTCCGGGCTGGGATTGCGGACCTTGCCGAGGAAGCGTGTGCGCGGCCGCGTGCCCACGTCGGACAGGAGGCCGTAGTGTCGGTCGACGCCGCGCTTCTTCGAGACCGCGGTATTCGGGTCGTTGATGTCGCCGAAGCTGATCGCGTCGGCGGGGCAGACCTGCTGGCAGGCCACGGTGACCTCACCATCGACCACGGCGCGCCCTTCGCGCCGGGCCTGGATTTTGGCCTTCTGAATGCGCTGCACGCAGTAGGTGCACTTCTCGATCACCCCGCGGAAGCGGATCGAGACCTCCGGATTGAACTGCATCTGCTCGGTCTCGGGGATGTCGAGGTTGAAGTTCAGGAAGTTGAACCGCCGCACCTTGTAGGGGCAGTTGTTCATGCAGTAGCGCGTGCCAATGCAGCGGTTGTAGGCGATGTCGTTGAGGCCCTCGGGGCTGTGGGACGTCGCGTTGACCGGACAGACGTTCTCGCAGGGCGCCTCTTCGCAGTGCTGGCAGCCTACCGGCTGGTAGGCGACCTCGGGGTCGTCGATGTCCTCGCCCACGTAGTAGCGGTCGATGCGCATCCACGACATCTCGCGACCGCGAGACACCTGGTCCTTGCCGACCACCGGGATGTTGTTCTCGGCCTGGCAGGCGGCCACGCATGCGGAGCACCCCGTGCAGTTGTTCAGGTCGATGACCATGCCCCACTGCAGGCCCTTGGTGTAGTCAACCGTCTGCCAGAGGGGTCCGGCCGAGAAGTCGGGCGAGGCCCACTGACCGAACTGCGGCCTCTCCCGGTACTCCGCAACGGTGGCGTCGACCGCGAGCGGGCGGCCCTCCATGAAGTCGTGCTCCTGGGTCTGGGAGATCGGGTAGGTGCTGCCCAGCTTCTCGACCTTTGCGCCGCCGGCGTAGTGGGGCGCGGCCGTGGTGCGTAGAGGGTAGACGTCGAAGCCTGCCCCGACCGCGTTCTGGCCAGCCTTGCTGCGGCCCCAGCCTAGCGGCAGCCCGACCACACCGTCGGCCTGGCCCGGCTGTACCCAGGCGACGATCTCGACCGAGGCGCCGCCGACGCTCACGCGAATCATGTCGCCGTTCTCGACGCCGAGCTGCTTGGCCGTGCTCGGGCCGATCAGCGCGGCGTTGTCCCAAGTGATGCGCGTGATCGGGTCCGGGATCTCGAGCAGCCAGGTGTTGTTGACCTGATCGCCGTCCCAAACCTTGTTGTCCGGCAAGAAGACCACCTCGAGGCCGTCGCCCGAGCCCTGCAGCGTGCTCAGGCCTTGGACGACCGCGCTCTCGTTGACCGCGATGCCCGCCAGCACCTGGGAGGCGCCCGAGTCGCTCACGCCCTTCTGGACGAGGCGGTCGAAGGCCAGCGAGTCACCGGCGCCGCGGGCGGCCGCTGTGGCCTGCACCAGCGCGCGGGCCCCGCCCTCTTCACCCGCGAGGGTGGCGAGGACCTCGAGGTCGCTGCGCGCTTCGAAGAGCGGCGCAATGAGCGGCTGCTGCACTGAGTAGCGGCCATCGCGCGCCACCAGGTCGCCCCAGGACTCGAGCTCGTGGGCGCGGGGCACGTGCCACGAGGCCAGGTCCGCGGTCTCGTCAGCGCGGTCGGTGAAGGCGATCGAGAGATTGACCTTCTTGATCGCATCGCGGAAGCCCACATCGACCGGGGCGTCGTGCACCGGGTTGCCGCCCAGAATGACGAGCGTGTCGACCTTGCCGCCGGCCATGTCGGCCGCGAGGGCCTTGATGTCGTCGAAGCAGGGCTTGGCCGCGATGTCGGGGGCCGCAGCGTAGCTGACAGTCTTGCCCGGATTGCCGAGTGCGCGGTTGATGGCGAAGACCAAGGCGTGCACCGCTGCCGGCTGGCGCGAGCCTGCAACGACCAGCGACTGGCCGCGGTGACTTGCCAGCTCCTTGGCGACGACCTTGATCCAGGTCTCGGGCACACCCGCGGGAGCCTTGCTACCGCTGATGGCCGAGCCGATCGTCGTCCCGACCGGTACGCCCTGAGCGACGAGCTCGGCAGCCAGCGCCTTGAGGTAGGCACCGATGGCAGAGCCCTTCAGACGAAGGCGGTGGTCGGCGTTGGAGCCGGTCACCGACATGCTCGGCTCGACGACGTAGAGCCGGTTGGGCTCGTCGGCGGCCGAGTTCATGGTGCGCGCCCGGGCGTAGCCCTTGGTCGCCTCCACGCTACCGGTCTCGGTCAGCATGAAGTCGGAGTCGAGCGAGAGGACGATGCGCGCGCGCTCGAAGTCGTTGCGCACGACCAGGGGCTGCCCAAAGGCCAGCTGCGTGGCCTGCCGCTCGGCGTCATCGTTGAGCGGCGCGTAGGTGTGGAAGCCGGCCTGGGGGAAGCGCGCCTTCACCTTCTGGCGCAGGGCCTGCACGGTGGGCGAGTTGGTCGGCGTCATCAGCACTCGCAGGCCCTTGCCGCCGCCCTTCAGCGCTGCCGCGATCGCGTCGCCGAGGACGCCGTCGAAGTCCGCATAGCTCTTCGGGATGCCGGACTTGCTGGGCTGCTGAGCCCGATCGGCATCGTAGAGATCGAGGATGCGCGACTGGGTGAAGATGTCGGTAGCACCGCGGCTCGCCGGGTGCACCGGGTTGCCCTCGATCTTCGTGGGCCGGCCCTCGTTGGCCGTGACCAGCAGACCCACCGTCTCGCCGCGCCGCTGGACCGCGGTGGCGTAGTGCAGCGCATTGCCGAGCGTGACGTCGTCGGGTGCCTCGCTATAGGGAAGAATCTTCTCGGCAGGCCGGCGAATGCAGCCCTCGAGCCCCGCCAGGGCGCCGATCGCGCCCGAGAGGGTCATGAAGTTGCGGCGGTTGAGGCGTGTCAGCTCGCGCGCGTCGACCGTGCGCTTGATGACGTCCGAACCCGCGTGCTCGGCAGCACGATCCGCGTCCGCCTTCATCTCGAGGCTGCGCCAGAAGACCTTGGCGCCGCCCGTGGCTTCTCTGTTCATGCCCTTGCTCATCGGTGACACCCCGTGCAGTGCTCCGGCGGGTTGACCTCGGTATCGGGGTGCTGGCCACTCCAGGTCATATTGGTGATTTCTTCCCGCGGTCGGAGGTTGGGCTGGGGGTCGCGGTGGCATTCCAGGCACCAGCCCATGCTGATCGGCTCCTCCAGCCTCACGACCTCCATCTGATCGACCCGGCCGTGGCAGCTCACGCAGCCGACGCCGACGGCCACGTGCACGCTGTGATCGAAGAAGACGTGGTCCGGCAGCTTGTGGACGCGGACCCAGTGGACCGGATCGCCCGTGTCCCAGCTGTCACGCAGCGCGTCGAGCTTCTCCGAGTCCTTCTTGACCACCGAGTGGCAGCCCATGCAGGTCTGGGTAGGAGGCACCATCGCCTCCTGGGAGCGCTCCACGTTGGCGTGGCAGTATCGGCAGTCGATCCCGAGGTCACCGGCGTGCAGCTTGTGGCTGTAGTCGATGGGCTGCTCGGGCGCGTAGCCGACCTGCAGGTTCTTGGGCGAGGCGTAGTACCAGATCGCCCAGGTCGCGCTGGCGCCGCCGCCCGCCACGGCGACGGCGGCGATCAGCGGTATGTAGTTCAACGAACGAGGGAATAGCTGCATGTGCGTGCTCGTTACTCGAGTCGTCCGGAGACGAAATCGCGCGGCGTTATAACGACGGGCTGACGCGTGTACAAGGACGGTCGGAAAGCGGGACCCGGTGGGGGTCGCGCTCGTGGTCTCCGCCGGGTCGGCTAGGGTCGGGGCCGCCCGCGTGTCAAGTCGTGCAACGAGCTCCCGGTCGGACTCCCGCTGGCGACGTGGGGCGCTTAAAAGCCGAATCGCGCTGTAAGGTCAAGTACGGAATGAGTGGGCCCGAACCAGGGAGCGATGGGGGGCCCCCGAGGTTGATCCCGCGCAGGTTTGAGCGCGCTCACCGCGATCCACCCTCGCTTGCTGTGCCAAAGGAAAAGTCCATTACAGACACAACTCAATCTCCTTGACGGTGCACCGGGACGGGTGCTAGCCCTCCCACGCCGTTTTCGACGACAGCCGAGCTCGATGTCCCTCGATAGAGCGCACACCGCGAGGGTCGCGACCCTGGATGCCCGCCGGGCGACAGGTCGCGACACACGACCGGTGTGCGCGCGGCACGCGGGGGCGGGCATGGGTGCGGTCTTGGGCGGTAACCCCTTGACGGTACAGCAGAAATGACAGCCAAAGTCCTCGTTTCCGACAAGCTCAGCGACTCCGGCCTCAGCGTTCTCAAGGGCGCCTCGGGCATCGAGTTGGACTACAAGCCAGGCCTCAGCGAGGAGGAGCTGGCCGACACCATCGGCGAGTACGACGGCCTGATCATCCGTAGCGGCTCAAAGGTCACCGCCAAGGTGCTGGCGCAGGCCGAGTCGCTGCAGGTCGTCGGCCGCGCAGGTATCGGCGTCGACAACGTCGACGTGCCCGCCGCCAGCCGCAAGGGCGTCGTCGTGATGAACACGCCGACCGGCAACGCGGTGACCACGGCCGAGCACGCGATCTCGCTGTTGATGTCCCTGGCGCGCCGCATCCCCCAGGCCACGGCCTCCATGCGCGAGGGCAAGTGGGAGAAGAGCAAGTTCCAGGGCACCGAGATCGCAGACAAGACGCTCGGTGTGATCGGCATGGGCAACATCGGGCGCATCGCCGCCAACCGCGCCCAGGGCCTGAAGATGAACGTGATCGCCTTCGATCCTGTCCTGAGCTCGGAGCGCGCCGCCAGCCTCGGCGTCGAGCTGGTATCGCTCGACGAGCTATTCGAGCGAGCCGACTTCATCACCGTGCACGCGCCACTGACTCCTGAAACCAAGGGGCTGATCGGCAAGGACGCGATCGCGAAGATGAAGCCCGGCGTGCTGATCGTGAACGCCGCCCGCGGCGGAATCGTCGACGAGGCCGCGCTCGCACAGGCCGTGGAGAGCGGCAAGGTCGGCGGCGCCGCGCTCGACGTCTTCGGCCAGGAGCCGGTTGAGACCGACAACCCGCTGCTGAAGCAGGACCGCGTGATCGTGACGCCGCACCTGGGCGCCTCCACCGCAGAGGCGCAGGATCGGGTGGCGCGGGAGATCGCGGAGCAGGTCGTGGACTACCTGACCGAGGGCACGATCAAGAACGCGCTCAACGTGCCGGCGCTGGCGGGCGAGGCTGCCGAGCAGCTCAAGCCCTACGTCACGCTGGCGCGCCGACTCGGCAAGCTGCTGGGACAGCTGGAGCCGATCGACGTGCGCGAGCTGCGCGTGACCTGCACGGGCTCTGCGGGCGAGCACGGCGTGCGGCCCGTCGCGAACGCGGCCCTCGCCGGATTCCTGGAGCGATTCCTGGAGGAGCCGGTGAACCCGATCAGCGCGCCCTACGAGGCCAAGGAGCGCGGGATCAACGTGATCGAGGTGCGCGAGGAAACCCCGCGGCAGTACACCAGCAGCGTGCGCGTCACGGTGTCGGGCGAAGGCGGGCTGCACACCGCCACCGGCACCGTCGGTGCTTCGTCCCAATCGCTGCTGGTCGGTCTGGACGGTTACGAGCTCGAGGCGACGCTGGAAGGGCGCGTCATGATCATGCAGAACGAGGACCGTCCGGGTGTGATCGGCGCGGTTGGCACGATCCTGGGCCAGCGCGAGATCAACGTCTCGCGCATGCAGGTGGGGCTGGCGGAGGGCGAAGCCCTGGCGCTGTGGAACGTCGATCAGGAGGTGCTGGAAGACGCCCTCCAGGAGCTGCGCGCCCTGCCGGCCGTGCGCTCGGTCCTGCTCGTGAAGATGTGATGCCGTGAAGCGCTCGGTGAGCGAATACCTCTCGCGCGGAGGCACCTCCCTCGTCACCCCGAAGGGGATGGGAGACCTGCTCCCGCCGGAGGCGGCGGAGCGGCGCGCGCTCTCGCGCAGCGTGCTGCGAAGCTTCGAGCTGGCCGGCTATGAGCTGGTGACGCCGCCGGTCTTCGAGCACGCTGACGTGGTGGCGCGCGGCAACGACTCGGTGGAGGATCGGGATCTGCTGCGCTTCGTCGAGCCGGAGAGCGGCGAGGTTGCGGTGCTGCGCCCGGACATCACGCCCCAGGTCGCGCGCATCGTGGCCACCCAGCTGCCCGACCGCCCTCCCCCCTACCGGCTGTGCTACGAGGGCCGCGTCTTTCGCCGCCGCAGTGGCAGGGCGCGCAGCCACCGGCAGATCACGCAGGCGGGGCTCGAGTGCATCGGCCTGCCGGGCGTCGCGGCAGACACCGAGGTGGTCTCCCTGGCGGCGCGCGCGCTGGAGAGCGTCGGCTTGCAGGAGTTCCGCATCGAGCTCAGCGACATCCGCCTGGTGCGCTCGCTCCTGCTGCAGGTGCCCGACGAAGCGCGAGCGTCTGCGACCGCGGCGGTCGCGCAGAAGGACGGCGCGCTGCTCGAGACCATTCTGCACAACGCCGGGGCCGGCAAGACCATCGGCAGGCGCCTGTGTTCGCTGATCGACGCTTACGGAGATCGCGCGGTGCTCCGCGACGCGCGCAGGCGCTTCCGCTGGGACGTGGCCAAGGACGCCCTCGACGGGCTCGCGGCGCTGACCGATCGCCTCGAAGCGCTGGGCCTCTCCGAGCGCATCGGCTTCGATCTCGCAGACACCCGCGGACTCGCGTATTACACGGGCGTCCACTTCACCTTGCTGGCGCACGGGCCCGGCGAGGCGCTCGGCGCGGGCGGGCGCTACGACAACCTGCTGTCCAACTTCGAGATGGACGCCCCCGCGACGGGCTTCGCGCTCGATCTGCGCAACCTGCAGTGGACGCTGCGCAACGCCGGCATCGCGGGCCCGAACGACCACCCGCTGCGGCTGGTCGTGGGCGGAGGTGGCAGCGCGGCGCTGGATGTGTGTGATCGGCTGCGGGCGGCGGGCATCGTGGCGGCCACGCTGGAAACGACGAACGCCAAGGCTTGCCTCGCGTTCGCACGCGCGTGGGGCTACGATGCGGCGTTGGTGCTCTCACGGGGCAAGGCGCGACTCACCAGGGCATCGGACGATTCAACGCATGGGCTCGGAGCCGGGGACCTCGCGGATCCCGAACGGGTTCGAACGCTGTGCCGCGGTTGAGTGGACGAAAGGGCTGAACGATGGGAGCCGTAGTGGTCGTGGGCGCCCAGTGGGGCGACGAAGGCAAGGGCAAGGTGGTCGACATCTATGCCCGGTTCGCCGATCAGGTGGTGCGCTACGCGGGTGGCGCCAACGCCGGTCACACCCTGGTGGTCGAGGGCGAGCAGCTGATCTTCCATCTGATGCCGTCGGGTGCTCTGCACCAGGACACGCGCTGCGTGCTCGCCCAGGGCACCGTGGTAGATCCGAAGGTCCTGATCGACGAGATCCAAACCCTCGATGCGCGTGGGCTGTTCGCCCAGGAGCGCTTCCTGATCTCCGAGCGCGCCTTCCTGGTACTGCCCCAGCACACGCTGGTGGACGAGCTCCGCGATCGACAGGCCGGCGCCCTTGGCACAACCAAGCGCGGCATCGGCCCAGCCTACGAGGACAAGGTGGCGCGGCGCGGCCTGCGCATCGGCGACCTGCTGTCGCGCGAGAAGTTCGAGCGCAAGCTGCGCGCCAACCTCGACGCCTGGGCTCCGGTGGTTGCTGCACTGGGCGGCGAGCTGCCGGACGTGGCGCAGACCGTGGAGCGCTACGTGAAGTACGGCGAGACGCTGGCGCCGATGATCGGCAACGCAGCCGACGCGGTGCGCCGCTCGCTCAAGCAGGGAGAGCGCGTGTTGATGGAGGGCGCCCAGGGCGCTCTGCTCGACATCGACTCCGGCACCTACCCCTTCGTGACGAGCTCCTCGACCGTGGCCGGTGGCGCCTGCGTCGGTGCGGGCATCGGACCGACGTCGATCTCGAGCGTCGTCGGGATCAGCAAGGCCTACGCGACGCGCGTCGGCAACGGCCCCTTCCCCACGGAGATGGAGGGCGACGCCGGCGACGCCCTGCGAGAGGCCGGTGCGGAGTTCGGCGCAACTACGGGGCGCCCGCGGCGCTGCGGCTGGCTCGACCTTCCCGCCTTGCGCTTCGCCGCCCAGGTCAGCAGCTTCAGCGGCCTGGCGCTAACCAAGATCGACGTGCTGACCGGTATGAAGGAGCTCCAGCTCTGCACCGGCTACGAGCTCGACGGCAAGCGTCTCGACACACCGCCTTACGACGACCTGGACCGGGTGACGCCGGTCTACGAGACCATGCCCGGGTGGGACGAGCCGGTGAGCGGCTGCCGGCGCGTCGAGGATCTGCCCGAGAACGCGCGCGCGTACATCACGCGGATCGAAGAGGAAATCGAGTGTCCGGTCTGGCTGGTGAGCGTGGGGCCGGACCGGGAGCAGACGATCGTGGTGCGCGAGCCGTTCGGCTAGCCCCTAGCCCGCGAGGGCGATCAGCTCGATCTCCACGCGCGCGTCGATCGGGAGCTTGGCGGGCTGGTAGGCGGCTCGGGCTGGGGGGGTGTCAGGGAAGTACTCGGCATAGGCTTCGTTCGCAGCCTTGAAGTCGCGGATGTCGTCGAGCAGCAAGGTGACCTTGACGACGCGGTCGAGGGTGCTACCGGCCGCTTCGAGCACGGCGGCCAGGTTGTCCATGGCGCAGCGGACGTGGTCGCGGATGTCATCGGCCTCGATCAGCCTGCCCGTGGCGGGATCGAGCGGCACCTGCCCCGAGAGGAAGAGGAAGCCGCCGGCCTCGATCGCCTGACTGTAGGGTCCAACCGCAGCCGGTGCTCCGTCCGTGGAAATCGCGCGTTTCGACATGGCTGAGCTCACCTCCGCGTGTATGCTCGCCGACCACCATGAAGATCGGCACCTGGAACGTCAACTCGGTCAAGGCCCGCAAGGACCGGCTGCTCGGCGTGCTCGATCGGCACGCGCCCGACGTCCTGTGTCTGCAGGAGCTCAAGGTCGTGGACGACGCCTACCCCCACGAGGAGGTGGAAGCAGCCGGCTATCGCTCCGCCGTCCACGGTCAGAAGACCTACAACGGCGTCGCGATCCTCACGAAGGAGGAACCGACGGCGGTTCGCATCGGCATGGGCGACGACGAGGACGATCCGCAGGCGCGCATCATCGCGGTCACGACGCCGGGCGAGCAGCCGATCGACGTGGTCTCGGTCTACGTGCCCAACGGCGGCAAGGTGGAATCGGACAAGCACGCCTACAAGCTCCGTTGGCTGGAACGCTTCATGGGCTACCTCGACCGCCACTACACGCCCGAGTCCGCGCTGGTGGTGTGCGGCGACCTGAACATCGCTCCCGACGAGCGCGACGTCGCGCGGCCCGACGAATGGGGCGACAGCGTGCTATGCGTCGACAACGTGCGCGCGGCCTACCGCGCCATGATGGACTGGGGGCTGCAGGACTGCTTCCGCAAACATCACGAGGAAGCGGGCTACTACTCCTGGTGGGACTACCGGCAGCTGGGCTTTCCCAAGAACAACGGGCTGCGCATCGACCATGTGCTGGCGACCACCTCGGTGGCGGAGCGCTGCACTGCCGCGGAGATCGACCGCAACGAGCGCAAGGGCAAGCAGCCTTCCGATCACGCGCCGGTGTTGGTCACCCTCACTTGAACTTGGGCGGCCGCTTCTCGAGGAACGCGCCCATGCCCTCGTGCTGCTCGGGGCCGAAACAGTCGGCGAAGGCCTCCGCCTCGAGCTCGACGGCCGCGTCCAGGGCGAGGTGCGCCCCCGCGTTCATGACGTCCTTGGCCCCAGCCACCGCACGGGGGCTCACGGCCACGATCTCCGCGGCGACCTCGCGCGCCTTGTCGAGCAACTCACGGCGCGGAACGACCGCATTGGCCAGGCCGATGCGCAGGGCCTCCTCGTGGCCGATCATCCGGCCGGTGTAGATGAGCTCGCGCGCGAGCCCGGGACCCACACGACGGGCCAGGCGCTGGGTGCCTCCGAAGCCGGGGATGATGCCGAGCTTGACTTCGGGCTGCCCGAACTTCGCCTTGTCGGACGCGTAGATGAAGTCGCACGCCAGCGCCAGCTCGGTGCCGCCGCCGAGGGCGAACCCGTTCACGGCGGCGATGACGGGAAACGGCAACGCCTCGAGGGAAGCGAGCACGCGCTGCCCGAGCCGAGCGAAGTCGCGTCCCTGGGCGCCGTCCATCTTGGACATGGCCGCGATGTCGGCGCCGGCCACGAAGGCCTTCTCGCCCGCGCCGGTCACGATCAGGCAGCGGGGCCCGCGCTCGGCGCACCGCTCGATCGCGCCGTCGAGCGCCTCGAGGACCGAAGCGTTGAGGGCGTTGAGCGCGTCGGGACGGTTGATCGTCAGCGTGCTGACGTCGTCGTCGTGAGAGAGGAGAACGAGCTCGTCTGACATAGTTGGTGGGCGATGCTGGAGTCGAACCAGCGACTTCGACCGTGTGAAGATCGCACTCTACCGCTGAGTTAATCGCCCAGAGGGGCGCTTATGTAGCAGCACCCTCGGTCCCTGGCAACCATTCGAAAGGCGCCCTGCCCTACTGCCCCAGCTTGGCCTTGAGCAGGTCCCCGAAGGTCCCGAAGCCCTGCTTCGAGGCCTCGCGGCGGTAGTCCTTCACCGCGCGCCGCTCCTCGTCGACGGCCAGGGCCTTGGGCGAGCAGCGCAGGCCCCCATCGCGGTCTGTGCCGATCACCTTGACCTCGACCTCGCTGCCCGACGGGAAGAGCTTGCGCAGGTCCGCGCCGCGCTCGTGACCCGACTCGCTGTTGGGGATGCAGCCCCGCGCGCGCTTGCCGATCGCCCCGGGAATGCGCACGGTGATGCCGCGTTGCTCCACCCGCTCGATCTGCACGCTGATGCGCGAGCCCGTGCGGATGATCTTGATCTCGCCGTCCCCGAGCTTGCCGGCCTTGTAGTCCTCCAGCTCGGATGCGCTCAGGCGCGACAAGGAGATGCGGCGCGCCTTCTTGTCGGTGCGCTCCACCACCACGTGCAGGGTCTCGCCCTCCTTCAGCGCCTGGTTGGCGTGCTTCAGGTCACGACCCAGCTCGGAGATGTGCAGGAGGCCCTCGATCGCGGGCGCCAGCTCGATGAAGGCGCCGAACTCGGTCGTGCGCGAGACCTTGCCCTCGCGGATCGAGCCTTCCTTGATCGCCTCGGCGTGTGCGTCCCACGGATCGGGCTGCAGGGCCTTCATCGAGAGGCTGACACGCGTGAGCTTGTCCTTGCGACCCCTCTTGTCGGCCTTGTCGCCATCGCCCTTCTTGGGCTCGCCGCCCACGCGTAGCACCGCGACCTCGACCACGTCGCCCGGCTTCGCCACGTCGCCGGGCTTGACCCCGTGCGCATAGGAGAGCTCGCTCTGGTGCACCAAGCCCTCCACGCCACCGATGTCGACGAAGACGCCGAACTCGCGGACGCTCGTCACACGCCCCGTGAAGCGCTGCCCCTTCTGCAGGGACTTGAGCAGCTCCTTGGCCTTCTTGCGCTGCAGTCGCTCCAGGATCGTACGGCGACTGACGACGATGTCCTTGCCCGCGCCGTGCACCGGCGGAAGCAAGAACTCGAGCTTCTGACCCACGTAGGCGTTCGGATCCGGGATCTCCTCGAGCGACATGGCGCTCGCCGGACAGAAGGCACGCACGCCGGCGACCAGCACGTCGAAGCCACCGCGATTGAAGCCGAAGACGACACCTTGCACGCGACGCCGTTCGCCGCGGTACTGGTCGAGCTGTGCACGCACGGCCGCGCGATCCATGATGCGGTTGACGATCGCGATGTGACCGCTCTCCGCGACGGCACCCACGCGACCTCTGAACACGCCACCCACCTGGGGCGGCTCCGGACGCCCGGCACCCTCCGGTACGACGGGCGCAGGTGCCAGCGGGCCCTTGGGGCGCGCCGAGTCGGGCGCATCCTCGCCGGCGAGGGTATCGTCCGCGGCCTCGGCAGCCGCGGGCTCCGTGCTGGACGCCGCCTCCACCGCCGCGGCAGCGGGCTCCGAAGCGTTCGCCGCCTCGGGCGCGACCTCGGATGCGGGCTCCGCCGACGGCTCGGACGCAGACGCGGCAACCGTCGCCGACCCCGCTGGCTGCTCCGACTCGAAAGCGGGTGCAGCCGCGGACTCCTCGGCTGACTCGGCCACGCCAGAAGCCGCAGGCTCCGCCACTGACTCCACCACAGGCTCCGCCGCTGACTCGGTCACGCCAGCGGGAGCGGGCTCCGTCGCCGCCGCGTCCGTCGACCCCTCGGGCGTTGGCGCAGCCCCGGCCTCTGCGCCGGCAGTGCTCTCCGTGCTCGTCTGCAGCGGCTCCGGATCGGGCTCCGGTGGAATCTCACGCGGCTCGAACTCGTCTGCCACCGCGACGGCCTTGCCGAAGAGGTCGACCACGATCGGGCCCTCCGACGCGCTGGTGACGCGTCCGGCGATCACCTCGCCGACCGCGAAGCCATGCTTCTTGCCGGCGTTTGCGCCGGTAAAGAGGCGCAGGAAGGGCACGGCGGCCGCTTCCTTCTTCTTGCGCTTGGCCTCGGCCTCCGGATCCGCGTCGGCGCCAGCCGCGGTCGTCGCAGCGTCGCCCTTGCGCTTTCGCTTCCGCTTGCGCTTTCGCTTGCCGCCGGCCGGCGTGTCACCAGCGGCCGTGGTCTCTCCTGCGGCGGTTGTTTCGCCCGTCGCGCCGGCCTCGTTGGGGGCGGCCTCACCGCCGGCGGCCGAGGCGGCGAACTCGTCCGCGGCCGCCGGCCGGGCCCCCGAATCCGGTGCGCGCGTGCTCACGAGGGCAGCGTCACCGGCAACGGG
>JAPPOT010000576.1 GCA_028817855.1 Myxococcales bacterium
GTCGGAAGCCATGAGCTGCGGATCCGTCCCCTTGCGCAGGGAGTCCGCCGGGGTCGCAGACAGCATCCCGGGCGAGGTCGCCATCGACAGTCGCTTGCGCCGCCGGCGCTTCTTCCGCGAGCGCACCAGCGCCGCGTCTTCGCTGCCCGGCGAGCTTGCGGACCCTTCCTGCCCGTTGCTTCCGCCGCTGTCGGCGGCCTTCACCCCGCGCAAGGTCGACTCACCCTTGAGCCGACCGCCCTTGCCCTTTTGCGCGCGCGCGGAGGTGATCTCCGCGCCGGGGGGGCCGTAGTCCATCGTGCTGCGCGTCTCGTCCTTCGCGCCCGGGTCGGCCGCGCCCCTGTGCTCGTGCAGAGGGTGCTCGCCGGCCAGGGTGACCGCCTCCCGATCGGTCCGCGGCTCCGGCAGCAGTGTGCCCTTGTCGCCCGCTCCGGCTTCGGGAGCGTCGGGTCCGGCGGCGGTCGCCGCCGTGGACAGGGCGGCCAGCGCCTCTTCCCCCGGCACGAGCTGCTCGCTGAGATGAATGTCGGGCGGCGCCAGGGTCTCCGCGCTGTGCGCGCCCTCGTCGGCCCCCTCGTCGGCATCCGAGCCGGCCTTGCGGCCCGTGTCGAAGATCAGCCCCTCGAAGTAGAGCTTCGAGATCGCGGTCAGGGCTTCGATGTCGTCCATCGCGCACAGGTCCACCACCTGCATCAGTGAGCGGTGGCCATCGAACTGGCGCAGGATGGCGTTGATCTCGTCCGGGATCTCCGCCAACCGTTCGAGCAGCTCCTCGTCATTGACCTCGAAGACGCTCTCGAGCTCGGGCAGCTGTTCCAACAGCCGTCCCCACTCGTCCAGCCTGCGCATGCCCTCCATCAGCACGCCCTGGGTTGAGGTCTGGATCACGTCCTCGCGGCGCACCTCGCGGAAGTCGACCTCGAAGTTGCCGTCACCCCACACGAGCATGCGGTAGACGGCCTTCTCGCCGTGCAGGCCGCCCAGCTCGGCGTCGACCAGGGAGCCATCGCGAAAGTAGATGGCGCCCTGGTTGGCGCCCGAGCTCAGGTAGAGCACGCCGGACTTCTTGCTGTTGTCGATCGTCTGCAGCAGGTCGACCAGTCCCATGTCCGCGAGCGAGCCGGTGAAGCGCGTCTTGCCCGCGGTGGTGCGCTCCTCGAGGCCCTCGCGCTGCTTGCGCTGCAGCACCAGGTTCACGCGCGCGATGATCTCCTTGATGTAGATCGGCTTGGTCAGGTAGTCCTCGACGCCCTGCTCGAGTCCACGCACCTTGCTCTCCACCGAGACGTCGCTGCTCAAGAAGATGAGCGGGATGTCCACCCACTCGGAGTGCTTGCGAATCTCTTCGACGAAGGCGAAGCCGTCCATCTCCGGCAGACGGGTGTCCGACAGGATCAGGTCCGGCTTGCTCAGCTCGAGCATCTCGAGCGCGTTCTGGGCGTCAGGGCAGGCCGCCACGCTATAGCCGGCCTTGCGCAGGCTGACCTCCAGGACCCGGAGGCTGCGGACATCGGCGTCCACGAGAAGCAGGTTTTGCTTAGCCACGGCGCAGGACCCCGCTCAAGCAAGCTCTCAAGGAGCAAAGCACAGACGATCGTAGCGAATTAACCCGACGCTGATCCGCATTCGCGTGCATGCGCAGTCTGTCCCAGATGTGGGTGCTTGACCCTCAACGTAGCCCTCGCGTATCGTGATTTTGGAGTCAGTGGTCAATTTATCCCGAATTTTACGGGTCTCCAACAGAGAGCTCACAGCCAGGAAGGTGTAGCGCATGTCGAAGTGGATTCTCATGGGAATGGTGGTACCCGCGGTCGCGTGCCTGCTTCTGTCCGGCTGCGAGGGCGGTGGCGAGACGCGGATCCTCGATGTGGACCCCAAGGTTGGGCACACCCAGGGCGACCAGACCGTGCGCATCATCGGCCAGAACTTCCGCCAGGACATCGGATACACGATCTACTTCGGCACGAAGAAGACCAGCAACGTGGCGATCCGCAACCCAGAGACAATCGAGGTCACGACGCCCAACCGCATGGAGCCGGGCCCCGTGGACATCATGATCCGCGTGGATGACGGCAACGCCTTCAAGATCACGGGTGCCTTCAAGTTCGAAGACATGGGTGGAAACGTCGTGGAGGGCCTCGGCGGTCCCGGCGCTGCGCCCAAGGAGGACAAGGGCAACCTGAAGTTCTAGGCGGCCCCGTATGGTCAGAGGGCCCCGGTTCGCGCCGGGGCCTTTCTTGTTTGAGCGTTTGGGGCGGCACGTGCGGTCGGCGCCCACATCATCCCTCCTCCTGTCAGGGGAGCGCGGGGCGCCGTTGTTCGCAATTGCGCCGTGGCCCCGGCTACACTTCGACGGATGGGCGCGTACGTCCACCCGACCGCCGTCATCGACGACGACGTGGAGCTCGGCGACGGCACACGGGTGTGGCACTTCGTGCACGTCAGCCGGGGCGCGCGCATCGGCGCGGACTGCGTGCTGGGGCAGAACGTCTACGTCGGCCCGGGCGTGCGGCTCGGCAACGGCGTCAAGGTCCAGAACAACGTCTCGATCTACGAGGGCGTCGAGATCGCCGATCACGTCTTCCTGGGTCCGAGCTGCGTATTCACGAACGTGCTCACGCCCAGGGCCGGCGTGGAGCGCAAGGACGAGTTCGTAACCACGCGCGTCGATCGCGGGGCCACGGTCGGCGCCAACGCCACCATCGTCTGCGGCCACGACCTGGGCGCCTTCAGCATGGTCGGCGCGGGCAGCGTCGTGGTGCGGGGCACGCGGCCCTACGAGGTGGTCGTGGGCAATCCCGCGGGGCGTCTCGGCTGGGCCTGCGCGTGCGGTGAGCGCCTGCCGGACGGCCCCGGTGACGTGGACTGCCCGCGCTGCGGCAACGGCTACGAGATCCACCGAAAGAGCTGCGAGCCCCGGGCATGAGCGAGCGCGATGACGTCCCGTTGCTGGACCTCCGGGCCCAGCACGAGAGCCTGGACGGCGCCGTGGAGCAGGCGGTGCTGCGCGTCGTGCGTTCGGGACAGTACATCCTCGGCGAGGAGGTGGCCGCGTTCGAGCGCGAGGTCGCCGAGCACTTGCAGGCTGAGCACGCGATCGGGGTGTCCAGCGGCACCGACGCGCTGCTCGCCGCCCTCATGTGCCTCGAGGTGGGTCCCGGCGACGAGGTCGTGACGACGCCATTCTCCTTCTTCGCCACGGCGGGCTGTGTGGCTCGCGTGGGCGCGCGGCCGGTCTTCGTCGACATTCGCCCCGACACCTTCAATCTCGACGTGACGCAGCTCGAGGGCGCGCTTACGCAGCGCACGAAGGCGATCGTGCCGGTCCACCTCTTCGGGCAGTTGGCGGAGATGGACCCGCTGCGCGCGATCGCGGCTGCCCGCGAGGTGCCCATCGTCGAAGATGCCGCGCAGGCCCTCGGCGCACGCTGCGACGCGCACCGGGTCGGACAGGGCACCGCGCTCGCCTGCTTCTCCTTCTTCCCATCCAAGAATCTCGGTGCCCTCGGCGACGGCGGGCTGGTCACCACCGACGACGCGGAGCTGGCCGAGCGCATGCGCATCATTCGGGCCCACGGCAGCCGCCCCAAGTATTACCACCACGTGGTGGGCGGGAATTTCAGGCTCGACGCCATCCAGGCCGCCGCCCTTCGCGCCAAGCTGCCGCACCTGGAGGCCTGGTCCCAGACCCGCCGGGACAATGCTGCGCGCTACGACCGCTGGTTCGCGGATGCCGGTCTCGCCCCCGAGCGCCTGACCACGCCGGCGCGGCTGTGCGATGGCCACGTCTACAACCAGTACGTGATCCGCACCGACCGTCGCGATGGTCTGCAGGAGCACCTGCGCGCGCGAGGTATCGCCAGTGCCATCTACTATCCCCTCGCCCTGCATCGGCAGCCTTGCTTCGCCAACCTGGGACTGGCCGAGGGCACATTCCCCGAGGCCGAGCGCGCGGCCTCGGAGGTCCTCGCGCTGCCGGTCTTCGCCGAGCTCGGCGAGGCCCGCCAGCGCCGCGTCGCAGATGCGGTCATCGACTACCTCAGCGCCGAGTGAGCAACTTGGGCCACGGCGAACCCACCTGGCTGTCGCTGTTGCCGCCGCTGCTGGCGATCGGCGGCGCGCTCGTCTTCAAGCGCGTGGTCCCGGCCCTGGCCCTCGGCGTGCTGGTTGGGGCGGCGATGGTGCACGGCGCCGTGGCGGCGCCCCTGCGCTTCTTCGATCGCTATCTCTGGAACGCGCTCACCGACTCGGGGCACCAGTGGATCCTCGCGCTCGCCCTGTGTCTCGGCGGCATGATCCGCGTGATCAGCAAGACCGACATCGCCGCGAGCATGGCGGGCGGGCTGACACGCTACGCCACCACGCGGCGCCGGGGGCAGCTCACCTCGTGGGTGCTGGGCGTGTTGTTCTTCTTTGATGACTACGTCAACACCCTCTTCGTCGGGTCGACCATGGGCTCGATTCGGAAGAAGCTGCGCATCAGCAAGGAGAAGCTCGCCTTCGTGGTCGACGCCACCGCCGCGCCGGTCGCGTCGCTCGCGCCGATCTCGACCTGGATTGCCACCGAGATCGCCTACATCGGTGATCAGATCGATGCGCTCGGCATCGAGGGCGACGCCTTCGGCCTCTTCCTCCGGTCGCTCTCGAGCCGCTACTACTCGTGGTTGATGCTCGCGACCGTGCTGCTGGTGGCGATCACCAACCGGGACATGGGGCCGATGCTGAAGGCCGAGCGGCGCGCTGCGACCGAGGTGGCGGACGACGAGCCCGAGCGGCCGACCGAGACAACCGCGTCGATCGGCTGGCTGGCCGCCTGGCTCCCGATCCTACTCGTGCTCGTGGCGGTGACCGCAGGCGTATTCGTCACGGGCTACCTGGGGGCGACCGATGCCGGCGCGGAGATCACCCCCGCCAGCGTGCTCAACAACGCGGAGTCCTCCAAGGTGATGGTGCTGGGCGCCCTGATCGGAGGCATCGCCGCGGTGCTGATCGCAGCCCGCTCGCCGCGACACAACTTACGGGACGCCACCCGCAGCTGGGGCTCGGGTGGTCTGAGCATGCTCCACGTGATGGCCGTGTTGCTGCTGGCCTGGGCCCTGGGCGACCTCTGCCGCGACGACCTCAACACCGCGGGGTTCCTGGTATCGGTGCTCGGCCCCGGCTTCGATCCCGGCCTGCTGCCCGCCATGGTCTTCCTGGTGAGCGCGATCACCAGCTTCGCGACCGGCACCTCTTGGGGAACGATGGGCATCATGTTCCCCCTCGCCGTCCCCATGGCCCACCAGTTGGCGCCGGGCAACGAGGCGGTGCTCTTGAGCACCATCTCGTCCATCCTCGCCGGCTCCGTGTTCGGCGATCACTGCTCGCCCATCTCGGACACCACCATCATGAGCGCGATGGCGACGGAGTGCGATCAGATCGCCCACGTCCGCACCCAGCTCCCCTACGCGCTGCTCGTCGGCACTGTCAGCGTGATCTTCGGTTGCGTGCCGGTTGGCCTCGGCATTTGGCCAGCCTGGCTCGCGCTGCTCATGGGCGCGATCACCATCTTCCTCGTGCTCCACGTGGTCGCCCGCCCCGTCGAGGAGCGCACCGAGATCACAGGAGGTCCTTGAGTTTCTCGGCGTGCGCCGTCGACGCGGAGATGACCTGCGCAGCTTCCTTCTCCGGAATGTGCAGGCGGGTGGCCAGGTCCTCGACCAGCGCCTTCTCCTCGTCGCTCTGGTGGCCGTCGACGTAGGTCACGATCACGGCGTGGTGCAACAGCAAGCGCCGGTCGTCGGCCGAGAGCTCTCCGAGGGGGACGTCGTCGAGCGTGCGCGCGCTCTTCGCGTATTCCCGAATCTCGCCCGCGTCGCCGTCGGCCAGACCGAAGGCTGCGATCAGGCCGTCGAGCACCTGGTGCTCCTCGTCCCCCATGCGCCCATCGGCCCACGCCACCGCGACCAGTGATTTCACCATCGCTTCCACGTGCGGCTGCATGTTTCGGAGCGTAGCAGAAATGGCTTCCGTCGAAATTCGAAAAAGGGGTGTCCCCTCCCCGGGGCGATGGTTAGATTGGGTTCATGCCGCGATCGACCCGCTACCAGGCACCGTTCGCCGCCGGGGGGGAGACGCCGATCGACGAGACCATCGCGCGGCGTCTACTCGAGAAGGCCCTCGCGGACGGCGGCGACTACGCGGACCTCTTCTTCGAGTACGAGGTCTCGGGCAGCTACGTGCTCGATGAGGGCATCCTGAAGTCGGCGGGGCGCTCGGTCTCGATGGGCCTGGGTGTGCGCGTCATGAAGGGTGACGCCACCGGCTACGCCTACGTGCAGGATCTCACACCCGAGGCGATGGAGGGCGCGGCCCGGACAGCGGCCCAGATTGCCTCCGGCGCCCGCGCCGCGGCTCCAGTCGAGTTCCAGAGCCCACGCCCGCCGAGCCGCTACGCTCCCCGCGTGCCGACGCTGGACGTGGCGGGCGAGGACAAGCGCGAGCTGCTGCTGCGCGCCGATGCGGCCGCGCGCGCCGAGGACCCGCGTGTGCTGCGGGTGGAGGCCTCGCTCAACGAACAGCTGCGCGAGATCCTGATCGCCAGCAGCGACGGCAAGATGGTCAGCGACCGCCAGCCCCTGGTTCGCTTCAGCATTCGCGTGATCGTCGACGACGACGGCAAGCGCCAGTCGGGCAGCTCCGGCGGCGGCGGACGCATGGGGCTCGAGTACTTCGATGACCACTCGCCCGAGTGGCACGCCAGGGAGGCGGTGCGGCACGCGCTGATCATGCTCGACGCGCGCGAGTCTCCAGCCGGGGAGATGCCGGTCGTGCTCGCGCCGGGCGACAGCGGCATCCTGCTGCACGAGGCCGTGGGGCACGGGCTGGAGGCCGACTTCAACCGCAAGGGCACGAGCAACTACTCGGGTCGCGTGGGCGAGCAGGTCGCCAGCGAGCTGTGCACCGTGGTGGACGACGCCACCCTGGACGCCTCGCGGGGCAGCATCAACGTCGACGACGAGGGCAACGAGCCCGGCCGTTCGGTCCTGATCGAGCAGGGCAAGCTGGCCGGCTACATGCATGACCGCCACTCCGCGAAGCACTTCGAGCTGACGCCATCGGGGCACGGTCGGCGCGAGAGCTTCCAGGACCGCCCCCTGCCGCGCATGACCAACACCATGCTGCTCGAGGGGCCGCACGACCCGGAGGAGATCCTCGCCAGCGTGGAGCGCGGCGTGTACGCCAGCAAGTTCGGTGGCGGGCAGGTGGACATCTCCAATGGGGACTTCGTCTTTTCCCTGACCGAGGGCTACCTGATCGAGAACGGCAAGCTGACCGCGCCGCTGAAGGGCGTGAACCTGATCGGCAACGGGCCGGAGGTCATGTGCCGGGTGACCATGCTCGGCAACGACCTGGGCATCTCCGATGGCATCTGGACCTGCGGCAAGAACGGTCAGTCCGTGCCGGTTGGAGTAGGTTGCCCCACCATCAAGATCTCCGCCGTCACCGTCGGCGGTACGCAGACGGGTTGAACCGATGAGCTACGACGTGGACGCCCTGATCGGGCTCGGCGAGCGGGTCGTGGAGCGCGCCCTCGACAAGGGCGCAGACGTGGCCGAGGTGACCATGAGCGAGGGCGCGCACCTGACCGCCAAGGTTCGCCTCGGCGAGCCCGAGGTGGTCGAGGAGGCGGGCTCCCGCGCCATGTCGCTGCGTGTCATGCGGGGCAAGCAGGTCGCGGTCACCAGCACCAGCGACCTGAGCGACGAGGGCCTGCACAGCTTCGTCGATGACGCGATCGAGCTCGCGGGTCTGGCCCAGGAAGATCCCTTCGCGGGCCCACCGGATCCCGCATTGCTATCGAAGCGCGAGCAGCACGCGGATCTGGACCTGTTCGACGACGCCGTGGACGGCATTGACGCCGCGCGCGCCCTCGACATGGCGCAGCGCGCCGAGACGGCCGCCCTCTCGCGCGACGAGCGCCTGACCAACAGCGATGGCGCCACGGTGACGCGCCAGTCGGGGGCGAGCGCCCTGGTCACCAGCGGCGGCTTCCGCGGCGGTCAGCGCGGGACCTACGTCTCGCTCGTGGTCAGCCCCGTGGCGGATGACGCCGATGGCAAGAAGCGCAGCGGCTTCCACTGGAGCGCGCGTCGCCATCAGGACGAGCTGGACGAGCCTGAGGCGGTCGGCACCGAGGCGGCGGAGCGCACCTTGGCCAAGCTCGGGTCGCGCAAGCTCGAGACACAGGAGGCGCCCGTGATCTTCGATCCGGAGGCGGGGCGCGCCATCGTTGGTCTCCTGGCGGGATGCGTGACCGGCGGCGCCGTTTGGCGCAAGTCGAGCTACCTCGCGGACAAGTTGGGCCAGGGCGTGGCCAGCGAGCGGGTCACCATCGTCGACGACCCGCTAATTCCGCGCGCGCCTGGCTCGCGTGCCTTCGACGGCGAAGGCCTGCTCTCACGCCGCAACGTGGTCGTTCAGCAGGGCCAGCTCGAGCGCTTCCTGTTGGACAGCTACAGCGCGCGCAAGCTGGACTCCAAGAGCACCGCCAGCGCCTCGCGCGGCGGTGGCCGGGTGGGTGCGGGCACCACGAACCTCTTCCTCGAGCCGGGCACCGAGAGCGCTGAGGAGCTCGTCGCCTCGACTCCGAGGGCCCTCTACGTGACCGACATGATGGGCTACGGCTTCAACGCCGTGACCGGTGACTTCAGCCGCGGTGCCTCGGGCTTCTGGATCGAGGATGGCAAGCGCGCCTTCCCCGTCTCCGAGGTCACCATCTCGCTCAACCTCAACGACATGCTCAAGCGCATCGACGCCATCGCCGACGACCTCGACCACCGCACCGCGGTGTGCGCCCCGACGTTCCGAGTCTCCGCAATGACCATCGCCGGAACCTAGCCCGGCAGGGCAAGCTGATAGGGAATCGCCGAGGTCCGCCCAGGAGCGGCTTGCCTCCTCGGTCCCATCCTCGACGTACGTGGGTACGCCTCCGGTGGGCCCTGCGGGGGCGCTCGCTCCCGAGCGAACCTCGACGATTCGAGTAGC
>JAPPOT010000041.1 GCA_028817855.1 Myxococcales bacterium
CGTGGGGGTGGGTGGGCGGGTTCGTGTATGGCCAGTACAAGAAGGCTTCCCACTCTGCGAAACGCCGCGGCGTCGCCGCCAGCGCTGCGGCGGTCGACCAACTCGGCCGCCGCGGAGGAGACAGCAAGCGCATCCCCGCCGCCTCGGGGGTGCGGCTGCCCTTCTTGAAGTTACAGCGCCGACACGAGGTCACCAGGTTCTCCCAGCTCGCGCGGCCACCGGCGGCCCTGGGCGTCACGTGATCGAGATTCAGATCGCGTGCGGGCAGTTGCGCGGCGCAGTACTGGCAAGTGTAGTCGTCCCGCAGGTAGACGTTGCGCCGCGACAGCCGCAGCGTGGTCGCAGGGATTCGCCCGTAGCGCGAGAGCAGCACGAGGCGCGGGATACGGAGCCAGCCCGCGGTCGTCCCGATGACCTCGTCATCGCGCTCCGGCTCGGTCTGCGCCCAGTTCTCGAAGTCGTGCACCTCGTGGTTGGCGTCGAGCACCTGGGCGGCCCCGACGTAGAGGAGCGTGAGCGCGCGCCGGGCGCGGGTGACGCGCACCGGCTGATAGTGCTTGTTCAGGACGAGTACGGGTGCATCCAGACCGTACGCCATCGTTCAGAAGCATAGCGCAATTGCAGACGAACGGCCGGTCTCGGCCCATGCCGCCCTCCGATCTGTTGCGCAACCGCGGGGCGCGCTGGCCGATGGGCGGATATGGACCGCACCTGGGCCCTGCTCGCAATGGCGCCGTTGGCGCTATCCATCCCGTGCTGCATTGCAGCCGAACCCCCTCCGACGCACGGCCCGATCGGCTCGCTGGAGGTGACCGCCGTGGATGCCTCCGGCCTGCCATCGGCGCTCGACGCCCTACCCCGCTGGGCCACGATCCAGATCGTCGGCGGGGCCGCAATCGCCGATCCGGGCGGGGCGCTGTTCCTGCTCGAGGGCACGGCCGATCAGGCCTTGCTGGAGGATCTCGGGAGCAGCCCCCTGCGCACTGCCCATCTGGCCCGCGGGCTGACGCTGCGCACCGAGGTACGCGACGACACCCTGCTGATCTCCCCCGCGAGCGCGCTCACGCCCGGTGCATACTCGCTCGCGCTGGGGGCGTGGGCCCGAGACCGCGCCGGTGAGCGCATCGTCGAGGCGCCCGCATTGTGGGCTCTGCGCGTGTCCAACGACGACGACGCCGGCGCGAGCGTCCGCGCAACCTTCCCCCCCGATGGCGTACTCGACCTGGGCACCAACCTCGACCGCGTCGTGGTGGCCTTCGACGGTGCGGTGCAGCAAGACGCGGACGCGCTCTGGCTCGAGCTCCCCGACGGGCTCGCGCTGGCGGCCACGACCCGCTTCGGCGCATGCCGCTTCCTCGAGGGGCTCACCTGCGCCACGCTCACACCGACGGGGCGACCCCCGCCCGGCTCGACCCTACGCCTGGTCGTGAGCCCCCACCTGCGCGACTTGCGCGGGGGGCCGGTCGGCCCATTCGAGGCGAGCTTGCACGTCGGCACGGGTCCCGACGCAGAGCCCCCTTCGCTGATCCTTCCAAGCTGCGCGATCGACGAGCAGGCCACCCCGCTCGGCTGCGTGCTCGCCAACGAAAGCAGCATCGAGCTGCGCATCGAGCTTCACGAGGCCGCCACGTTGGAAGCGGTCGCGCTCGACTCCGTTGTCAGCCTCGCGGCCGATCCGGGTGAAGTGGTGGTCCGGCTCGCCCCTTTGCCGCCAGACACGGAGCTGGCGGTCACGCTCCGTCTTCGTGACGCGGCCGACAACGACATGGAGCTGCAGCACCCGCTGTCGACCACCGGCGCCTTGCCCACGCTGAGCATCGCCGAGGTGCTGGCCGACCCGCGCGGGCCGGAGCCGGCCCAGGAGCTCGTCGAGCTGCTGAATTACGGCCTACAGCCGGTGGACCTGTACGGGATCGCGCTGGCGGATGCCTCCGACGAGCCCGGCACGGAGATCACCCGAAGCGTGTCTCTGCCGCCGGGCAAGCGCGTACTGCTCGTCGCCGATGGTTTCGACCCGAGCTCCAGCGCCGACGTGCCCCCGCCCCCAGGGGCGCTGCGCATCCCGTTGGGGCGCGCGTTGGCCGGCAACGGGCTGTCGAACGCGGGCGAGGCCTTGTACCTGCGCGACGCCGCCGGTCGACGGCTGAGCGCGGCCCCGGCGGCGCCGAGACCCCGGGCCGGAGTCTGTCTCGTGCGCGTCGGAGCGGACCCGCGCAGCGGGGATCGGGGGCAGTTTTCCCTGAGCGAAGAGGACGGCTGCACGCCGGGGTGGTGAGGGATGCCCGCGACCATGGCGACCCACGCGCGAAAGCACGCTAGAACCCTCCACGTGACCATGTCCGGGGACCGCCCGCTCACCGTCACCGTCGACGACGTGATCTACCGCAGCCAGGATGGGCGCTTTGCGGTGGTGGCGGCCACGCCCGAGGGCGGAGACAAGGACGATCAGATCACCCTGGTGGGCGACCTGGGAGGGGTGTCGCCAGGCGAGAGCCTGGCGGTGCGCGGGCGCCGGCAACAGCACGCCGTCTACGGCGAGCGCTATCAGGTGGAGAGCTTCACCCCCGTGACACCGAGCACGCGCGAAGGTATCAAGCGCTACCTGGGCTCGGGGCTGGTGCCGGGCGTGGGGGGCGCGATCGCGGACCGGCTCGTGGCGCGCTTCGGCGACCGCACCCTCGAGGTGATCACCACCCAGTCCAAGCGCCTCCAGGAGGTCGACGGCATCGGTCCGCAGCGCGCCAAGGCCATCGCGGAGGCCGTGAGCGAACGCGCACGGGAGGCCGAGTCCCTGTCCTATCTGCACAGCCTCGGCCTGGGCCCGGCGATGGCACGACGCATTCGGGAGCGCTACGGCGAGGACACCGTGCGGGTGCTGCGCGATGACCCCTACCTGGTCGCCGAGGAGGTTGCGGGCATCGGCTTTCGCACCGCCGACCGCATCGGACAGGCGCTCGGCTACGCGCACGATGACCCACGTCGGGCAGCTGGCGCGACGCTCCACCTGGTCGCGAAGGCGGCCGACGACGGGCACGTCTTCCTGACCGAGCCCGAGCTCCTCGAGCAGGCGCGCGAGCTCTCGGTTCCGGAGGCCCCGCTGCGCGAGGCCCTGGACACACTGCTGGGGCGCGGGTTGCTGATCCGCGAGGACGACGCGCTCTACGCGCCGCCGCTGCACCGCTCGGAGGTGCGCGCGGCGAAGCGGCTGCGCGCGCTCTCGGTCGCGCGAACCAGGCCGCTCGGCGCCGACCGCGCGCTACGCCAAGCGCTCGATGCCGAGCTCGCCGAGGCACAGCGCGCGGCGGTGGAAATGTCCTTCGAGCAGGGCCTGTTCGTGATCACCGGCGGCCCGGGCACCGGCAAGACGACTACCGTGCGCAGCCTGGTCGTGGCCCACAAGGCGCTGCGACGCCGCGTGTTGCTGTGCGCGCCGACGGGGCGCGCCGCCAAGCGGCTCAACGAGGCCACCGGGCACGAGGCGCAGACGATCCACCGCTTGCTCGAGTACAACCCGGCTCAGGGGTGGGGTCGTGACGCCGGTTCCCCGCTCGAAGCGGACCTCGTACTGGTGGATGAGGCCTCGATGCTCGACCTCACCCTCGCCGATCGCTTGCTCGATGCGATCCCGGACGGCTGCGCCCTGGTTCTGGTCGGTGACGTGGACCAGCTCCCACCGGTGGGCGCCGGTCCGCTGCTGCGTGAGCTGCTCGAGAGCGGCACCTGCCCGGTGGTGCGCCTCACGCAGGTCTTCCGACAGGCCCAGCGCAGCGCGATCGTGCGAGCAGCCCACGACATCTTGCTCGACCGGCGGCCCAGCCCCACCCCTGCCGGAGAGCGCGGAGACGGCGACCTCTTCATCATTCGCGCGACGGAGGCGGAGACGATCGCGGAGCGGCTGCTCGAGACGCTGGAGCGTATACGCGCGGCATATGGGCTCGACCCCAAGCGCGACGTGCAGGTGCTCACCCCGATGAGGCGCGGCCCGCTGGGAACGGAGCGACTCAACGAGCTCATCCAGCACGCGCTGAACCCTGATGGTGGTGCGCGGCTCGCGGGCATGCGGCGCGGCGACAAGGTGATGCAACTGCGCAACGACTACGAACGCGATGTCTTCAACGGGGACCTGGGCGAGGTGCTCGAGGTCACGCGCAAGTCGTTGATCGTGAACATGGGCGGCCGACGGGTGAGCTACGAAGATCGGGCTCTCGACTCCCTTGCGCTTGCCTACGCCTCGACCATCCACAAGGTGCAGGGCAGCGAGTTCCCGGCCATCGTGGTGCTCCTGCACCCTAGCCACTACGTGCTACTCAGCCGGCCGCTGATCTATACCGCCATCACCCGCGCCAAGCAGCTCGCTGTCATCCTCGGCGACGATCGCGCGGTCCACCGCGCGATCCACAACACCACGGTCCAGCGCACCAATTGCCGACTCGCTCAACGCCTCTCGAAGCCACGCGCAGGGGCGTAGCCTCGGTCAGCCGAGCGCTGCGATCACACCGTCGTGGAAACCGGGGCGGAATCCCTTGATGCGCTCGTTCGCGCGACTCGGCTGGACGCGGTTGGTGAGCAGCACGATCACCAGGTCCCGGGTGGGGTCGCACCACAGCGAGGTGCCGGTGAAGCCGAGATGCCCGAAGGCCCTTTCGCTCATGCGCCGTCCGGCCGAGCTGTTCTGGGGGCTCTTCGTATCCCAGCCCAGTCGCATGGTCGTGCCCTCGCGCGGCGACAGTGCGCGCTCGAGCAGATCGCGCGGGACGAGCTCGGAGCGCCCGAGCAGCGAGTCGAGCATCGCCCGACCGAAGACCGCGATGCCTCGGGCCGTGCCGAACATGCCCGCGTTGCCGGCGACGCCGCCGAAGGCCGCGCAGTTCTCGTCGTGGACCTCGCCGCGGATCAATCGTCCGCGCCACTCGCAGTGCTCGGTGGGCGCGGCCTCCCGGCCCACCTGTGCGCGCCGATCGGGCGGCAGCGCGGCGGGATAGTAGACATCCTGCGAGATCCCGAGCGGCTCCGTGATCTCGCGGGCCACCACCTTGTCGAGCTTGTCTCCGGACGCGCGCGCGATCACCTCGCCCGCGATCAGGTAACCCAGATCGCTATAGACGGGCCCCCTGGCGTCGTCCGAGGGGCGCCGCGACGCCTCGCTCAGAATCCAGCGCCTGGCCGCCGGAGTCCCCGCGTCGTGGGGAACGTCCAGGTAGAGCCCGCCCCACTCCGCCAGGCCCGCAGAGTGACTCAGCAGCGCCTCGAGCGTGGGCGCACCGCCCGCACCCCCGCGAGCGTCGGTCACCACCGTGTCCGTGCGCGTTTCGAGCGAGAGTTTGCCCGCGGCGACCAGCCGCAGCGCCGTCATCGCCACGATCGGCTTGGTGAGCGACGCCAGATCGTAGGGCGTGCCCACCTTGACCTCGCCCTCCCCTGCGCGTACCCGCCCAGAGGCGACATCCACGAAGACCGGCTCGTCGCCGTCACGCCACGAGATGCAGGCCACTCCGCCAGGGAAGGCCTGGCCTGCGACACCGGCATCCATCAAACGAGATGCTTCTTGTCGAACGCGCTGCTTAGGATCCCGACCCACGATGTGCCTGTCTGGTCAGTTCTGGGCCATCAGACGCACCAAGCGAGCCTCGGGCGCGAGTGGGCCCGGCGGACGCCGATGCCTGAAGCGGCCCGACTGTGAACTCGAAGTCCTGTTCCAGGGTGAGCCCATGACTGCCGTTCAACTCCCCCATGCTACATGCAAATCGCTGAGGATACTTGGAAAAATTAGAGAGGCTCCGGAGGATTTCCGGGTCGAGGAGATCCCGGCCTACGCGCCGAGCGGCCGAGGCGACCACCTCCTGGTGCATTTCGAGAAGACCGGCCTAACCACGCCCCAGGCCGTGCGCGCGTTGGCCAACGCGCTCGACAGCCCGGCCTCGGAGGCTGGCTGGGCGGGCCTCAAAGATCGCGTTGCGATCACCCGCCAGTGGGCGAGCTTTGCCGGCGCCGATCCCGAGCGCGCCTCGGGTTTGGAGCTCGCGGGCATTCGCGTCCTGGAGGCAGCGCGGCACGGCAACAAGCTGCGGACCGGACACCTGCGAGGCAACCGCTTCACGCTCCGGATCCGCGGAGCAGCGGAGGGCGAGCACGTGGCGCGTGAGCTGCTGGATGGACTGCGCACCGGCGGCGCGCCGAACTACTACGGCGAGCAGCGCTTCGGCGAGCAAGGCAGCAACCTGGAGCGGGCGCGCGCCTGGCTCATGGAGGGACGCCGCCCGCCCCGGGACCGCTTCCAGCGCAAGCTCCTGATCTCCACCCTGCAGTCCGCGGCCTTCAACGCGTGGCTGGCCAAGCGCGTGGAGGCTGGCCTGAGCCAGCTCATAGAGGGCGACCTGGCGCGCAAGGAGGACACCGGCGGAATGTTCCATATCAGGGACATCGAGCAGGAACAGGCAAGGGCCGACGCGTGGGAGATCAGCGCCACCGGCCCGATGCTGGGGCGCAAGATGCGAGCGGCCGAAGCCGAGGCCGGTGTCCAGGAGCGCGAGTTGCTGGAAGCGTGGGGCGGCCAGGCCACGCTGGAGCGCATGGGCCGGCTGGGCCCGGGCACGCGCCGGGTCGTCCGCATCCGCCCCGAGCGGCACGCCCTGCACGTGGATGGCCAGGACCTCCTGCTGGAATTCACACTGCCCAAGGGCGCCTACGCGACCATCATCCTGCGCGAGCTGATGAAGCCCGGGGACGACGCGCTGGCGCGAGCGGGTCCGCCTACCGCGTAGAGGCCTTCACACAGCCCATCCCCAACCCCTCCAGGCGGCCCCATCGGTCACCCCATTTGGTCTGCACGCGCCGGGATTTTCCTGATAAAAACCGGGCCTTGCGGGTGAGCCGAAGCCACGCATGTCTTGCTCTAGGGCAAGTGGTTTCGTAAACAGGGACGACGCCGGACCTCGTAGCGTTTGTGCCGGTGGTGATGCAGTCACGGAGATGCAATGGACATCCAGGAACGCCTAACCGCGTTCGCCCTGCTGGGCGCCGCGTGGGTCATGTGGTTGTTGGTCGCGCTGTCGATCGTCAGCGTGGCGATCGCCCTCGAGCGGATTTACTTCTTTCTCGTCACTCGGGATGACGTCGACCTGCTCCGCAAGGACCTGCTCGCGAACCTGAAAAAGGGCGAGGTGGATGGCGCGCGCCGCCGCCTGCAGCAGTCCAAGTCCTTCGAGGCGATGGTGGCCGTGGCGGCCCTCGACTCGGCGGGCGACGGCGCGGAGGCGGCGCAGGAGCGGATGCAGGGCGAGCAGCAGCTGGCCAAGCTCCACATGGAGCGAAACCTCGCGTTCCTCGGGACGGTCGGCAACAACGCCCCCTTCGTGGGGCTGCTGGGCACCGTGATCGGCATCATCCGGGCCTTCCACAGCCTGGACGAGAGCCAGGGCAAGATCACCGCGGGCCTCATGGCCGACATCGGCGAGGCATTGGTCGCCACCGCGATCGGCATCCTCGTGGCGCTGCCGGCGGTCGCGATGTTCAACTACTTCCAGCGCCTCATCAAAACCCGCATCGGCCGCGGGCAGGCCCTGGGCAGCCACGTGCTGTCGTTCCTGCTGAGCGACCGAAACACGGCCCAACCCGAAGCCGCCGAGTAGCGCCATGGCCGGAGGTGCACAACAGGAAGACGACGAGCTGATCACTGCGATCAACGTCACCCCGCTCGTCGACATCGTGCTGGTGCTGCTGATCGTGCTGATGGTGACGTCCAGCTACCTGGTCAACCGCTCGATCAACGTCGAGCTGCCCAAGGCCGCCACCGGCCAGGCGTCGACGCCCAACCTGTCGATCTCGATCGACCTGGACGGTGTCATCTACCTCGATGGCAACGCGATCGAGCCGGAGAAGCTCCAGGCGCGCGTGCGCGCCGCCTACCGTGCCAACAAGGAAGTGAAGGCGATCATCTCCGCCGACGGTCGCGTGCAGCACTCCCAGGTGGTCACGGTGATCGACATCCTGCGACGCGAGAAGGTCACCAAGTTCGCCATCAACACGAGCCCACTGGACCCCGCGAAGAAGTGACTGGCATGGACGGAGCTGGTGCGCGGACGTTTGGCGTGCTCTCGGTGAGCTTGTCGGCGCACATCATCAGCTTCTCCGTCCTCGGCATCCTGCCTTCCGCCTCCGAGGTGATGGCGATGGAGGACCTCGAGATGGAGGTCTACGAGCCCGAGCCAGAGCCGCAGATCGAGGAGCCGGAACCCGAGCCGGAGCCCGAGCCGGAGCCCGAGCCAGCGCGGCCGGCGCCCAAGGCCGAGCCGGAGCCGCAGCCCGCGGAGGAGCCCCCACCGGAGGAGCCCACCCCCGACGTACCCGAGGTCGCAGACTTCACGGGTGAGACCCTCGTGGGGGGCGAGGGTGCCTCCTGGAGCTCGAGGGTCGGCTCCGGCGGGACCTTCAAGGGGCCGATCGGCAAGATCGTCGACAAGTCCAAACAGAGCGCCAATACGGCAAAGGTCCCGGCGCGCAAGGGACCGCGGGTGGTCGCGATGGGCAACCTGAGCCGCCGGCCCAAGCCGCCCACCGGACTCAACGGCCTGCTCCAGCAACACTTCCCGGCTCGAGCACGCCAGCAGGGTGTGGAGGGACAGGTGAAGGTGGCCTTCCGCTTGCTGCCCTCCGGACGCCCCGGCCGAATCCGAGTCGTCACAGAGTTTCCAAAGGGCTTCAGCTTCGGCGACGCGTGCCGCGACATGCTGCGCTCCGCACCGGCCTGGACCGTCGGACTCGACCAGAAGGGCTTGCCGGTGGCCACGGACATCAAGTCGTTCAAGTGCGACTTCCTGTTCGACTAGGGCTGGCCATCCACTCAGCAAAGCGGACCTGCGGCGTCGCCTGTGGAGGGCCGGGAGCAGCCGGATCAAAGCGTCCCGGCGGGGGCCCGAGGGCGCGGACATCGGCATTGCCATTTCCGTGCTTTAGGTGCCATAGTCGCCCCCGACTTCCGGACGGGTGGCCGCTCG
>JAPPOT010000653.1 GCA_028817855.1 Myxococcales bacterium
ATCGTAGGACGCGCGGGGCGTGGGCGGACAGGTACCGCTGTGGGCAGCTGTGGCGGCGGCTTCAGGAAAAATGATAAATATTTCGAAAAATACGATAAAAAGTGAGATTCGCGCCCCGCGGAGCGCGAATCTGCCGGACCGGCGGGGTGGAGGCGGTGGTAGGGCCGGCTGTCGGGCACGGCGGGCCCCCACCCTCCCGGTCGCGCCGGGCGTCCAACCCGGCACCGCGCCGGCCACGACGACCGAGCTCACGCCAGCCGCCGCACCATCCACCGCGTCAAGCCCGGCAACCCCCGCGCCAGGCGATTCGCCGAGCGCCGGCGAGCGTGTGCCGAAGCGATGCAGGACGGCGCCGCTGGCGCCTGCGGGGTGCCGTAGATCGCGGCGGCCGAGGCCAAGTTGAGGATGTGGGCGCGGCCTCGACGCAGGGCCATCCACGGGAGGTCGTGAGATGGGTTCTAGAACCCATCACACGCCTCCCAGGGTGAGCCGCGCCGGTGGCAACACCTTCCTGTCGCCGGGTAACGGCAGAGACACCGGCACGAAGCCGTCGTCGCTCCAGTAGACGAAGCGCAGCTGCGGGGCATCGAGCGGTCGGTCGAAGCGCACGCGCGCCTCGCGCAGGCGCCCGTCGTCGGTGACGCCGGTCACCTCGATCGTGACTCCGCGCAGGCGAACGCGCTCGCCGGTGGCCATCGGCAGGCGCGCGTCGCGGTAGAGCTGCGAGAACGGATCGCGCAGGATGCCGCCGTCGTAGCCCAGGCGCAGGGTGCGCGCATCGAGGCGCTCGACGGTCAGCTCGACCGGACCGAATGCCAGCGGCCGCAGCCGCTCGGGCCCGGCGCGACCGGACAGGGCCTGCACCGCCGGCAGCAGCTTCACGTAGAAGTACTCGGGCGCGGTCAGCACCACGAGCTCGGTGTCGGCACGGCTCTGCCGCGCGAGCTGGGACAGGCCAAGCTCGACCGGGCGCGAGACCCACCACACGCTGGCGGTCGCGAGCGGCAGGATGAGCGGCGACAGCAGCAGGTGCACGCCCATCGCCGGCGCCACCACCGCAGAGGCGAGCGCGCGCAGGCGTGGCGGCCGCGGCAGCCAGTCGGCTCCCTCGATCAGGCCCGACCACAGCTGACACAGCAGCGGCATCGCCCCGATCGCGACGAAGAAGAGCAGGCGGCTGTGGGGCTGGGTGCTGCAGGCCACCGCCAGTCCGGCCGCGGCGCCGAAGGCCCAGAAGCGCGCCTGGCGATCGCGGCGCAGCAGCGGCACGAGCGCGAGCAGCGACAGGGCGAGCACGAGCAGCGACAGGCACCACAGCAGCATGGTCCACGGTGGCGCGAGGATCGACGACAGCTCCGGCGGCGGCCCCAGCAGCTGCCCGAGCCAGAGCAGGGGCAGGCGCTCCGGCAAGACCGCGAGGAAGCGCAGGGGCGTGGACAGGGCATCCACGTACATCCCGGAGCCCCACGCGCCACGCTCGAGCAGCTGGTAGCCGCCGCGCCAGGCGATCACGACCAGCAGGTGCGGCGCCAGCGCAAGCAAGCGCGACACCAGCGTGCCGCGGGCGACAAAGAGCGCGTGGCCGAGGATGTAGGCGCCGATCACCAACGCCCCCTCGCCCGCCAGCAGGGCCGCGCCGAGCAGCGCCGCCGACAGCAGGCCGAGCGCCCGCGAGCTCCGCTGCTCCGCGCTGACATGGAGCCACAGGGACAGCACGCCGAGGCTCGCAGCGACCAGCGCGTTGCGGTTGGCGATCCAGCCAACCGCGAAGCCGTGGTTGTGGTCGAGCGCGTGCAGCAACGCGGCCAGCCCCGCGAGCACGGTGGCCCCCATCACGCGGCGGTAGAGCAGCGCGGTCGCGGCCAACAGGAGCCCAAACCAGAGCAGGCTGTGCAGGTGCATCAGCGGGGCGCTGTCCGGCCACAGCGCCATGTCGAGGCTGTGCGTGAGCTCGGCCAGGGGGCGCCACAGGGACACGCGCAGCTCGGGGTGTACCCAGAAGGGCGCGATGCCCTGCTCGATCTGCCAGTGGTTGCTGGCCGGCGCACCGTTGGCGATGCCGAAGGGTGACTCGTAGGCGCTGCGCAGCTCGCTCGCGCCAGGCAGCTCACCGAGCATGAAGCGATGAATGTGGTCGTCGAGGTGGAAGCCGATGAAGAGCGAGGGGCTCGTCAGCAGCACCCCGCACAGCGCGCACCACAGGGGCAGGCGCCGATCGGTGAGCCACGCGACGACGCGCGCGTTCATCGCGGCTCCAGACGCGCGATCGGCGTGGTGCCGGCGGCGGTGTCCTCATCGCCGAGCATCAGCGAGAGGTAGTCGATCGCCGGCAGCACGTGGGCCTGACCGATGGCGGGCGGGCGGTAGGGGCTGTAGCCGCGGCCCTCCCAGCGCACCCAGACCAGCTGCGGGTCCTCCAGCGGGCGATCGAAGCGCGCGTGCACCTCGGCCGGGCGACCGTCCGCGGTCAGCGTGACGATCTCGAAGCGCACCCCCGTCAGGCGCACGACGTCGCCGACACGAAAGGGGCGCCGCGGGCTGCGGAAGAGGATGCCATCACTCGCCTTCAGGTAGCCGTCGGCGGGGCGCAGGCTGAGCGTGCGCGCGTCCAGGCGGTGCACGCTCAGGGGCGAGTCGGCGGTGGCGAGCCAGCGCTGATGACGCGCCACAGGCTCACCGCGCAGCACGCGTAGGAGCGGGACGTAGGCCGACAGCGGTACGGCGGCGGTGTTCACGTAGATCAGCGTGCGCCCGTCGAGCTCGCGGGCCGAGGGCAGGCTGCGCTCGGCGCGGTGCACGATGTCGGCCCAGCCCCGATTGCCGAGGGCGCGCGGCGGCAACATCAGCGGGCCGAGCACCAGGCACGCGACCAGCGCGCCGTGGAAGACCAGCGCCCCCAGGCGCGGGGTCTGGACGAAACGCGCGCGCAGGTGCCAGGCCATCACGGTGGCGAGCGCCGGGCAGGCGCCGATCGCGATGAACGGCAGTACACGATCGGACGGGAAGGGAACGCTGGCGGGCAAGGTGGCGAGCGCCGCACCCACCACCCAGAAGCGAAAGCGGGTGTCGTCGCGCCAGATCGGACGCGCGAGCCAGGCGAGCAAGCTCAGGACGGCGAAGGCCAGCACGAGCGCGGCCACGCCGAGGCCCGGGAAGATGAAGTAGGCGTTGTGGGCGTCGGACCAGGGCCCGCCGAGCTGGGCCAAGAGCAGGATCGGCCCCTGCACCGCGAGCTGCCCAACGAAGGCGATCGGCTCGCTCAGCGGTGAGGCATAAAGGCCGGAGCCGGAGACGCCGTGGCCCAGGGCCTGGTACGGCAAGAGCCACAACAGCACCACCGCGGCCGCGGGCAGCAGTGAGCACAGCCGGGCGCGCAGTTCCGCACGATCGACGTAGCCGGCGTAGGCCAGCAGGTAGCCGCAGACCGCGATCGCGCCCTCGGCCGCGAGCAAGGCGAGCAAGAGCAGCGGCGGCGCGAGCCACGCGGCGCGCACGTCCCGACGCACCCGCCAGCGGTGATGCAACCACAGGGCGAGCAGCCCGAGGGCAGCGGCGATGACGGTGTTGCGTCCGGCGATCCACGACACCAGCCAGCCGCGCGCGTCGTCGAGGGCGAAGAGGGCGAGCGCCAGGGTCGCGATGTACGGCGCCGGGATCAGCTCGCGGTAGAGCAGCAAGAGCGCGCCGAAGAGCGCGGCCGCCCAGAGCCACGAGTGCAGGTGCGCCAACCAGGGCGTGTCGGGCCACAGGACATGGTCGAGCAGGTGGGTCGCCGCGCTCAGGGGCCGGAAGAAGCGCAGGGTCGCCTCCGGATCCGCCCACCAGCTCATGTGGCCGTCGTCGCGCAGCCGCTGCTGGTGCTCGGGACCGTAGAAGTGGAAGAGGTCGAGGGGATGGCGCTCGAACCCGGGCAGCTCCTGCCCGTGGTCGAGCATCACTCGGTGGACGAGATCGTCCGCCAGCAGGCCGCCGCCGAGCCCGGGCAGCATCAACAGCAGCGCCGCGCCCAGCGCGACCCGCTCCGCGTGCCGGTGGCGGAGCAGGCGCAGCAGGGCGCCACGGCTCACAGCACCCCCGTCAGCCGCGCAGCCGCGTGGAAGTCCGCGATGGCCTGACGCGGCGCCCCGGCGTAGAAGACCGGGCGCTCTTCGCCCTGCCAGCGCGCCTTGTGGAAGGCGATGCCGCGGTAGTTGAAGAGACCGTTGAGCAGGCGCCAGTTGGCCATCACGATGCCGTCGGCCGCGCCGCGCGGCGCGTCGGGCTCGGCCGCCCGCGGGCGGAACGGGGACATTCCCAGGTCGAGCAGCTCCAGGCCCTCGCGCTGGAAGAGCAGCGCCGCGTGCAGCAGGATGGCGTCGCACAGCCCGGGAGTGGCGTGCGGATCCTGGCGCAGGATGTTGGCGGCGTGGCCGTAGACGCGGCCGTCGCGGTAGAGCGGGTCGAAGAAGACCAGCGCCTTCACCTGGCCCCGTTGCATGGCGAAGAGCTTGCGCACGCCAGGCTCGTCGCCGTAGACGATCGGCCGCGCGAAGAAGCTGATCTCGCGCCGCGTGAGGGTCTTGGTCTCCATCCAGGCGCGGGAGAGGGTTCGCAGGCGCCCGACGCCCACGTCCTCGCAGCTGCGCTCGACGATCTCGATGCCGTCGCGGCGCGCGCGGTTGAGCGCCGTGCGCAGGTTCTGCTTGCGCCGGCCCGAGGGCGTCCAGCGCTGGAGCGGCACGCGCGTCTCGACACCGAAGTCGGAGACCCGATGGCCCAGCGCGGTGAGCGTCTCGGCGGTGGCAGCGCCGATCTGGAAGAAGCCCGCGTCGGGATGCTCGGAGAGGAAGCGCTCGAGCAGCGGGCGCAGGTCGTGCGGCGCGCAGAGCGGATCGCCCGCCACGATCGTGCGCTTGCCGAAGAGCGTGCGGATGCGGCCGTGCAGCACCGTGCCGCGCGCGCTGGTGAAGCCGTGCACGCAGGGATCGGCGACCAGGCTGTAGGCCAGGTTGCTCCTGCCGTGGGCGCGCAGGTCGCGCGGCAGGGCGCCGGTGCCGCACAGGCGCGCGAGCGGTGGGCGCAGCTGCGGGGCGGCCGCAAGCGGGCGGGGACGGTAGACCTGGGCGAGCCCGCGCGCGAAGAGCGCACCGTAGGCGAGCAGCCCGACGGGGTCGGGCCGTCCGTCGCGGTCGACCGCCCGCATCGTGAGCAGCTCGCGCAGGAAGTTGCCGGCGGTGACGTGCAGCACGCCGCGGGCGACGCGCGGACCGCTCGCGTCCTGGCCCGCGTGGACGTCGACCTGCAGCGCGGTGGTGTCGTACCAGAGCCCGCGGCTGCGGCTGCGGTCGAGCTCCTTGAAGCCGTCCAGGAAGTAGCGGCGGCCGCAGGTGGCGCGCAGCGAGAGACGGTAGCGCATCCGCTTGCGGCTGGCGTCGGCGGGATGGTCGACGAAGAGCTCGAAGCGCCCGTGCTCGACGGTCATCGCTTCGGGCGAGAGCGCGGGCAGGGTGACCGTGCCGGTGATCGCCGCGCGGTGACGGGGGTCGGTGATCATCGTCGCAAGGTCCCGGGTCTCGACCGTGACCACCATCGTGCTCGGCGCCTCGGCTCGGGCGGCCCGCTCGGCGTCGCGGTGGGAGCCCTGGGCGCCAGGCGCGCAGCGACCGACCATCTTCTCGGTGAAGCGCAGCCGCGTGCCGCGCGGCGACTGCGGCGGCTCGGCGGCCGGCATGGGCCAGCCCGGCTCGGCGATCACCCAGCCGCGGCCTTCGGCCAGAAGCCGCACGTTGCGCTCCGCCAGGGCGGTGATCGTGAGCAGCGGGTTGACGCCGAGCGAACGCGGCAGCAGCGAGCCGTCGCAGACGTAGAGGTTGTCGTGCACCTCACGGCCGCTGGAGTCGAGGAAGAGCTGGCCGCGATGATTGGTGGCGCCGTGCTCGCCATCGCGCGCCATCGCGCAGCCGCCCAGGGGATGGACCGTGACCGGGCCCTGGCCGGCAGCCGAGGCGGGCGGCCGCGTGTAGCGCGCGCCCAGGGCCGCTGCCGCCCGCTGCAGCTGCACGTGCATCGCGCTCTGGCGCGCGCCGCCATCGCGCGCGGGCCAGCGCAGCTCGACGCCCTGGCCGCGCAGCTCCGCGCGACCGCGCGCGTCGTCGTGCGACATCAGCAACAGGGTCTGGGTGCGCCGCAGGGCAGAGGTGGTCTCGCGCGCCGCGGTGCCGTGTCCCCACAGACGCGCGGCGACGGGCATCAGCGGACGCAGCAGCGGCAGCAGCGGCGCCGGCAGCGTGCCCTCCTGGATCAGGTGCGCGTCGTCGCCCACGGCGCCCGCGCGACGGTCGATCACACCGCTGATGCAGGGGCCCGGACCCTCGCCGTCGCCATCGCCGTTTGCTGCCTGCCCGAGCGCGTCGAGCGCCCGATCGCCGCCGTAGGCGAAGCCGAGCACGTCGCCGTTGCCGGAGATGCGCTCGCCCACGCGCGACGAACAGGGCAGGCCCCGGGTGCGCGAGCGCAAGAGCAGCTCGCAGCTTCCGAGCACGCCGGCGGCCACCACCACCAGGCCCGCGTGCAGGCTCTGGGGCGGACCGTCGAAGGCCTCGCGCTGATGGCCGATGGGCTGGTAGCGCAGGCGGTAGCCAGCGCGCTCGCGCGCGAGCGAGTCCACGCGCACGCCGCAAAAGATCTCGGCGCCGTGCATCACCGCGTCGGGCAGGTAGCTCGTGGCGAGGGTGTTCTTGGCGCCCACGTTGCAACCGGCGACGCAGTTGCCGCAGCCGGTGCAGGCGGGCCGGTCGGGGCGGCCCTTGAGCTCGATCGTGAGCGGCGCCGGCTCGACACGTGCGTCGCCCCCGAGGGCGGCGGCCGAGCGCTGCAGGGCGCGGTGCTTCGGCAGCCGGCAGGCGTCGGTCGGGCGCTGGATGCCGAGCCCGCGGGCGGCGCGCTCGAAGCCCTCGGCGAGCCCGCGATCGGCGTCGGCCGAGAGCTCGGGGGGCCAGATCGGATCGTCCCACAGCGCGCGCGACGGCCTCATCGCCACGCCCGCGTTGATCAGCGAGGTCCCGCCCAGGCCGCAGCCGTGGAAGACCGACAGGTCGCGACCGGCGTGCAGCCAGTAGAGCCCGTCTTGCCGCCCTAGGCTGCGCCCGGCGCCATCGACCTGCAGCTCCGAGAGCGCGGCGGCGGTCGTCTCCGGAAAGCTCCCGGGCGGCAGCTCGCGACCGCGCTCGAGCAGGCAGACGCTCGGGCGCCGGCCATCCGGCGTGACCGCGCGCGCAAGCAGGGAGGCCGCCACGGCGCCGCCGTAGCCGGAGCCGATCACCACCACGTCGTATTCGCCACGCAGCTCGGAGAGCGGGCGCGACAGGCGCGCGGGGCGCGACGCTGAAGCCGCGCGCTGCCCGTCGGGCGGGCGGAGCGGGTGCAGGGCGCGCATCGCTCAGCTCCCCGCGCCCAGGTCGAAGGGCTCCTGTTGCTCGAGCTGGCGGCACACCGCCAGCAGGAGCGGGTCGGCGCCGCGGCGCGCCCCGAGCTGCACGCCGATCGGCAGGCCGCTGTCGAGGCGCGACAGGGGCAGGCTGGCGGCGGGCTGACCGCTGACGTTGTAGGGCGCGGTGAAGGCGGCCAGCGGCGCGACCGCGCGCACCTGGGCGTCGCCGTCGCGCTCGCGGCCGCGCAGGTGATCGCCGACACGCGGCGGCTGGACCGCCACCGTGGGCGTGAGCCAGAGGTCGGCGTCGCCCAGCCAGGCATCGATGCGCGCGGCAAGGCGGACCTGGAGCGCGCGCGCGTCGGCGGTGTCGATGCGCGCGCCGGCCGCGCGTAGCGAGCGCGTGCACGCCTGCACCGGCGCTCCGGGCGGCAGCGGCATGGTCGCCGCCAGCCGCTGCCACACGGGCAGGAAGTCGTCGACCTCGAGGGCGAGGGGGGCGGCCTCTTCGAGCGTGTGCCCGAGTGCGCGCAGGCGCTCGGTCGCGCGCACCACGGCGGCGCCCACGGCAGGATCGGTCTCCACCACGGGGGTGCTCAGGCAGTAGCGAATGCGCAGGGCTCGCGGCGGGTGGCGAGCAGCCGACAGCAGCGAGTCGGGCGGCGGCGCGTCGGGCGTGTAGCGCAGACCGCGCAGCGCATCGAGGAAGGCGGCCGAGTCCTCGACGCTGCGCGCCAGGCAGTTGACGGTGCACAGGGCGCCGCGATCGATGGCCGGATAGAAGTTGGGCAGCAGGCCACGCGAGGGCTTGAAGCCGAAGAGCCCGCACAGGGAGGCGGGGATGCGGATCGAGCCGGCCGCGTCCGAGCCATGGGCGATGGGCAGCAGGCGATCGGCCACGGCGGCAGCGGCGCCGCCGCTGGAGCCGCCGGCAGTGAATGCCGGGTTGGCGGGGTTGCGGCAGGGCGGGTGGATGTCGGGCTCGGTGACCGGCATCAGGGCGAACTCGGAGGTGGCGCTCTTGCCGATCAGGTTGAAGCCACCGCGGCGCACGCGCCGTGCCACCGCCCCGTCGAAGGGCGTGACGAGCCCGCGGCAGGTGCGCGAGCCCATCCGCAGGGGCGCGCCGCGGCTGGCGTCCACGTCCTTGATGGCGCTGGGGACGCCGGCGAAGATGCCGCGCGGCCCGCGCCCGGCCCCGCCGCGGCGGTCGAAGGCGCGGGCACGGCGCAGGGCGCGCGCGGGCCAGACGCTGACCAGCGCCCCGATCCCGGGGTTGCGGCTGGCGATGCGATCGAGGAAGGCCGCCGTGACGCACTCACTGGAGAGCTCGCCGCGGGCGATCGCGGTGGAGAGCTGGAGGGCGCTCAGCCGGGTGATTTCCTTCATACCCCCCGGAGGACGACACTCCCGGCAAATGTGACTTTGACTTGGTGCCGGGGCGCGCGAGCCCCCAGCCGATTCCGATTCCGATTCCGATTCCGATTCCGATTCCGAGGCCGAGTCCGAGACCGAGACAGAGACCGAGACCGAGACCGAGACCGAGACCGAGACCGAGTCCGAGTCGG
>JAPPOT010000359.1:0-6729 GCA_028817855.1 Myxococcales bacterium
AGAGGATCGGGATTCATGTCGAAGACTGACGAGTCGCTGCTCGGCGCATTCGAGGCGGTCGCCTACGACGCCTGGCGCGAGCAGGTCGAGAAAGGGCTCAAGGGCGCGGATTTCGGCCGGAAGCTGGTGACGCGCACCGCCGAGGGCATCGAGGTCCAGCCGCTCTACACCGAGGCCGACTGGGCGCCGCAGGGGGATCGGGCGGGGCTACCAGGTGCGCCCCCCTACCGGCGCGGCGCCCACAGCCTGGGCCGCCACGCCGACAACTGGGAGGCTCGCGTTCGCTACGACAACCCGGACCCCGCTGCGCTTGCCGAAGAGCTGCGCGCGGACCGCGAGCGCGAGGTGCGCTCGGTGTGGCTCGTGCTCGATGCCGAGGCGCGGTCGGGTGCCGCGAGCGCCGCGCCCCAGGAGCGCGGCGCCGCGTGCCTGACCGCGGCCCAGCTCGGCGCCACGCTCGAGCCGCTCGCGCTCGACCGGGTGCGGCTGTCGATCGATGCGGGCGGCAGCGCCCTGCCCGCCGCGGCGTGCCTGCTGGCGGCCGCGGACGCGCGCGGGGTGGTCGCCAGCAAGCTCCAGGGGTGGCTCAATGCCGATCCCCTCGCGGCACTGGCGGCCGACGGCGCCCTGCCCGGCTCGCTCGATGCGGCGCGCGCGCAGCTCATCGCCCTGGCGAGCCACTGCGCCGACAACGCGCCCGGCCTGCGCGCGGTGACCGTCTCGACCCACGCCTACCACGACGCCGGCGCGAGCGCGGTCCAGGAGCTGGGCTTCGCGCTGGCCACTGGCGTGACCTACCTGCGCTGGCTGACCGACGCCGGGTTGCCGCTCGAGCGTGCGTGTGAACAGCTGGCCTTCAGCGTCAGCGTGGGCTCCGACTTCTTCATGGAGGTGGCGAAGCTGCGCGCCCTGCGCCAGTGCTGGTCGCAGGTGGTGGCGGCCTGCGGCGGCGACGCCGAGGCGCAGCGATGCGTCGTGCACGCCGCCAGCTCGGCGCGCTCGAAGACGCGGCGCGACCCCTACGTGAACATGCTGCGCGAGACCACCGAGGCCTTCTCGGCGGCGGTGGGCGGCGCCGACGCGATCACGACCTGCGGCTTCGACCGCGCGCTGGGCGCGAGCGCTCCGCTGGCCCGGCGCATCGCCCAGAACGCCCAGGTGATCCTCGACGAGGAGAGCCACGTCAGCCAGATCGCCGACCCCGGGGGCGGCAGCTACTACGTCGAGTCACTGACCGACCAGGTGGCGGCGGCCGGTTGGAAGGTCTTCCAAAGCATTGAGCGCGACGGAGGGATGCCGCAAGCGATTACCGCCGGCGTGGTGGCGTCGCAGATCGAAGAGGTCGCCAGGGCCCGCGCGAAGGACATCGCCAAGCGCAAGCAGGCGGTGACCGGTGTCAGTGAGTTCGCCAACGTGGCGGAGGAGCCGGTCGAGCGCTCCTCGGCGGATGCCGCGGCGCTCTCGGCTGTGCGCAAGCAAGCGCTGTCGGTGGCGAGTGAGCGCGCGGAGCTGGCTGCGGTCGGCGCCGCCCAGGGCGCGGCGCAGGTGGCGGCGGCGGTGGCGGCCGCAGCGGCCGGAGCCACCCTCGCTCAGCTCAGCGCGGCCCTCGGCGGTGGCGAGGCGGCCAGCGCCCCGGCCCTGCCCGTGCGGCGTCACGCCGACGCCTTCGAAGCGTTGCGCGACGCCTGCGACGCCCACGTGGCCGCGGGCAAGGCGCGCCCGAAGGTCTTCTCCTGCAACCTGGGACCGATCCCGAAGCACAAGGCGCGCGCCCAGTTCGCCCTCGGCTTCCTGAATGCCGGAGGGCTCGAGGTAACCGACAACGACGGCTTCGACAGCGCGGAGGCGGCGGCTGCGGGCCTCACCGAGTCGGGTGCGCCGCTGGCGGTCATCTGTGGCGGCGACGACCAGTACGCTGAGGAGGTGGCGAAGGTAGCGCCGGCCCTGAAGGCGGCGGGTGCCAAGCGCATCATCCTCGCGGGGCGCCCCGGCGACGCGGAGGCGTCCTACCGCGAGGCGGGCGTGACGGACTTCATCTTCATGGGCAGCGATGTGGTGCAGGCCCTGAAGGGGCTGCTTTCCGAGATCGGGGTGTCGGCATGAGTCAGATTCCGAACTTTGCGAGCGTCGAGCTCGAGTCCAGTGAGAAGCTCGCCGGCGGTGACGACCGCGCGGCCTGGGATGCCCGTGCGAAGGCCGAGGCCGGCGACCGTGACCTGATCTGGCACACGCCCGAGCAGCTCGACGTGCAGCCGGCCTACACCGCGGCCGACCTGAGCGACGTGGAGCAGCTCGGAACGATGCCGGGCATCGCACCGTACGTGCGCGGCCCCTACCCCACCATGTACGTCGAGCGGCCCTGGACGATCCGCCAGTACGCCGGCTTCTCCACCGCCGAGGAGAGCAACGCCTTCTACCGGCGCAACCTGGCGATGGGTCAGAAGGGCTTGTCGATCGCCTTCGACCTTGCGACCCACCGCGGCTACGACAGCGACAACCCACGTGTGAAGGGCGACGTGGGCATGGCGGGCGTGGCGATCGACTCGATCGCGGACATGCGCATCCTCTTCGACAAGATTCCGCTCGACCAGATGAGCGTGTCGATGACGATGAACGGCGCCGTGCTGCCGGTGCTGGCGCTCTACGTGCTCGCGGCCGAGGAGCAGGGCGTCGCCCAGGACAAGCTCAGCGGGACCATCCAGAACGACATCCTCAAGGAGTTCATGGTCCGCAACACGTACATCTATCCGCCCACTCCCTCGATGCGGATCATCGGCGACATTTTCGCGTACACGTCGAAGCACATGCCGAAGTTCAACAGCATCAGCATCTCCGGCTACCACATGCAGGAGGCGGGCGCGACGGCGGACATCGAGCTGGCCTACACGCTGGCCGATGGGCTCGAGTACCTGCGCACCGGCACCGCCGCCGGGCTCGACGTGGACCGTTTTGCCCCGCGCCTGAGCTTCTTCTGGGCGATCGGCATGAACTACTTCATGGAGGTTGCGAAGATGCGCGCGGGGCGCATGCTGTGGGCGAAGATCGTCAAGCAGTTCGATCCGAAGAACCCGAAGAGCATGTCCCTGCGCACCCATTCCCAGACCTCAGGCTGGAGCCTGACCGCGCAGGACGTCTACAACAACGTGACGCGCACCTGCATCGAGGCGATGGCGGCGGCCCAGGGTCACACCCAGTCGCTGCACACCAACTCCTTCGACGAGGCGCTCGCCCTACCCACCGACTTCAGCGCGCGCATCGCCCGCAACACCCAGCTCTACATCCAGCAGGAGACCGGGGTGTGCCGCACGATCGATCCGTGGGCGGGCAGCTACTACGTGGAGCGCTTGACCCACGACCTGGCGCGCCGGGCGTGGAAGCTGATCGAGGAGGTGGAGGAGCACGGCGGCATGGCCAAGGCGATCGAGGCCGGCCTGCCGAAGCTGCGCATCGAGGAGGCGGCCACCCGCACCCAGGCGCACATCGACTCGGGACGTCAGACCATCGTCGGCGTCAACAAGCTACGGCTCGCTCAGGAAGAGGACGTGCCGGTGCTCAAGATCGACAACAGCGAGGTGCGCGCCTCCCAGATCAAGCGGCTCGAGGAGATCCGCGCAGGGCGCGACCAGGCCAAGTGCACCGCGGCGCTGGAGGCGCTCACCAAGAGCGCGGAGAGCGGCGATGGCAACCTGCTCGAGCTGGCGATCAACGCGGCGCGCTCCCATGCGACGGTGGGCGAGATCAGCGATGCCCTGGAAAGGGTCTGGGGGCGGCACGAAGCGACCATCCGATCGGTCGCGGGCGTGTACAGTGGAGAGGTGGGCGAAGGCAGTGACCAGATGAAGGGCATCCTCTCCCTGACCGACAGCTTCGCGCAGCGCGAGGGCCGGCGACCGCGCCTGCTGGTCGCGAAGATGGGCCAGGACGGCCACGACCGCGGAGCCAAGGTGATCGCCACGGCCTTCGCCGACATGGGCTTCGACGTGGATGTGGGGCCACTCTTCCAGACGCCGGAGGAGACCGCGCGCCAGGCGGTGGAGAACGACGTGCACGTGGTGGGCGCCAGCTCGCTCGCGGCCGGTCATCTCACGCTGGTACCGGAGCTGCGCAAGGCACTCGACGACCTCGGCCGCGAGGACATCGTGATCGTGGTTGGCGGCGTGATTCCGCCCGACGACTATCCGGCGCTCTACGAGGCGGGCGCGACCTGCATCTTCGGGCCGGGCACGGTGATCACCGAGGCCGCGCAGGAGCTGATGAAGGAGCTCGAAGCGCGCGCCGAAGAGGACGCGTGAGCGGAGCCGAGAGCCAGCGGCCGCCCGGCCGGCGCCGGCGCCGCCGCCTGTCGATCGACGAGTACGTCGAGGGCATCGAGGGCAGCGACCGCACCGTGCTGGGGCGCGCGATCACGCTGGTGGAGAGCAACGCCGCCGACGATCAGAAGCTCGCCCAGGAGCTGCTCGTGCGGCTGCTGCCGAAGACCGGCAAGGCGGTACGGGTTGGCATCACTGGCGTGCCCGGCGTCGGCAAGAGCACGTTCATCGAGGCCTTCGGCAGCAACCTCACCGCCGCCGGCAAGCGCGTGGCCGTGCTCGCGATCGACCCGACCAGCGGCGTCACCCAGGGCAGCATCCTCGGCGACAAGACGCGTATGGCGAAGCTGTCGCGCGACGAGCGGGCCTTCATTCGCCCTTCCCCCTCGTCCGGCTCCCTGGGCGGCGTCACGCGCAAGACTCGAGAGAGCATGCTGGTGTGCGAGGCGGCGGGCTTCGACGTGATCCTGGTGGAGACCGTCGGTGTCGGCCAGTCCGAGACGGTGGTCGCCGACATGGTCGACTGCTTCCTCGTGCTGATGCTGCCGAACGCGGGCGACGAGCTGCAGGGCATCAAGCGCGGCATCCTCGAGATCGCCGACGTGCTGGCGGTGAACAAGGCCGACCGCGATGTCGACGCGGCGCGCCTGGCCAAGCGCGACTACATGTACGCGCTGCGCATGATGCACGGCTCGGGCATGGATACCGGTCCATGGAGCGTGCCGGTGCTGATGATCAGCGGACTCGCCAACCAGGGCCTCGACCTGCTCTGGAACACCGTGCTCGAGCACCGCAAGACGCTCGACGCCGCCGGGGCGCTCGAGAAGAAGCGCCGCGGCCAGCTCAAGCGCTGGATGTGGAGCATGGTCGAGGAGCGCGTGCTCGAGGCCCTGCACGCGCATCCCGAGGTCAGCAAGCTCGCCCCCGAGCTCGAGCACAAGGTGCTGGAGGGCGAGCTCACACCCACACTTGGCGCCAAGACCCTGCTCGAGGCCTTCGGCCTAGGAGCGGACGAGGTCCGCTCCTAGCTGGGGATCAATCGTCGTCGTCGTCGTCGTCGTCATCCGAGTCGTCGTCGCCCGAGTCGTCCTTGTCGTCGTCGGAATCATCCGAGTCTTCCGAGTCATCGTCCGCTTTCGGCGTATCGTCGTCGTCCTCGCTGGACGCGTCGGCCGGGATCTCTTCGATCTCTGTGGCCACTTCGTCGGGGTCGCTCGCCTCGGAGGCCTCTGCGCTGGCGCTCTCGGGTTCTTCTTCGCTGGCGTCGGTCTCGGCCGCCCCCTTGGCGGTCGCGGCCTCCTCGGCGCTCGCCTCGTCCTTGTCGCGATCCTTGCCGCGGGCCTTGCGCTCGTCGCGGTCGCGGCGCCGGCTGCGCCGGTCGGAGTCACGGGCTTTGTCCTTGTCCTTGTCCTTGTCCCGATCGCGGCGCCCCCGGCCCTCGCCGCTGTCGCCCAGCGCCTCGAGCAGGTCGAGGTCGATGTCGCAGATCGGCACGTACTGGGTGCGCAGACCGACGCCGGCTCGCTCCATGGCTGCGGCGAGCTCCGCGCCGTCGAAGAGCGCGCAAGGGGTGGCAGCCTCGAGGCCGGCCTCGTCGCGCGCGCTCTGCTGGACGCGCCCCGTGGTGATCAGCCAGGTGCTGGTGGCGTTGCCGTAGTGATGGAGCGTCCCGCGCGCTGTGATCACGGCGTCCCGATCGATGTCACGACCCGAGCGCTGAACCACCAGCGACAGGCGCGTCTCCTCGGTGCCGCGGCGGAGGGTGCCGGCGAAGTGGAACTCGTTGCCGGAGCTGCCTGGGCGTCGTACTGCGCGCAGGGTGGTGACGCCCTCGGCGTTGAGCCACGTGGCGATGATCTCCGCGAACCCTGCGGCCGGCAGGTCGTTGAGCTTGCCGATGAAGGCGCGCCGCATCTGCTCGCGCTGCCGGTTGGCGTGGCGAGTGACGTTCTCCTCCGTGCGGGCGGCTTCACGCGGAAGTTGCCACTCGGTCAGGCCCACGAGGTTGGCCACGATGCGGAAGCGCGGCCGCGCGTGCTCGCGCACCGAGCTGGCCACATCCGCACGCACGGCGGCGGCCACGGTGGGCGCGAGCGCGTCGCCCGAGCCGCTCAGCCGCCCGCGGCGAACGAGCAGCTCGGCGAGCCGGGGCCAGGTCACGGGCGAGCGGTCTGCGCGCTCGAGGGTGAGGTAGGCCGCGTCCGCCAGGTCCTTGCCGAGCAGGTCGCCGTCGCCGGGCTCGCGGGCCAGGTCGGGCGCATCGCCCTCGCGGTCCCGGTCGCGGTCCCGATCCCGGTCGCGCCCGCGTGCGCGGGAGCGCCCACGATCCCGATCCCGATCCCGGTCCCGGTCCCGGTCGCCGCGGTCGCGTCCGCGGGGACGACCATCCCGGCCGCCGGGGCGCGCAGGGCGAGCCACT
>JAPPOT010000359.1:6739-8974 GCA_028817855.1 Myxococcales bacterium
TACGACCATTGTCCCCGCGCGCATTGCGCCGGTCGTCTCCATCGCCGTCGTCGTCGCCGCCTCGGCCGCGCCGTCGCCGCCTCCGGCGCCGACCGCGCTTCTCGTCGTCATCGTCGTCGGCCTCGAGGCCCGCGAGGATCGGATCGTCGTCGTCCTCCTCCTCCGGGAAGACCTCGGACCCGGGCAGCGCAGGCTCGGCCGTCGTGGGCGCCTCCTCCGTGCGTGCCTCTTCGACCTCCGTGATCTCCTCGGCGGGCGCCTCACCCGCTTCGGGCACCTCGGCCCCCTCACGCAAGGCGAAAACGCCGGGCTTGATCTTGACGATCGGCGCCTGGCCGCGGTCCTTCTTCACCATGGTCGCGAGCCGCGAGCTCATGGTGACTTCTGGGGTCTTGCCTACGTGGGAAAGGAGATTTCGCTCGATCGCGAGTTCGGTAATCTTCTTGTAGTGGAGCGGTTCACCCGCGCTACGGAGAACCTCCAGCGCGGCTTCTGTAAACGTCATCGATCATTCTCGTCGATTGGGGATGGAGAGCTCGTTCGTTCGGGCAGGCCGTCGGCTGGCGGCGGCCACTCGGGCAGCGCCAGGTCGGAGCGGTCGGGACCGAGCCGTGACCCCAATCACGGGTCGGCTTGCCGCTGTTACGGGTGCCTACGCGATGCGCCGGCGCAGGGGTCGCGCCGTGGTCCGCTCCCGCGTGTTGCTTGCGGGGCGCGAAACTGGACCTGTGTTCAAACAAGGCCGGAACTCATCGAGGAAAGTGCAGGGCTCGCCTGCCCGAACGTCTTCGCCGCAAGACAAGACCGCCCGCGGCGCCCACAGTGGGAGTTGAAAGCACGGTATCACCGCCCATCCAGGGGTGCAATCTGGGGAAGACCAGACCGCAGCACGGGGGGATTGAAAGCTGCGCATGAACGTGCATCTTTGCGCCCCGCGGCGCCCCTTTTTTTGACGGGGATCCCGGGCTCCGGTACTCGAAATCAGGACGCATGATCAGGCCCGCGTTGGCGGGCCGGTGCTTGGACGAGGAGCGACGATGAAGGCAAAGCGCGTTGGGATCCTGATGGGCGGCCTCAGCACCGAGCACGAGGTATCGATCGCGACAGGCGAGGCGATCCACGCCGCCCTGACCGGGCGTGGCTACGACGCGACTCGCATCTTCGTTGACCGCGACCTGGATCAGGTCCTCAGGCAAGAGCCGATCGACGTCGCCTTCCTCGCGCTGCACGGCTCCTACGGCGAGGACGGCTGCGTCCAGGGTATGCTGGAGCTGCTCGACATTCCGTACACCGGGTCGGGGGTGTCCGAGAGCGCGCTGGCGATGGACAAGCTCAAGAGCAAGGAACTCTTCCGGCTGCACAATGTCTCGACGCCGCCCTACTACGCGCTGCACGCGAACGAGCTGGATGACCTGGAGGAGGTCCACGGGCCCTTCGGCTTCCCGGCATTCGTCAAGCCGCGGCGCCAGGGTTCCAGCATCGGCGCCGGGCGCGCCGACGACCTCGAGGAGCTCAGGCAGCGCTGCGAGGAAGGATTCCGCTTCGACCGCACGCTGGTGGTGGAGCGCCACATCGAGGGGCGAGAGATCGCGGTCGGCATCCTGGACGGCCGCGCCCTGGGGGCGATCGAAATCGTCCCGAAGGCGGGCTTCTACGACTACCGGGCGAAGTACAGCAAGGGCAAGAGCGAGTACCACCTGCCGGCCCGCCTCCCGCAGACCCGCCGCGACAACGTACAACGCATCGCCGAGCGCGCGGCCCTGGCCCTCGGCGTGGAAGGCGCCTGCCGCGTGGACCTGCTCGTGACCGAGGGCGAGAACGAGTACGTGCTCGAGGTGAACACGCTCCCCGGCATGACCCCGACCTCTCTGCTGCCGAAAATCGCCGAGGCAGCAGGCCACGACTTCGGCGACCTCTGCGAGCTGATCCTGGAGCGCGCCTGCCTCCGCGTCGGCCGCCACGCCGTCGCCCACGACGCCGCCGACGCTGGCGACGAGCTGGCAGCCGGCGAGCTGGCGGAGCTGCCCGCGGCGGAGTAGCGCAGCCTGCAGCGTCGGCCGCCGTACCAGTCGTAGGCGGCACCAGCCTACTTCACCAGCACCATCAACCACGCCCCGTCCGTGCCGGTCTCCAGGCCGACGGAGACGATGTCGAGGCGTTCGCCGCTGGGTGCGCAGAAGCGGGCGGGGTCGGGGCCGGTGCTGGTGGCGACTACTTCGTAGTGGAAGCGCAGGA
>JAPPOT010000705.1 GCA_028817855.1 Myxococcales bacterium
CGAGCCCGAGTCCCGCTCCGAGTCTGAGCCCGGTGCCCAGCCCCGAGCAGAGCCCGACACCGACCCCGGAGAAGAGCCCCTCGAGCGAGCCGGAGGCAGAGGACCGCTGGTGGGAGCCGGCGGGGACGTAGCTCTAGGCGCGGCGCTGTCGCACGCGACGCTCTGCAACCGCGAGCGCGTCCATCACCTCGCGCGAGGCATCGATCACACCGGCCGGAGCGTGGGCGCCGAAGCGATCGGGGTGCAGCTGGCCGGCGAGCCGGTGGAGGGCGCGGCGCGCATCCGCGGCGCTTGCGTCCGCCCCGGCCTCCAGGAGGTCGTGGGGGGCTGCCTGCGAGCGCAGCTGACGGCGCTTGCGAACCAACAGCCCGTAGCTGCGCCGGCCGGGGTCCCGGTCGAGCGCGCCAAGCAGCGCGAGCAGCGCGACGAAGCGCAGCGCGCGCTGCGATCCCCGTGCAGCCGCAACGAGCTCGCGGACATCGCTTGCCTCGTCGCGGCGCAGCAGCGTGCGCACCACCAGCTCCTCGGGCCACAGTCGCGCGCGCTCGAGCAGCAGGCGGCCGATCGCGCCGAGGCGCACGGGGTGGCCGCCGGCGGCGCGCGCGAGACGGGCCAGCGGCCAACTCAGGAGCAGCTCGCGCATGGAGTCGAGCACCAGGTCCTCGGCGGCCTCGGGCTCGCGCAGCCATGCGACACCGACGCTCGCATCACCGGGTGTGAACCGATAGTCGAGCCCGCCCGCCCGGCACACACGCACGAGGAGCTAGCGCATCTGCAAACGCAGGGCCCGCACGACTGCGCCGCGGCTGCTCAGCCCATGCTCCACCAGCCATCCACCGACGGGCCCGTCTGGGGGGGCGCCGCCGTGGAGGGTATGCGCGTGATGCGTGATGTCGAGGCTGCCCTCGCGCAGTAGCCGGTCGCCCAACGCCGCGGGGCCACCAAGCGACCCGCTGGCCGCGCGCGGAACACCGTCCGCGACGGCGAACCCACAGCTCCCTGCATCACCGGCGACGGTGAGGACACCGGTTGCGCGCGCCCGCGAGAGTGCCAGAAGAGCGCGGGCCAGGGACACCGCTCCAGGTACAGACTCCACCCTCTCCCGGTACCGGACGCCAGACGGGAACTGCAAATTATCGGAATGCGCGCGCGGAAGCTCGCGAGGACTCAGCCCCGCTCACACGTCCAACGCAGAACGATAGCGAGGATCGTCCGGGATTAGATCGAGCGCTGCCCGAATCTCGCCGTAGCGATTGGACAGCGAGCCCGGCGCGATGCCGTAACGCTCCGCAACGGCGGCCTGCGTGACGCCCGGGGCCCGGTCCAGCTTGGCGATGGCGTATTCGATGGCCGCCGCGTAGGTCTCCGGCTTGACGACGCGCCGCTCCTCGCGCAGTGCGCAGAAATCGCTCCACAGCGCCAGCGCCCGGCGCACGTGCTCCCGCGAGAAGCCCGCCTCGCGCATGCGACCGAGCAGCAGCGTGGCGACCTCACCCGGCCCCTCCTGCCTCCGCAGCTCGCGCTCGAGGGCACGGAGCTCGTCGTCGCTCGGCTCCCCGTCGGCGCGACCACGCTCGCTGCGGACGTGCGCCCGCGCGCCGCGCTCGTTGCCACTGCGGCGCTCCGGCGCACCGCGCTTGCTGCCACGGGTCCGCTCCGGCGCACCGAGCTTGTCGCCGCGGCTGCGCTCCGGGGCTCCGCGCTTGTCGCCACGGGCGCGCTCCGGCGCACCCTCTTCGATCCAGACCAATAGCGCGCGATGCTCCTCGCTCTGGGGAGCAGCTGCCAGCGCCTCCCGTGCCAGGTCGGTGGCTTCCTCGAGCGCGCCCAGGCGTGCGATGCAGTGCGCCAGCGACGCCGTGATCTCGTCCTCTTCCGGCTCGAGCTGGTGCGCGGTGCGCAGATGCTCCTGGGCCTGTCGGGGCTCGCCCACACCCACGTCCAACAGATGACCGAGATTGTGGTGATACCAGGGGTTCTGGGGAGCCTTGCGAATCGCGCGCCGGTAGCACGCGACCGCAGAGCTGAAGTTGCCGAGCAACGCCTGACAGAGACCCATGAGCGCATGCACGCCGTCGTCCGCCGCGCCTGCTTTGATCAATTGGCGCAAGTGCAACGCCGCACGCCACGGCGACTCCTCCAACTGCAGCTCGGCGAGCTGTCGATGCGCGAAGAGCGTGTCCGGATCATCCTCGGCCGGCGACGCCGCAAGCGAACGCAAACCCTCGAGCACGTCGCGACCGCGCTGGCCGTCGACGAGTGCACGTTCCAGGCGCCGGCGCAGGCGCTGCCGGCTGTGCGAGGACTCGGTGCGGGTTTCGTCGCTCATGCCTCGGGGAGTCATATCCCGCCCAGATCTCGACCGCAAGTCAAACCCCGCCCTGCCTTCGTAGCAGCGCGATCAGGAAGCCACCGAAGTACTTGAGCGGTGAATCCACGGCCGCCCGCTCGGCCACTTCGAATGCGCGAGACACCAGCGGAAGCTTGTGCACGAACGCCGCCGGCGTGACTACGCGCACACCCCGAAAGTCTTCCAGCGTCACCCCGTGTGGCAGCAGCTCCGCGATTTCACGCGGGGAATCCCAACGCGTGTAGACGTCGGCCTCCGTACGACCGTCGCTGATCGGTTGCGGTCCCGCCACACGCTTGGCGGCGTAGCGCAGGCTCCACGGGTTGTAGAACTCGAGCACCATCTGACCACCGGGGCGTGTGACCCTCGCGATGTCCTCCAGTGCGTCACGAATCGCCGGCACGTGCGCGAGCACCTTGAAGCTGCAGACGAGGTCGAAGCTCTCGTCTGCAAAGGGCAGCGCAGTCGCGCTTCCGAGCACGGTCTGCAGACCGCGCGCGCGGGCGGCGCGCAACATGCCTGGCGAGAGGTCCACACCCCAGGCATCGTCGGCGGCGGCAGCCAAGCGCTCCAGGATCAGACCCGTTCCGCAGCCCACCTCGAGCACGCGACGCCCGCGGCACAGGGGCTCCACGATGTCCATCTCCAGGTCGTCGATGAGCTGGTGATAGCCGCGCCCGCGCTCGCGCTCGTAGCCGTCGCTGAAGTCGTCGTAGTAGGCGCGACTCTCGGCCTCGTCATCCAATGACATGGCGCGACTCTGCCCCAGGCGGGTCAAACCAGCAACTCGTCATACAGGGCCTCGTAGGCCCCCGCCATCGCGTCCGGATGGTAGCGCTCGATGGCCACCTCCCGGGCTCGCAGACCGAGCCGCGTGCGCGCATCGGGGCCGTCGAGGAGCTCCACCACGGCCGCGGTCAGGGCGTCCGCGCGGTGCTCCACGGCCCGGGCGCCGCCCTGCTCTGCCAGCTCGGCAGCCGGTGTGCCTTCCAGCACCAGCGCCGGCCGCGCTAGGAACATGGCCTCGATCAACACCATCGGCAGGTCCATCTTGGCGAAGAGCGTCTCCGACGGCAGCAGCACCACATCGGCGCAGCCGATCAGGTCGTGGATGCGGTCCGTTTCGCCCACCCAACGCACGCGTGGACCGAGCCCGAGCCGGCCCGCGAGCTCGCGAAGCTGGGCCTCCGCCGCCCGCGCGGCCGCGGTCTTGGCGCGGCATGCCATCACCAGCGTGACGTCGCTGCGATCCCCCAGCGCCGCGAGCGTCTCGAGGCAGCGCGCAGCTCCGCGGCTGAACTCCAGGTCGCCCGGGTAGACCAACATCGGAGTCGAGTCGCCGATTCCCAACGCTCCGCGCATCTCGCTCCGCGTCTCGGGTGACAGAGGTGACAGGGGCTGGGAGCAGGGCGGAATGCGGCGCAGCGACTCGGGTGGAACACCTGCCGCAAGCAGACGCTGCTCGGTGTGCTCGGAAAGCACCACGGTGCGGTCCGCGAACAACAGCTCGTTGGGATCGCTGCCCTCGGCAGGTGCGCTGCAAACGGTTTGCACCGTGGGGGCGCCGCGCACGCGCGCTGCCAGCTCGCAGGCCTTCGAGCTGCGCGGATTGGGCGCAAAGAAGAAGTGCCACAGGTCGTGCCTGCGACCGGCCAGCAAGCGCGCAAGCACGATCGCGTTGTCGCGCAGCGCGGGCGCGAACGCACCGGAGCCTGCTGGGTAGATGCGCTCGCAGTGGCGACTGGCAAGCGCGGGGTCGCCGCGGCGGCACAGAGTCACGGCCTCGTGCCGCTCCAGGTGACCCGCGAGGTCGCGCACGAGGTTCTTGCTGCTGTCGTTCCAGGGCGGCGCGATCGGCTTCGACACCATGAGAATCCGGCCCATGGCGGCATCCTCCGCATCCCTGGACGTGCTTGCAACGCCATCGTGCCGCTTTGACAGCCCGCGCCGACTTCTCCAGACTTGCAGGAGCATGAGCAGCCGCAGCTCCCAGCGACCTGGCGCGCCCCGCTCCCAGCGCTCCGGTCCGCGCTCACAGCCGCCGCCCGAGGAGGCGCCGGAGTACGCGGACGACCCGCTCGATCCGGAGGACGAGCGTTTCGCGCGCGAGTACGACGACCGCCCGAGCCTGGAAGGCATTCTGCCCGAGCTCATCCGGCGCGGCCTGGAAGTGGGGCGGGGACCGCTGGGCAAGGTGAGCGAGTCCTTCGTACCCAAGGAGATCGCCCAGTCCGTGGTCTCGCAGATCGGCGATGCCCGCAGCGGCATCGTCAAGGCGGTGGCCCAGGAGGTGGGCCGCTTCCTGCGCGAGGCCGACATCGCCTCCGAGGTCCGCAAGGTGCTCGTCGGCCTGGACGTGGAAGCCCAGGTCAATCTGCGCTTCAATCAGCGCGAGGACGGGACGCTCGACCCCGAGCTCTCGGTCGAAACGGGCCCCACCGACGAAGAGGACGAGGGCGAAGAGGACGGCGCGCAGGAGTGAGCCGCGCTCGCGCGCTCCCCGCCCGCGATCCGACTACGACGCAGCACCTGCTCAACGAACGGGGCGGCCCTGCTCGTCGACCTGCACGGCCCGCCCCGGCGCGGGCAACCCCGGCAACGCGGGCAGCTTGGCGGAGGCTGGCATCCACTTCTTGGCCCCGCCCTCCAGCCGGCGGATCTCCACCTGCTCGATCACGACCGGCGTGCGCGGCCGGTTCTTGCCGGTCTGGGGCACGCGCGCGATGCGCTGCACGAGCGGTAGCGGATCGCACTGCCCGAAGATCGTGTAGCTGCCATCGAGGTGCGGCGCCGGCCCCTCGGTGATGAAGAACTGGGCCTCGCCCGTGTTGGGCCCACGGTTGGCCATGCACAGCTGGCCCCCGCGATCGTGGCGCAGGCTCGGATGCAGCTCATCCGGAATGCGATAGCCGATCATGCCCTGCCCGGTTCCGGTGTGATCGCCCCCCTGGATCATGAAGCCGGGGATGACGCGATGGAAGCTCGTGCCGTCGTAGTAGTTGCGCGCTTTCCACTCGCCGCCGAGCCCGTCCCAGAACTGCCGCTTGCCGCGGGCGAGCCCGACGAAGTTCGCCACCGTCACGGGCGCGCGCCTCTCGTGGAGGTCGCAGTAGAAGCTCCCCATCGAGGTCTTGATCATGGCGGCCAGCTGCCCCTTCTCCGGCAGCCCCACGAGCGCTTCCGCCAGCGTGAACTTGCCCCCGTGGGGATCGGGATCGGGCGCGCGCATGACCTTCCACCCCTTGGGCGCCTTGACGTGCAGCTCGGCATTGTCACCGGCCTTCGTCTTGGCCCGGATGACCTGGTAGCCGTCGACCTTCTCCACCGGATCGTCCGGCTTCGGCGGCGTCCTCACGGCGGCCTTGGTGCCAGTTGCCTTGGCGGCCGACTCGGCGGCGCGCTCCGGCTCGGCCTTGCCCTCGTCCTTGCGGGTGCAGGCCATGGTGCCCAGCACGACACCGAGCAGCAGCAGCCCGGCGTGCCGGCGGGCGGCGCGTGGAAGCAATGTCATGGGCTCAGGGTAGCTCGATGCCCTCGAGCTTCAACTGGGTACCGGCCTCGATGCCATGCTTCTGGCTGAAGCCGCCGTTGACCTCCAGCACGTACTGGCTGAGCCCCGGCACACGCCGCGACGTGTCCGTCTCAGGCTCCGCGTTCTCGACGATGCCAACCACGCGCAGCTCGCTGTCGATGAACATGATGTCGAGGGGTATGTAGGTGTTGCGCATCCAGAAGGAGAGCGCAGACGGTCGCTCGAAGATGAAGAACATCCCCGCGTCCTCGTCCAGGTGCTTGCGAAACATCAGCCCCTGGCGGCGCTCCTCGGGACTGCGCGCCACCTCCACTCGCACCGGGATCGGCTCGCGGCCCAGGGGCAGCGGCATCAGCATCACCGTCCCCGACTCGGCCAGCGGGGTCGCCGACTGCTCCGGTGCCGCGGCGGCTCCACCCCCCGTGGTTCCGGGCTCGTGGTGCGCGGAGCGAGGATTCGTGCTGGGCGTGGCGGGCGAGGCGCCGTCGCCGGAGCCGCTCGTGCAGGCGAAGCCCAGGGCGCACAGCAGCAGGAGGAAGCTCCGCATTCCCATGGTGCCGTGCTAGCACAGCCGCGGCCGCGGCTCTACTCCGCTCCCTCGAGCAGCCCCGCCACGCGCACCAGGGGCGAGAGGGCCAGCCGGGCCGCCTCGCGCAGCCACTCGCGCTCGCGAATCACCGCCGCGAGGGCTGGACCGTGGGCGTAGTACTGCTCGACGAAGAGCCGGCCGGGTGCGTGCGTCAGCATGTGGCGGTCCCGGAGGCGGCGCAGGCTACCCACCTCGCTCGCCATCGGCGTGCCGTAGGCCGCGGTTGCCACGAAGCAGGCCGTGACGGTGGCGAAGATGCGCTCGTGGGTGGTGATCTCCACCACGCTGATCGGCCCCTTGCGGTCGAAGAGGTCCTTGCCACGCACCCCGATCCAGTAGCGGGTTTCGGGCGCCAGGTCCCCGATGGCGCTCTCGATCGACTGCCCCGCGGGCACGTCCACCGGCAGCATCAACGAGACCGCACCCTCCGCGTCGTCCGTCGCGGTCTTGGCGGGGCGGCCCTCGCGGATGAAGGAAGCCTCGTCGGTGATCGGCCGGGTGGCGACCCGCACCTCGTAGCTGTGTAGTGGCCGGTCCGACTCGACCGCCAGGAAGCGAATCGCCACCCACTCGTGCGCGCGCAGCCGATCCTCGTGGTGCGTCACGTCGAGGCCTCGGACGGCGCCGACGGTGTCGCCATCGCCCGAGCCCACCAGGATGACCGCATCGCCCTCGGGATCCACCCGGGGCACGCTGGGCTCGTCCAGCACGGCCGGCGTGTCGTCCGGCTGCGCCGTGTCGGTGTCGTCGTCGTCGCCCCCCGGTGCGACCGGCTCCTGCACGGGCTCCGGCAGGTCCTCCTCCTCGACCGGCTGGTTGAGCGGGTCGATCAACGCGTCGGGATCGGGCAGCGGGACGTGCCCCCACGGATCCTCGCCCTCGGCCGGCTGGGCGTAGTCGCCGAGGGTGCGCACGGTCAGCGAGAGGCGATGGCCGTCCCCATCGAGCACAAAGCGGTCGGCTCCGCTCCCGGGGGCGCCAAAGGGGTCGTCGGTAATGCCCTCGAGACCCGCCAGCTGCCCGTAGCCGAGGTCCCAGTGGCGCCAGCTGGAGGCCCCGATCGGCGCGTCCGTATGGGTCGTGACCTCGCCCTGCGCGCCCAAGCTGAAGGGCACCTCGAAGACGACCGACGGCTGACCGCGGTAGGCGTAGCCATAGGTCAGGGCCCAGGTGTCCCACGTACCGGTGGGCAGCGCAGGAGTCGGATAGCTGACGTCGTTCCAGACGTCGTTGTAGTCGCCCTCGGTGTGGACCTCGACCAGCATGCGGTAGTCGCCGCCAGGCCAGCCCTCGGGCACGCTGAACAGCACGCTTTGGAGCACGCCGCCCGGCGGCGTGGCCATCGTGATGGCATCGATCTCGGGCATCACCTCGCGGGCGTGGGCGGCGAAGTCGAGCAGGTCCTCGTGGTCGTAGCAGTTGCCGACCACGCACGGCACCATGTCCATGCGCGGCGGGTAGAAGGAGTGCAGCGGCATCGGCATCATCTGCCCGACGCCGTCGTCGATCCCGGTCCAGGGCTCCGCGTAGCCGCCGTCCACGTCGTCGCCGGTGACGAAGCGCCCCTTGTCGCTGGTGAAGATGCTGGCGCAGCTGATCGCATCCAGCGCGTCGCGCCGCGTCGTCTCCCGATTGAAGGAGAGACAGAAGTAGTTGTCGATCGAGTGATCGTTGCTGGTGCGCGACGCCAGCCCCTCCGAGGTGCGGTCCTGAAAAATCACGCGCCGGAACTGGCGTGCCCCATGGGCCGTGGCGCGGCGGCGACCCCAGATGGGCAGGATGCCCTCGCGTCGCCCGTAGGGCCAGCGGTAGCCGCTGTTCATCTGGGAGGCACCCGGGCGATTGCCGACTCCGCGGAAGGCGACGGCCTCGGTCAGCCCGGCGGTGGCCAGGAAGCGCCCCTGGGTATCCTCGATCCAGATCGCGATCTGGGCGCGCGGCGTGGGCGTGAACCCGAGCTCCAGCACGGCGCTGGCCTCCCCCTGTGCCAGGCTGGCGCCCGGCCAGGCGACGAGCGCGAGCAGAGACGCCAACAGCAGCCCACGGAAACGCACGGCAGACCGATCTTAGCCCCGAGGCCGGGGCCCGACAACGCGCCGCCCGGCGGGGATCGCCCCGGCTCGCGAATTGCCGTGCGCGTGTGCGACCGGGCCGGTTCACGATAGGATGTGCGGATGTCCGACAAGGTCGGAAAGGTGTACCTGCTGGGTGGAGGGCCTGGCGATCCCGAGCTACTCACGCTGCGCGCTCGACGACGCCTGGGCGAGGCGGATCTGGTCCTCTACGACGCCCTGATCCACCCGGATCTGGTGGCCCTCGCGCGCGAGGACGCCGAGCGGGTCTTCGTTGGCAAGCGCGCGGGCAAGCCCTCCGAGCGCCAGGAGCGTATCAACGAGCGCATGATTGCGGCCGCCCGCCAGGGCAAGACCGTGGCCCGCCTCAAGGGGGGCGATCCCTACCTCTTCGGCCGCGGCTCCGAGGAGGCCGAGGCGCTGGAGGCGGCCGACATCCCCTTCGAGGTGGTGCCGGGCGTGCCCTCCCCTCTCGCTGCCACCGCCTACGCGGGCATCTCTCTGAGCCACCGCAACCTGGCCAGCAGCATCGCCTACGTGACCGCAACGGAGTCACCCGAGAAGGACGCCAGCGCCCACGATTGGAGCAAGCTCGCCACGGCCACCCAGACGCTGGTGATCTTCATGGGGGTGCGCAAGCTCGAGTCGCTGATGCAGCGGCTGGTCGATCACGGGCGCGACCCGGATTGCCCCGCGGCGGTGATCCAGGCGGCCTCCCTGCCCACCCAGCGCACGATCACGGGCACGGTCGGGACCATCGCCGGGCTGGCGCGCGAGGCGGGCATCGGCATGCCCGCGCTCACGGTCGTCGGCGAGGTGGTGCGTCTGCGCGAGCACCTGCGCTGGTACGACCTGCAGCCGCTCTTCGGCAAGCGCGTGCTGCTGACGCGCCCGGCCGCCCAGGCCGCCCCGATGGCGCGCGCGCTGCGCGATGCCGGCGCCCAGCCGCTGATCATTCCGGCCATCCGCATCGCGCCGCCGGACGACCCGGCTGCGCTGACCCACTCGGTCGTGGCCGCCGGCGACTACGACTGGGTGGTCTTCACCAGCGCCAACGGTGTCGACGCATTCTTCGCGGAGCTCGCGGCCGAGCGGGCCGACGCGCGCCGGCTCGGGGGCGTGCGGGTGGCGGCGATCGGCCCGGCGACCGCGGAGCGCCTGCGCGAGCATGGTGTACGGGCCGACGAGGTGCCCGCGGAGTATCGCGGGGAGGCCGTGGCAGAGGCGATCCTCGCGCATCACGACGGGCACATGCACGGCCTGTCCGTGCTGCTGCCGCGGGCCGCGGTCGCGCGCGACGCGCTGCCGGACGCACTGCGCAGGGCGGGCGCCCGCGTGGATGTGGTCCCGGCCTACCGCACCCTGCCCCTGGAGGCCGCGGACGCAGCCCGCCTGCGCACCGCGATCGAGGTCGGCGAAGCAGACGTCATCACCTTCACCTCGAGCTCCACGGTCGAGCACACCGTAGGCGCGCTCGGCAGCGAAGCCGCCGCGCTCCTGTCGCGCTTGACGGTGGCTTCGATCGGACCGATCACGAGCGAGACCGCCGGACGACACGGGCTGCAGGTGGCGGTCACGGCCCGCGACTACACCGCCGGCGGGCTGGTCGCCGCCCTCGCCCAACACTTCGACCCCGAGCACTAGTGCTCTGACAACAAGGTTCTGACCGCCTTGCACGACCGATCTCACACCCGCTGCGGCGTTGCCCTCCTCGAAAGGGGGGCTACCCTTCCTTCGTCGTCCGCCTTGCATCAGGCGCAACCTCGAACGCGCCAACCGATCACAACCTTGTTGTCAGAGCACTAGAGCACGAGCCATGGCATTCCCGACCCGAAGACCCCGCCGCCTGCGCCGAACCGAGACCCTGCGCGCGATGGTGCGTGAGACACAGCTGTCGCCCCGCGACTTCATCCTGCCGCTCTTCGCGATGCCGGGGAAGGACCAGCGCACCCCGGTGCCGTCGATGCCCGGCGTCTTTCAGCTCTCGGTCGATCAGATCGTGGCGGAGGCCAGGCGCGCCCACGACGCTGGCGTGCCCAGCGTGATCCTCTTCGGGCTGCCCGAGCACAAGGACGCCCAGGGCAGCTCGGGCTGGGATCCGGAAGGCCCGGTCGCGCGCAGCATCGCCGCCATCAAGGATGCCGTGCCCGAGATGGTGGTCATCACCGACGTGTGCATGTGCGAGTACACCGACCACGGCCACTGTGGCGAGCTCGTCACGGCGCGCGACGGGCGCGTGGAGGTGAGCAACGACGCCACCCTGGAGCTGCTCGCCCGGGAGGCCCTGTGCCACGCGCGCGCCGGCGCCGACATGGTGGCGCCGAGCGATATGATGGACGGCCGCGTGGGCTACATCCGGGGCACGCTCGACGACGAGGGCTTCACGGACCTGCCGATCATGAGCTACGCGGCCAAGTACGCCAGCGCCTTCTACGGCCCGTTCCGGGACGCCGCCGACAGCGCGCCCCAGCAGGGCGACCGGCGCGGCTACCAGATGGACCCGGCCAACGCGCGCGAGGCGCTGGCGGAGGTCGAGCTGGACTTGGACGAGGGCGCCGACCTGGTGATGGTCAAGCCCGCGCTGAGCTACCTGGACATCATCACGCGCGTGCGCGAGCTCACGGACGTGCCGGTCGCGGCGTACAACGTCAGTGGGGAGTATTCGATGGTCAAGGCCGCCGCCGCGGCCGATTGGGTCGACGGCACCCGGGTCATGCTCGAGGTGCTCACCTCGATCAAGCGCGCCGGCGCCGACCTGATCCTGACTTACCACGCGGTCGAGGCGGCCGAGGCACTCGGCTAGGGGCCCTCGGGCGCGATTCCGGCGCGGCCCCACCCAGACCAGCCACTTTCGGTGTGGCCCCGCTCACAGCGGCCCGCTTTGGTGGCTCACACCGCGCCCCCATCGCTCCTCCGGGCAGGAGCGATGGAAATGAAGAAACGCTGCGAAATCCTGGCCCTGGTGGCCTGCGGGATCCTCTTGGGCTGCGGTGGGCAGCCTGATGCCGACGGTGCCCTTGCCGGCTCACCCGCCCGCGCACCGGATGGTGCGCTCGACGCTGCGCCCGCCGAGGGGCCCACGGGTGGGCCCGCCGGCTCGCCCTCCGATGCCCGCGATGAGGCTCCGGGGACGGCCCCGACCGAGACGCGCCTGCTGGTGCAGCACGAGGACGGCTGGGTTGGCTACCCCTACCGCTGGAACGACGAGGCACCGAGGCCATGCTCGTGCTGAGCGGCGACAAGGTCGAGGGCGCCCACGCCGACGGAACGGATTGGACGATCCCGAGCAGCGTCTCGTGCACCCAGTGCCACAACGCGGAGTCCGGCTTCGCCCTGGGGCTCGAGCTCGCCCAGCTCAACGGCCCACTCGAGCACGGCTGCGACGTGGAGGCCGCAGACCAGTACGGCAACCAGATGGAGATGCTCGAGGCACTCGGTGTGATCGAGCCGCTCGACTTCCCCACCGACAGCATGCCCACGATGGTCGACCCATGGGATGAGGAGGCTCCGCTCGAGGACCGCGCCCGCGCGTACCTGCACAGCAACTGCGGGAGCTGCCACACGGCACCGGAGAACGTCTGTAGTGGCGACCTGCGCTGGAGCGCGGACCTGGCACAGATGGGTGTGTGCAACGTGGAGCCCAAGATCAAGCTCGAGGAGTGGGCACCGGGCACGATGCTGCTAGCCCCGGGCCAGCCGGAGCGCAGCGCCATCCTGTTCCACATGAACGCCGAGCAGGAGACCGGCGCCATGCCGATGCCACCGCTCGGCCGCGACCACGTGGACCGCAAGGGAACCATGCTGATCCGCGACTGGATCGCCTCCCTCGAGGGCTGCGAGTAACTACAGCACGGTCTCGGCGATCAAGCGCAGAACCTCCGGCTGCCCGCCCGCGATGAGCATCGAGCCCACCTGGTGCTTCTTGCCCGCCTCGGTCCAGCGCTGGAGGTTGTCCTTGATGCGGTCGGCGGGCCCCACGAGGGCCACGTCATCGACCAGCTGGTCCGGCACCTTCGCGGCCGCCTCCATCTTCTTGCCGTCAAGGTAGAGGTCCTGGATCTCCCTGGCGGCGTCGCCGTAGCCCAGCTGGGTCGCATAGGTGTTGTAGAAGTTCTTGCCACGGGCGCCCATGCCGCCGATGTAGAGCGCCATCATCGCCTTGACCGGCATGCGGCACTGCTCCACGTCGTCACCCATCACCGCGGTCACGAACGGCGCGACGTCGTAGTCGGCCAGCGTCTTGCCCGGGACCTTCGCCAGGCCCTTCTCGATCGGCTCCTGGAACAGATCGAAGCGCTCCGGGTTCATCCAGACCGGGAAGAAGCCGTTGCATAGCTCGGAGCTCAGCTCGAGCGCCTTGGGCTTGAGCGTGGCGGTGTAGAGCTGGATCGGCCCCTCGCTGTGAAGGATGCTCTTGAGCGGCTTGCCCAGCCCGCTGGCGTCCTCGCCCCTGTACGGCATCTGGTAGTGGAAGCCGTCGTACTCGAGCGGGCCTTCCCGCTCCCACACCTTGCGCATGATCTCGATGTACTCGCGCATGCGCGTGAGGGGCTTGCGGTAGGTGTCGCCATACCAGCCCTCCACCACCTGCGGCCCGGACGGACCGATGCCGACGATGAAACGCCCACTGGAGAGGTGCTGCAGCGACAGCGCCGTCATCGCCGCCATGGTCGGTGCGCGCGCAGACATCTGCATGATCGCCGTGCCCACGTTGATCTTGCTCGTGTTGGCGAGGATCCACGCCGCGGTGGTGACCGCGTCCGAGCCGTAGGCCTCCGCAGTCCAGCAGGAGCTGTAGCCGAGCCCCTCGGCTTCCTTGATCAGGTCCATGGGCAGCTGCAGATGCTTGCCCGCGTAACCGACGACGATGCCCAGTTTCATCTCACGCCTCCGTGAAGTGGTCGGGCAGCCCTGGTGCCCCGCCGAGGGCACTAGCACGATTGCCGACGTACGAAAACGGGAGCGGATCGGCCACTGTCACGCGTGCTACAAGCGGTGCGATGTCTGCGCAGGACAACGCCGCAGGCCCGGATGACGCGCCGCTCGTACGCTTCGAGCTCGATGTGCAGGCCGACCGCCAGACGTCGGTGATCCGCGGCGTCGCGGCCGCCATCCTGCTGCTCGCGGGCTTGTGGACGCTGCTGCTGCCCTTCAGCGTGCCGCGCATGGTGGCGGTGATCGGCTTTGTCTTTGCGGGCCTGTGGCTCGTGCGCGCCGCGGGCCTGCGTCGCCGCGCTCTCCACCCCGAGAGCCACTTCCTGGAGCTGTGGCCCGATCGGCTCGTGCTGGGCGACCCCGAGCAGGGCCAGGAGCTGGCCTGGGATGCGATCGCGGGCATCGAGCTGGACGAGGACGCCCTGGTCGTCCGTTTGCACACTCGCGGCGGGGATTCCGTCGTGATCGAGCCTTGCTATCGCGGAATCGCGCTTTACGACCTGCGGGACGCCATCGCCGAGGCCTGGCAGGAGGCCGGGCGGGGATGCGCAAGCGCGCAGGATGATTAGAATAGGGTGAGCATGTCCGAAGAGCACGAGTCCGAGACGGGAATCGTCACCCGGACCAAGACCAAGACCAAGCGGCGGCTCAAAAAGCCTCCGCGTTACAAGGTCTTGCTCCACAACGATGACTACACGACCCGGGAATTCGTGGTCGACGTGCTGAGGACCGTCTTCCACCGCCCCGAGCCTGACGCCGTCCGGATCATGCTGCATGTCCACAACAACGGGGTCGGTGTGGCCGGTGTGTACACGTACGAAGTGGCGGAAATGAAGGTCCGCACCGTGGAGGCCCTGGCACAACAACGTGAATACCCGCTGATGCTGAGCATCGAACCGGAGGACTCCGGCGAGGACGCCGGCGAATCGGGCTGAGGCCCGATCGCGAAACGATTCCCGCAACCCGCACGTATCCCGAACCAGCATATGTCGAGCTCCGGACCCAGCATCTCCCGCGACCTCCAGGAAGCCCTGCGGCGCGCCTTCACCGAGGCGGAGCAGCAGCGGCACGAGTACGTCACCCTGGAGCATGTGCTGCTCGGGCTGCTCGACGACCCCAGCGTGCGCGAGGCGCTCGAAGCATGCGGCGCCGACGGCAAGCACCTGCGCAGCGACCTCCACGACTTTCTCGATCACAGCATGGAGAAGGTGCCCGACGACAGCCCCGTGGAGGTCCAGCAGACGATCGGCGTGCACCGGGTCCTGCAGCGCGCCGCCCTGCACGTGCTGTCCTCCGACCAGGAGACGATCAAGGGCACGGCGGTGCTCGTCCAGATGTTCAACGAAGAGGAGAGCTACGCGGTCTACCTGCTCGAGCGCCAGGGGCTGAGCCAGTTCGACCTCAAGCGCTACGTCTCCCACGGCATCCGCCCCGAGGGCGTGGGCGGCGGCGACGACGAGGGCTCGCAGCCCTCCTTCGGCGGCGACTCCGATACCGACGAGGAGGGCGACCAGCGCGGCGACCCGCTCGAGCTCTACACGACCGAGCTGGTCGCCGAGGCCGCCGAGGGCAACATCGACCCGCTGATCGGCCGCAAGCACGAGCTCGAGCGCACGATGCAGGTGCTCTGCCGCCGCCGCAAGAACAACCCCATCTACGTGGGCGAGTCCGGCGTGGGCAAGACCGCCATCGCCGAGGGACTCGCGCTTGCCATTCACGAGGGCGAGGTGCCGCAGGTGCTGGGCGAGGCCCGCATCTTCTCGCTCGACATGGGCGCGCTGCTAGCGGGCACCAAGTTTCGCGGGCAATTCGAGGAGCGGCTCAAGGGAGTGATCAAGCGGCTGCAGGAGCAGCCCAACGCGATCATGTTCATCGACGAGATCCACACCATCGTCGGCGCCGGCGCGACAAGCGGTGGCTCGATGGACGCGAGCAACATCCTCAAGCCGGCGCTGGCGTCGGGCAAGCTGCGCTGCATCGGCTCCACCACCTACCAGGAGTACAAGCACATCGAGCGCGACCGCGCGCTGGCGCGGCGCTTCCAGAAGATCGAGGTGACCGAGCCGAGCATCGAGGAGGCCGTGGACATCCTGAAGGGGCTCAAGAGCCGCTACGAGGACCACCACGACGTCGCCTACGACGACGACGCCGTCGAGGCCGCCGCCAGCCTGGCCGCCAAGCACATCAACGAGCGCTTTCTGCCCGACAAAGCGATCGACGTGCTCGACGAGACCGGCGCCTTCGACCGGCTGCGGCCGAGCGACGAGCGCACCCACGCGGTCACGCTCAAGGACGTGGAGCGCGTGGTCAGCAAGATGGCGCGCATCCCGGAGAAGAGCGTCTCGAGCTCCGACCGGGATCGCCTGCTGCACCTCGAGGACGACCTCAAAGCCGTAATCTTCGGGCAGGACGAGGCGGTCGAGAAGCTCGCCAGCGCCATCCGCCTGTCGCGCTCCGGGCTGCGCAACCCGGAGAAGCCGATCGGCAGCTTCCTGTTCGCGGGCCCGACCGGCGTCGGTAAGACCGAGCTCGCGCGCCAGCTGGCAAAGGTGATGGGCATCGAGCTGCTGCGCTACGACATGAGCGAGTATTCCGAGCGGCACACCGTCTCGCGCCTGATCGGCGCGCCGCCCGGCTACGTCGGCTTCGACCAGGGCGGCCTGCTGACCGACGCCGTGCGCAAGCACCCGCACTCGGTCGTGATCCTCGACGAAATCGAGAAGGCGCACCCGGAGCTCTTCAACATCCTCCTGCAGGTCATGGATCACGCCACCCTGACCGACAATAACGGTCGCAAGGCGGACTTCAGGAACGTCATCCTGATCATGACCACCAACGCCGGCGCCTTCGAGATGAGCAAGGGCAGCATGGGCTTCAGCGCCGTCGCCAAGGGCGGGCTGAGCGCGCGCGAAGTGGACGAGAGCAAGGCCAAGGGCGCCGTGGAGCGCACCTTCTCGCCGGAGTTCCGCAACCGCCTGGACGGCTGGATCCTCTTCCACGGCCTGAACCGCGAGGTGATCCTCAAGGTGGTCGACAAGGAGCTCGACCTGCTGCGCGCGCAGCTCGAGGAGCGCCAGATCACGATCGAGCTCAGCGACGAGGCGCGCGAGTGGCTGGCGGAGCACGGCTACGACCCGGCCTTCGGCGCGCGCCCGATGGGGCGCCTGGTCGAGGAACGGGTCAAGAAGCCCCTGTCCGAAGCCCTGCTCAAGGGCGAGCTCGCCGACGGCGCCACCGCGCGCATCGAGCGCAGCCAGGACGGCCTCGAGCTGGTCATCTAGCACCTGCTCGCCTCCTTCAGGGGGAGGGGCATCCCTCCCCTCCCCCACGCACGGTGATATCATCGCGCCCCGGAGAGCCGAGCCACCGTGCGCGAGCCGAACATCCCTGCAGCGTTGATCACCGGCGGCGTGGCGCTGCTGCTCGCCTACGGCGCCCTGTGGATCGCGTTGCCGACGATGGGGTCGCTGCTGGGGGCCGGTCCCGCCGCGAGCGCGGAGATCACCTACGAGATCGTCACCACGAGCGGCGCCCGCGAGCTGCTCACGGTGGAGGAGGCGGACCCGGCCGCGGTGCTGATGCTGGCAGGCGAGCGCTTCGGCGGCGTGGAGTCCCTGCGGCGCGTCTCCGAGGAGGAAGCCGCGACGGGCCACGGCGAGCTGCGTCGCATGCGCACCTCCCTGGCGGGTCTCTTCCTGCTGCCCATCGGCATGCTGGTGCTCGCCAGTGCGGTGGGCGACCGCCAGCGCGCCCGGCAGCGGGTGTGGAAGGCCATCTCGCCCACGCTGACGGTGGACCTCGAGGAGCTGGCCCGCGCCACGGGCCTGGGCCGGGACCCGATCCTCAAGCTCGTACGTAGCATCAACCGACGTGGGTGGGCGCAGCTCGTCGTGCACGAGTCGGCGAGCCGCGTGGCCGACTCGCGGCTGAGCAACAACGGCATCAACGTCGACTATTGCCCCTACTGCAATGCCCGGGCATCGGCCCACCTGAAGGCGGACCTGGTGCACGTCCCGACCTGTCCGAGCTGCATGAACGAGTACCCGCGCGAGCAGCTGATCAAGCAGAGCGAGGCGCTGGTGCGCAAGCTGGTCGCGAGCCCGCCACCGGCCCCCAGGGGCGCGCCGCCTAGGTTCTCCGTCGGGCTCTTCGCGCTGCTGACCCTCGTCTTTCCGCCGTTGGCGATAGTCCACGCCTGGCGCGCCGCCTGGTAGGCGGCGGTCGCTCGAGGGTCGCCAAGGAGCAGCATCGCCTGCGCTCTTGTCCGCTCGACCGCGGCCAAGGCGATTGCTCGGCTCAGCCTCCTCGCGGAAATGCTCGACGTAGCGCCGCTACGCCTCCGGTGTTCCGCTCCGGGCGCGCGCGCTCCTGAACGAACCTCGAGCGCCCGCGCGTCTTGCTGATCAGAGGGAGGCGGCGACTTCTTCGAGGGCCTGGGCGGCGCCGGTTTCTAGGGTCTCGTGGTGGGAGACGATGAGGCGTTTGAGGTCGGGTGTCTTGGCCAGGCGCTGGAGGTGATCGCGGAGGGCGGCGGCATCCTTGACGAAGAACATTCGCGCGATGCGCGAGATCTTCGGCCCGCCGGTGGAGGCGGTGAGGTAGCGCAGCGCGAGCCCTCCGAGCCCGGAGCGGTGGGGCATGTTGAAGACGATGTCGTTGAGCACGATGGTCGCACCGCTCGCCGAGCGGACGATCATCGCGCCCTCCCCGTCGCCGGTCCCCTCCAGGTGCTCGAGCCGCACCTCGGGCTGCTGAGCGAAGTCGTCGTAGTCGCCGTCGACGGCGACCAGCTTGGCCACGCGCTTGCGGGAGCCGACGGGACACAACACGGTCAGGTCCGGATAGCGCGCCTTGTAGCGCGCAGCATCGAGCCGGTGGTAGCCGTTGGGCACCACCAGGAAGGCCGGCGTGCCGAAGGTCTCCAGCTGCGCCATGCCAGGCTCCGGCAACGCGATGCCGTTGTGGATGACGAGCCGACCGTCGTCCATCCGCGCGACGGTCATCACGCGCCGGATCGGCCCGCGTTCCAGCTCGCCCTCCACGCGCCAGAGGTTGTCCTCGAGCCGCTCGATGGGCCCGCTCGGCAGGACCTGCCAGGTGTCCGGTGCTTGCGCCACGGCGCGATGGTAGCCGAGCACCGGCATGCCGGGAAGCGGGACTTGACTGGCAGCGCCACTGGGATACCAACCGCCCCATGGCCGAAGACAACCCCCTGCTCAGCGACCGCCACGTGGCATTCATGCTGCACGAAGTGCTGGACGCACAATCCCTGTGCGCACTGCCCTACTTCGCCGAGCACTCCCGCGAGACCTTCGACCTCTTCGTCGGCGCCTGCGCGAAGCTCTCGCGAGAGGCGCTCTTGCCGGCCTACAAGTCGATGGACGAGGAGGCCGCGCACTTCGAAGACGGCCGCGTCCACACCCATCCCGTGATGCGCGAGCTCTACCCGCAGATGGTGGAGCTCGGCATGCTGACCGCCGTGCGCCCCTTCGACGTGGACGGCCAGCAGATGCCGCTCACCGTCGCCTCTTCCGGCTTCGCCTACGCCATGGCCGCCAACCTCAGCGCCTTCGGCTTCTGCATGCTCACCACCGGCGCCGCCCACTTGATCGAATCCTTTGGCAGCGAGACGCTCAAGCGTGACTACATGCGCAAGATGTACTCGGGCGAATGGACCGGCACCATGGCCCTGACCGAGCCGGGCGCGGGCAGCAGCCTCGGCGACCTGCGGACGCGAGCGCGCCCGACCGAGCAGGGCCACTACCTGATCGACGGCGCCAAGGTCTTCATCTCCGGCGGCGACAACTCCCTGAGCGAGAACATCGTGCACCTGGCGCTGGCCCGCATCGAGGGCGCCCCCGCCGGCAGCCGCGGCATCTCGCTCTTCGCGGTGCCACGCCTGCGCATCCAGGACGGGGCGCTCGTGCCCAACGACGTGCAGGCAGCCGGCACCTTTCACAAGCTCGGCTGGCGCGGGATTCCGTCCATCGCGCTCAACTTCGGCGACGGGGGCGACTGCCACGGCTACCTGGTCGGCGAGCCCCACAAGGGCCTTTCGTACATGTTCCAGATGATGAACGAGGCGCGCATCCACATCGGGCTGCACGCGGTGGCGACGGCGGCCGTCGCCTACCAGGAGTCGCTGGAGTACGCCCGTACGCGACCCCAGGGGCGCCTGCCCGGCATGGCGGCGGACGAGCCTCCCGTGCCGATCATCCAACACCCCGATGTGCGGCGCATGCTGCTGCGCCAGAAGGCGATCGTGGAGGGCGGCCTCGCGCTCGTGCTGGCGACAGCGCGCTACGCCGACCTGTCGCTGCATGCGGTCGACGACACTCAGCGCGAGCGGGCCAGCGCCATGCTCGAGCTGCTGACGCCGATCACGAAGACCTTTCCGTCCGAGAAGGGATTCGAGTCCAACGCCCTGGCCGTGCAGATCCACGGCGGCTATGGCTACACGAGCGAGTACCTGCCCGAGGCCTGGCTGCGCGATCAGAAGCTCAACTCCATCCACGAGGGCACGACGGGCATCCAGAGCATGGATCTACTCGGCCGCAAGGTCCTCAAGACGGGCGGCGCATCGGTCACCACTCTGGCTGACGAAATCGAGCCGAGCCTGGAGCGCGCCCGCTCGAGCGCACACCTGGCGAGCCACGCGGGTGCGCTGGAGACCGCGCTGGCGCGCGTCCGCGAGGTGAGCGAGCAGCTGCTCGGCACCGCGATGGAGAACCCGATGGCTGCCCTATCGCACAGCGTGGACTACCTGGACATGCTGGCGACGCTGGTGATCGGGTGGCAGTGGCTCGAAATGGCCACCGCGGCCCAGCGAGGCCTGAATGCCAGCCCGGGGGACGCCGACGCGCTGTTCTACGATGGGAAGCTGCGGGCGGCCGCCTACTGGATGCGAACGGAGCTGCCACGTGTCGCGGCGCTGGCCGATCTCTGCGTGTCATGTGAGGACAGCTTCAGTGGAATGGATCCCGAGAGCTTCTGATACCAGAGGCGCACCCAAGGTGCAGGAACTACAGGCAAAAGCGTCCAACGCAGCAATTCCGTTATAAATTGATTTTTTCACCTAAAACAGAACCTTGACCCATTGATCACTATCCCCGTTCAGGGGATACTGACCAATATGAGCCAGGGGGAATTGAGTGGTCTAGAACCGATCGCCACGGGCGACCTGGCGCAGACGCCGTTCGCCCACCTGATGCTCTACCTCCACCGACAGGCCCAGGGCGGTACGCTCTGCGTCACCGATCCTCGCGGGGGCGTCAGCCGAGTCCTCTTCAACAACGGCAACCCTTTCATGGCGCAGCTGCCCTGGGAGGCGGAGGACACGCTGCAGGGCATCCTGCCCTTGTGTGGGCTCGCCGGCGGGAGCTACGCCTTCTACGCGGAGGAGTTGGTGCCAGAGCCGCAGGTGGTGGGGGAGGTGGATCCCTACACGGTGATCGGCGCATCGATCGACCGCCACGTTCGGGACGCGACCGTCGAGTCGGTCGTGGAGCAGTTCCTCACGGTCCGGCTTCGCATTCAGCGCGGCAAGCGCCTGCCCCGGCTCAAGCTTCCAAAGAGCGACGCACCGCTGCTCGACCTGCTCCGGGCCGAGCCGATCAACGCCCAGAACATGATCGCCCAGTCGCCGCTCACGCCGGATCGCACGCGCCGCGTGCTCTACGCGATGCTCATTACGCACGCCGTGGCGCCCTTCGACACCAAGCAGCTGGAAGCGCACAAGGCGCGACAGGCCGCCATCGCATCCGGCCCGCCCGGGGCCCGCTCGAACCCGCCCAAGGTCCGCAGGGTCCGGCGCTCCAAGAAGATTTCCTTCGTCAAGGCCAACCCGACGCGCTCGCTGACCGGCGTGCCGGCGCCCCGGCCGGGCAGCAGCCTGCGTGCGCCGATGGACAACTCCGCGGGCATGGACGTGGAGAACACGATCAAGCTCGCCGAGCACATGCTCAGCAAGCGTAGCCATGGCGAGGCGCTATTCGCGCTCGAGCGCATCGCGCGCCACCACCCCGAGCGCGCGGACATCTACGCGCTGCGCGCCTACATCATGTACGATCGCGACGCGCGCAACTCGAGCGAGATGCCCGAGACCATCAGCAAGCTGGTCGAGCAGGCGCTGGAGCTCGACCCCGAGGAGCCGCGCGCCATGTTCCTGCGCGCGATCGAGCTGCGCAACCAGGGCCTCGAGAACCGCGCCGTGCGCTGCCTGAGGCAGGTCATCGAAGACGACCCGCACAACATCGAGGCCAAGCGCGAGCTTCATCTGCTGCGCAAGCGGGCTGGCTGATACACTCTGCCCGGTGCCGGTCTACGTGCTGACCGAAGACCTGGTCTTCCCGCCGCCGGAGGGTGCATCGCCCGAGGGCGTGGTGGCGATCGGGGGGGACACCACGCCCGAGCGGCTGATCCTGGCCTATTCGCAGGGCATCTTCCCGTGGCCCCACCACGATCTGCCGCTGCTCTGGTTCTCCCCGGACCCGCGTTTCATCATCAGCTTCGATCGGGTCCACGTCGGGAAGTCGCTGCGCAAGCGCATTCGGTCCGCCCAGTTCGAGGTGCGCACCGACACGCGCTTCGCGGAGGTGCTAGACGCCTGCGCGCGTGTGCCCCGCCCCGGACAGGACGGCACGTGGATCACGGAGGAGATGCGCCAGGGCTACAACGCGCTTCACCTCCAGGGCTACGCCCACAGCGTCGAGAGCTACCAGGACGGCGAGCTCGTCGGCGGTCTCTACGGCGTCGCCCTCGGCACGAGCTTCTGCGGCGAGTCCATGTTCGCGCTGGCCGACGATGCCTCGAAGGTCGCCACGATCACCCTGCTCGGCAACCTGTGCCAGTGGGGCTTCGACTTCGTCGATTGCCAGGTCTACACCGAGCACCTCGCGCGCTTCGGCGCGGAAGAGTGGCCACGCAAGCGGTTCCTGCGCGCGCTGCGCGAGGCTGTAGCGAAGCCCACCCGGCGCGGCCCATGGCGGCTGGAGCTCACGCCAGCGGAGGCCCTCGCGCTGCTCGACGAGCGCCGCGCTACTGCGGATCCATCCTGAAGATCACGACACCCATGCCGTCGCCCAGCACGCGGATCGGGCGCACGCCATAGGCATACCAGAACCCGAACTGCACGAGCTGGCCGGTGAACCCGCCAGGGCTGCCCGCGAGCCCCGCCTTGCGCGCCGCAGCATCGGGTACCAGCTGGTCGAGGTCGCGCGGTGTTCCGTGCTTGTGAAGCTCGTCGCCGCGGTAGACGTACACCCACAGCACGACCCCCTTGCTCTCCTTGCCAGCGCCCTCCATCTGCAGCTGCTTGCTCAGACGTTGCTGCAGTCGCCACAGGGGAATCCCCAGCACCAGGGCCCCGACCACCTCGTCCTTCCAGTGCACGGGCGTGGCCATCATGATCGTCACGGAGGGATCCCCGCCCTCCTTCATGCTCGGGAACTCGCCGACCTCGTAGCCGTCGTTGCCGGCCAGCGCCGCCTTCACGGTCGGGAAGAGCTTCGCCAGATCCATGCCCTTCATGTGATCGGGCTCCGTGTCGCGCGCGATGGCGATGCCGTTCTTGTCCACCGCGGCCATGAAGCTCATCGGTGAGATGACCAGCTCACGCACGCCCTTCTTCGGGCTGCGCATGAGCTGCAGCGCCTTGCGCATACCGTGCTCCTGCTCCTCCCCCTCGACCTTGACCCAGCCGGCCTTCATGCGGTCGGCCGCGATCCGGAGCCCCTGCTGGTGGCGCTTCAGATCGTCGATCACAATCTCCGCCACGCGCGGCCCGTGGTCCTCCAGGATCTTCTTGCGCGACTGCGCGGTGTGATCCTCGTCCCCGCACGCGGTCAGGAGCAGGAGCAAGAGCGGCGAGAAGGCCAGAAAGGGCGACGGGCGCGACATGGCCGCAGGGTACACAGCCGCCAGCGGGCCGGCCAGCTTGGCCCCTGCCCGCGCGTTTGGTAGAGCCCGTGCGTGGACGTCCCGCTGGTGGTAACGGACTTCGACGGAACCTTGTTCGAGCAGGACATGGGGCACGTGCTGTGCGACCGCTTCGCGGGTCCTGCCTGGCGCGAGATCAACGGTCGCCTCTACACCGGCGAGCTCGACCTGCCCGAGGCCCAACGGCAGATGTGGGGCCTGATGGAGGTCAGCCTCGAGGAGCTCGTGGCCACCGCCTTGGAGGCCGGGCGTATGCGCCGTGGCGGCGATGCCCTGTTTCGGGCTGCGGCCGACGGGCGCTGCGAGCTGGTCGTCGCTTCGGGCGGCTTCGACTTCTACGTGCAGGCTCTGCTGGGCGACCGGGTCGGGGTGTTGAGCGCGCTCTACTGCAACCATCTATCGGTCTTGGACAACCGCCCGACCCCCGAGTTCCCGCACTCCGACCTGCGATGCGGCCGTTGCGCCATCTGCAAGGCGCAGGTCGTCGCGCGCCACCGCGGCACCTCGGGCAGGCGCGTGATCTTCTGCGGCGACGGCTTCAGCGACTGCTGCGTGGCGGGCGCCTGCGAAGCTCCGACACCTGAGCCGGTGCCGGAGCTGTACGTCATCGAGGGTCGGAGCCTGCACGAGCACTGCATCGAGCACGCGCTCCCATGCGAGCTGCTGACGGACTTCCAGCAGGTGGTGCGCGCGTTGGAGTGAGTGACCGGGGGACGCTCTGGACGTCGCGTTGAGGCGCTCGGCGCCTCCGTTGAACGGCACACTCGCCGAGACCATGCGCCCCCACGCCATGGCAACATCGTCGATGGTCGTGCGCGCGCGGGCCTCCGCACCTTCCTCACAGCGACTGTCACCCCGACCGACCTAGGAAGGCCGAGCAGACACTCCGCGGCCCCCAAGCCCGACCTACGCGCGGCCACCACGAGCGGCTACAGAGCGAGGCCGCCGACCAAATCGGCCGCCCCGCCCACACCGCCTACCTCGCAGAGCCCTTCGACACCCAGCAACTGCTGGACGCCCTGGCCTCCGTCAGCCCCGACTGAGCGTCGGGCGCGAGCCCGACGGTAAAGAACACTAGCGGGAGCAGAAGCCTTCGTAGTCGATATACTCGGTGATCGTCGGCTTCTCGCCGCACACCGGGCACTCCGGGTCACGCCGCAGCTTGAGCTGGCGGAAGGTCATCTGGAGGCTGTCGTACATCAGCAAGCGGCCCTTGAGCGGCTCGCCCTGCCCCAGGATCAGCTTGACCGCCTCGGTAGCCTGGATGGTCCCGATGATCCCGGGCAGCACTCCGAGGACGCCAGCCTCGGCGCACGACGGCGCCAGGTGCGCCGGCGGCGGCTCCGGGTAGAGGCAGCGGTAGCAGGGGCCGTCCTTCGGCACGAAGGTCGTGACCTGCCCGTCGAAGCGGAAGATCGACCCGTGCACGACCGGGATGTTCTTCCAGATCGAGGCGTCGTTCACCAGGTAGCGCGTGGGGAAGTTGTCGAGCCCGTCGACCACCACGTCCCAGCCCATGTCGAAGACCCGGTCCACGTTGTCGCTGGTGAGCCGCTCCTCGAAGCTGATCACCTCGATGTCGGGGTTGAGGTCCTTGAGTCGCTGCTTGCCGCTCTCGACCTTGGGCACGCCAACAGTCGAGGTTCCGTGGAGAATCTGGCGCTGCAGGTTGCTGGCATCGACCACGTCGGCGTCGATCAAGCCCAGCGTGCCGATGCCGGCTGCTGCCAGGTAGAGGGACGACGGCGAGCCCAGGCCGCCGGCGCCGAGCAACAGCACCTTGCTCTTGAGCAGCTTCTCCTGACCGGCCTCCCCCACCTCGGGCAACATGATGTGGCGGGCGTAGCGGTCGAGCTGGGCCGGCGACAGGTCCGGCGGCGTCTCCATCGGGTAGCGCATGTCCTTCCAGCGCACGTAGCCGGGGTTGGCCGACTCGACGCGGGCGTAGCCCAGATCCTGCAGGGCCTGGGCGGCGAAGGCCGAGCGCACACCGCCCGCGCAGTAGACGATGATGTTGGCCTTCTTGTCGGGCAGCTTCTGCTCGGCCTGCATCTCCAGGAAGCCCCGCGGCAGCATCACAGCGCCGGGAATGTAGCCGGCCCGGGTCTCGTCCTTCTCGCGCACGTCGACGAAGGTGTAGTCCTCGCCAGCTTCCAGGCGGCGCTTGCACTCCTCGAGGGACACGGTCTTCACGCTCCCTTTGACGTCCTCGAGTAGCTCGGCGTAGGTCTTGCCCATCGGGGTCTCCTTACAGAAGTGGGCTGGCACTATGGTGGCCCAGCGGTAGGTCGTCAAGCCGCCCCGAGGGTTACCCGAGGTGCCAGGGCCTCCCCGATTTCAGCAATATCCGCGGGTAGATGCGTATGGACCCAAGGAGCTCTTGAGGTTTCGACGGGCGCGGTGGAGGCGCGACATCACAGTGCCGATGGGGCAGCCCAGGGCATCGGCCGCCTCGCCATAGCTGAGGTCGTCGACAGCCACCTTCCAGAGCACCTCGCGGAAGTCGCTCGGCAGCTCGGCGAGCGAGCCCTGGAGCTCCTCGCTCAACGTGCCGGCCAGCAGGGCCGCGTCCGGCGCCGGCTCGCCCTGGGGCTCCATCGCGCCGCTCTGCCCCAGCCGCGCCACCACCTCGCGCTCGCGGCGGGCGCGCCGATAGCCGTTGATGAAGGTGTTGGTGAGGATGCGCGAGAGCCAGGCGCGGAGGCTCTTGCCCTCGCGGTACTGGGTGCGGAAGCGCCAGGCGCGCAGGATCGCATCCTGCAGCAGATCGTCGGCCTCGGCGGGGGAGCGCGTGAGCTGCAGCGCACGGGCGCGCAGGCCGGGCAGCAGGGGGCGGACCTGCTGCTCGAAGGTGGGAGCTTCGTGGGGGAGCGGGTGGGCAAGTACGGCGTTCATCGCCCGCAGGAAGTTGCAACGCCCGGGCCAAGCGGCGACCGACCTGAAATCACAACGTTTTCTTGGAATCCGCGGACAGGCTACCTGTCAAAATGTCGTGGCCCGCGACAGCTTGTCAGACATTTTGTCGGTTGGTAGCCGCACGGCACGCCTCGAGCGCCGCCGGCAGCCTGGCCGCGAGCTCGGAGGCCAGCAGGCCGCGGTCGCTGACCGCCGCCAGCTCGCCGGCGCGTCCATGGAGCTGGACCGCGGCGGTCGCGGCCTCGAAGGGCTCCGCGCCCCCCGCCAGCAGCGCGGCCACCACCCCGGCCAGCACGTCTCCGGTCCCGGCCACGGCCATTGCCGGAGTGCCCGCAGCCGACACGCGCGTGCGCGCCGGCTCCGCGATCACGCTGCCGGCGCCCTTGAGGATCACCACCGCGCCCGTCGCCTCCGCGAGTGCGCGCGCGGCGCCGTAGCGGTCGCGCTGCACCTCACTGGCGGCGATCCCGAGCAGACGCCCGGCCTCGCCCGGATGGGGGGTCAGCACACGCGGTCCGGCGGCGTGCGTCAGGCGCGCACAGTCGGTCCCAAGCGCCGTGAGGGCATCGGCATCCAGCACCGCGGCGACCGGCAGCTCCAGAGCGAGACGCCGGCAGGCGGCCGCGCCCACCGCGTCCGTGCCGAAGCCGGGCCCCAACACCACCGCATCGCGCGACTCCGCCAACGCCCGCGCACCGGCCACCAGGGCATCGGCGTCCCCCGCCGGCAGCGCAGCGGTCATCAGCTCGACCACCTTCGAGTCCAGCCGCGCCTGCCCGCCGTCGCGCGCGGCCAGCGTGACCAGCCCGGCGCCGATTCGCAACGCCCCCGTGCCCGCGAGCAGCGCGGCGCCGGTGCGCCCCGACTCCCCTGCGAGCACCAGCACCTGTCCGCCGAGCCCCTTGTGCGCATCGAGCGGGCGGGGCGGCACCATCGCGGGCACGTCCGCGTCCTCCACCAGCGCCACCTCGGACTCGCCGTCGGCGGGCACCCCGATCGAGACGCAGCGCCGCTCGCCGGCGAGGGCCGCGCCCGGGTACTGGTAGAGTCCGGGCTTGCGCGCCGCGAAGGTGACCGTCATGTCGGCGAGCACCGCTTCGCCGAGCACGCTGCCGCGATCGGCGTGCACACCGCTCGGCAAGTCAAGCGCCACGGTCGGTGCAGCCGCTGCGTTCATCAGGGAGATCGCGGTCGCCATCGGACCTTCCACCGCCCGATCGAGGCCCGTGCCGAAGAGCCCGTCCACGATCAGGCTGGCGCCCGCGAGGGCCGACACCAGCGCGCCTTGGTCCTCGCCCGGCACCACGTTGGTCGCGACGCCGAGTCGATCGAGCACGGCCCAGTTGGTGGCCGCGTCACCGGTGAGCATGCGCGGGTCCGCGAGCAAGACCGCGCGCGGCCAGTAACCGCGCTGGAAGAGATGGCGGGCGATCACCCAGCCGTCTCCGCCGTTCTGTCCGCGGCCGCCGACGATCACGACACGCTCGAGTCGCTGCGGGTAGCGCTCGCAGATGGCATCGCAGGCGCCGCGCCCGGCGTTCTCCATCAGCACGATCGACGGCACGCCCAGCCGCTCGACGGCGTCGGCGTCGAGCGCGCGCACCGCCCCGCGCGACAGCAGCGGGATCATGCGTAGCGCTCCTTGCGCAGCTCACCGAGGGCCGTGCGCGCGCAGTGCTCACAGTAGCCCAGCTCTGCGAGCCGCTTCTGCGCCTGCTCGGCGTGCTTGCGCCCGCTCGCATCCAGCCCCTTGCCCTCGTGGGTGAGTAGCACGAGCAGATCGTCTATCAGAGCGGTCACCCTGCCCCGCTGGTCGGCGAAGTAGGCCTCCTGCACCTGCTCCAGGTAGCGCGGGAAAATGCGGGCGTTGTCGATCTCCTCACCGGGGTGATCGATCGCGTAGGCCGCAATCATGTTGATCAGGTTCTTTCGGAAATCGTCCGAGTCGTCGACATCGAGCACGCCCTCGATGCGCTTCATCAGCGCTTCATCCGGATCGCTGTAGTCGCCGGTCACGGTGTCCCGGTGACGCTCGCCTTTCACCCACAGCGAGACGTGGTGGATGTAGCGGTCGAAGAGCTCCTCGTAGCGTCCCTCCTCGACCAGGCCGGTGGCATCGCGCACCTCGCGGTCGAAGCTCGACAGCCAGCCATCCCGCACCTGCTGCAGGAAGTCGCGGTGATCGTGGAAGCTCCCTTCCGGCTTCTGCTGCAGGAAGTCGTAGTCGCCCTTCTCGCACAGCATGCGGATCTGCTCCATCACGGCCAGCGGCGACAGGCAGGCGTGGGACGGATCCTGCACCGCGTCGAGCAGCAGCGTGCGGATCTCACGCGGCGAGGCGCCGGTGATGCCCTCGTAGATCGGCTGCGCCTCGAACTCGTTGAAGACGCGCGCCAGCCCAGCGCGCAGCACCTTGGTCTCGTCGCCGTCGAGCCGCCGGGGAATGACTCCCTCGGCGTAGGCGCGCGCCTTCTCCATCGGCTTGAGGTCGGCCGCCACCTTGCCCAGGGCGCTGTCCTCGTAGCGGTCGCTGTCCGACGGCAGCAGGCGCGTGAGCACCGCCCACATCGCGGCGACCTCGGTGGCGTGCGGAGTCACGTGGCATCGCACCTGGGGCACGATCTGGGTGTCATAGATCTCCTGCTCACGCTTGTAGTCGAGCAGGTATCCCGCCCGCAGCGGCATCAGCCGCGCGCGAAAGGAGTTGTACTCCGGATGCTGGCGGAAGGCCTCGAGGTGGGTCTCGTTGGTGCTGGCCAGCAACACCGAGTTGACCGTCAGCACCGACATCGTCAGCGCCACCTCGCCCGACTCGATCGCCAGCAGCAGGTACTTCCACGCATCCAGCGGGCGCTTGAGCAGATCGCTGTACTCGATCAGCCCGGCGCCGCCGTCCACCAGCTCGCCCTGGGTCTCGTAGAGCGCCAGGGAGCTGAGCGCGGCAGGCAAGTTCGCGATGGAGTGATCCGCGGTGATCTGACGCTCGTTGGCGTCGACCGTCATCTGCGGGCCAATCGTGACCGCACCCGTGCGGTAGCGACGCGAGATGTAGAAGCGCTCGACCTGGACGTGAGCGAGCACGCGCGAGAGGTCCCCTTCGTAGCTGGCGAGCAGCGCGTCGTAGACCTCGGCGTTCTTGCGGCCCAGCCGTCCATGCATGAGCCAATCGGGCGGCGACTCGTCGATGCCCGCCTCCGCGTAGGCGCTGGTGAGCAGCGCGCGCCGCTCCTCGAGCGGCACCAGCAGCAGCGGATGCTCGCGGATCTCGCTCACGAGCTTGGCATCGATCTTGTCCGCATCCAGGTGCGCGAGGGACTCGCCGGCGGCCAGGCGCTTGGAGGCGCTGCCAAAGCCGATCGAGCGCTCCTCGACGCCGCCGGAGAAGACCCAGCTGAAGCGGTAGAGCGCACCCTCGTCGGTGCTTGAGTAGTCCTCCAGCGCGCGCATCACGCAGGCGGCAAAGGTGCTCTTGGCGCTGCCATTGGGCCCGTGCATCAAGACCAGGCGATTGGCACGCCCCTCGCGCACGAAGTTTCCGAGGGCGCGGTAAAAGCCATGCTGCAGCTCTTCCTGGCCGACCAACCGCGGGTGGTTGCCGGGCTGATCGCTGTCGCTGACGAACTCCTGGTCGAAGAGCGCGAAGCGCCGCTCGGCCCCCCAGGGCCGCGCCACCTCGTAGCTGCCGTAGTGATCGAAGCAGTCGCGCATGTAGCGCGCTGCATCGCGGCTGTGGCGCCACGGATGGGCGAGCACTTCCTCGAGGTACTCCGAGAACGACAACACGCGCTTCTGCGCGCGGAACCGGTCGCGAACCGATGCGCTGACCCGTTCCAGCTCGTCCCGTGAACCCATGCAGTCGCCTCCCGCTGACCCCCTCACGCAGGACGGGCGCACGCGCCCACCCGCACGGGGCATCCAACGGGAATTCTACTTGACGGCGACGGCCAGCGCGAGCGTCCTCTCGTCGGGCACGCAGGTCTCCGGCGTGCACACCGCGAACTTGACCTTCGCCTGGACGGTGTGCTCGCCCGCTGATGACGGCGTGAAGGGCACGTCGAAGCGCGCCTTCTTCTCCGAGAACTCGGCTGCGTCGGGGCGATCGAGCCGCGGCTTGGCCAGAGCGATGCCCTCGGGCGCCGTGAGCTCAATGCTCATCGGGTACTCTTGATTGATCTTGTACTCACCGCGCGGCACCAGTGACACCGCGAAGCTGGCTAGCTTGCCGGCGTCGTAGTCACCGCTCGGCGTGAGCGCCAGCGCGAAGCTGGGATCCTCGGCCTTGTCGGTCAGCGCCGCCGCGGGCTCGGCCGGCTTGGAAGGCTCCGGCGCTGCGGGCTTGGCCTCGGGTGCAGGCGCCGGCTCGGCAGGCGCAGGTGCAGGTGCAGGTGCAGGTGCAGGTTCGGCGGGCTTGGAACCACAGGCGACGACCAGGCCCAGGAGCGTGGAAAGGATCGCGAAACGCATCATCACCCCCTGTGGTTAGCACAGCCTCCCCCCAGACGACACCTGACAGCAAGGGTCGTCACCACCAGACTCCAATGGGCGGGCATGAACCGAACCTGGGCGAACCGAGCCCCGCTTCCATCAAAGGGTGGTCGGG
>JAPPOT010000742.1:0-5672 GCA_028817855.1 Myxococcales bacterium
CCACCGATCCCCCGGCTCCCAGGCCCGGCCAGGCCCGTGGGGTGGCCCGGCCGGGTGACGATGGCCCGAGCCCCTGGTTGGTCCTTCCTCGCACGCTGCTCGCCCTGCCGCGGCTGGCCTTTCGCACTGTGACCCAGCCCCTGGTCGGGGTGGCGGAGCTCGAGGACCGCTACCGGGTCAGCTATCGGGTCGCGGACCTGCTGTTCAACGACGCGCGCACCTTCGGCATCTTCCCCATCGCCCTGATCGATCCCCCGCTGCGCAGCAACGTCGGCGCACGGCTCATCCACCGGGATCTGCTGGGTCGCCGCGAGCACCTGAGCATGAGTGGCAGCTATGGCGGCAAGCACGAGCAGACCTATGATGCCGAGGTCGACAGCGGTGTGCGTATCCCGGGCGGCCTCTTGGTACTGAAGGCCGCCCACGAGTTGCGCGATCGCAATCGCTTCTACGGTCTGGGCAACGCGGAGCTGGTCGAGGCCACCGACGTCTCGGGTCTGGTCGACGCGCGCGATCCCGACGTCGCCGTGGCCGCTCGCTTCCGCAGCAACACGGCGCGCGTGAAACTCTCCGCCCACGCACCGCTCGGCGGCCGCTGGGCCATGCAGGCCCATCAGCAGGTGCGCCGTCGAGAGCTGACCAGCGGCCAGGTGAGTGGGGGCGGCGGGCCCTGGGTGAGCGAGGTGTTCGACCCCGACACGCTGAGGGGGGCCGATACGACGTTGCACGACCTGCACACGCAGCTCTCGCTGAGCTGGGACAGCCGACAGGCCTCCCGCCGGGACATGCCGCGCGTGCTGCCCGACTCGGGGCAGCGCGTGGACGCGTGGGCGGGCGCCCAGGCGGTGATGGACAGTCCGCGCGGCGTGTTCGGCCGTTTCGGGCTCGACCTGCAGCAGTTCGTCAACCTCTACCGGGGTGATCGCGTGCTGCGCCTGCGGTTGCGCGCTGTCGCCGTGGCCGGTCCGCTCGAGGAGATCCCGTTCACCGACATGCCGGCCCTCGGGGGTGCGCGACTGCTGCGCGGCTATCGGACCGACCGCTTCCGGGGCCGCTTCACGACCCTGGCCACCGCCGAGTACCGCTACCCGATCCAGGAACGCATCGCCGGTTACCTCTTCGTGGATGCGGGACGCGCCCACGCGGACGTGGACGACCTCAGCCTGTCCGATCCCCGCATCGGCTACGGCATGGGCATTGCCACCTACACCCTGAAATTCGCGCTGCTGCGACTACAACTCGCAACCTCCATCGACGGCGGATTTGCGTTTCACCTCAGACTCAACGTGACCGATGAGCCTCGCATCAGCTACTGACAACCGCTTCGTGAGGGCGCTCGTCTGCCTGCTCTCGGTGCAGATCGCCGGCTGCGGCGCGGGCCCCCTGACCTCCCTGCGTTTCGAAAACCGTGACCCGGTCTGGCGCGTGGACGATCGCCAGCCGATCGCACTGCCCGCGGAGCTGGAGGTGCTGGGCCTGAGCAGCGACGTGGAGTCGCAGGTCCGCACCGAGATCCTTCACGACATGGCGGTGTACGAACCGCGCCTGGCGGACAACATCAACAGCCTCGGCGAGGTCCCCGACTCCACCTGGTTCGAAAACCGCATCGGACGCCAGCCGATGTCTGCCGAGGAGATCGCGCGCGGCCCCGGTGGCGCTGGGCCCGACCTCGCTTCTCCCTGGACGGTGGTCAGCGCCAAGCTCGGGGGTACCGCACCGGGTTTCGTGATCGAGGACGCGCGCGGCGATCGCTACCTGGTCAAGCTCGACCCGCTGCAGCCCGAGGCGGAGACAGGCGCCGAGGTGGTGGTGCAGCGGCTGCTCTGGGCGGCGGGCTACCACGTGCCCGAGAACAACGTGGTCTACTTTCCGCGCACCCAGCTCGAGCTGTCGCCGGAGGCGACGCGCAAGCGCATCCTGGGCGACAAGGTGGCGCTCACCGCGGCGGACCTGGACACCACGGTGGGCAATGCGCCCCCGCCCGTGCCGGGACCTGGGGGGGTGCCCGTCCATCGCGCGATGGCGAGCAAGTACCTGAGCGGCGTGCCCGTCGGCGGTTACCCCATGTCCGGCACGCGCGCGGACGATGGCAACGACCTGGTGCCGCACGAGCACCGCCGCGACCTACGTGCGCAGGCCCTGTTCTTCGCCTGGCTCGGGCACACCGACGTCAAGCAGAAGAACACACTGGACATGTGGATCGAGCTGGAGCCGGACTCGGGTCGCGGCTACCTGCGGCATCATCTGCTCGACTTCGGCAAGGGCCTGGGGGTCTGGGGTCAGACCGGGCTGCACGAGCATGACGGCTGGTCGGCCCACTTCGACTACCGCTACGCCTTCGCCTCCCTGCTCGCCCTGGGGCTGTGGCGGAGACCCTGGGAGAACCTGCAGTGGCCTCAGTTGCGCGGAGTCGGGCGCTTCGAGGCGGTTGACTTCAATCCGGCCAGCTACGACCCGGCCAACCCCTACACGCCCTTCCTCCACGCCGATCGCTTCGACCGCTACTGGGCGGCCAAGATCATCTCGGCCTTCACCGCCGAGCACATCGTCGCCGCCGTTCAGCAGGGTCAGTACAGCGACCCACGCGCGACGGCCTACCTCAGCGCGACGTTGATCGCGCGCCAGCGCAAGGTCTTGCGCTATGGCTTCGGCGAAGTGGGCACCGTCGATCGCTTTCGCGTGGAAGCTACCGGTGCGTCGTCGCGGCTGTGCGCGCAGGACCTCTCGGTGGCGGTAGGGCTGGCCGAGGCGAAGAGCTCTCGCTACGTGCTCGAAGCCTACAACTGGGAGGGGCGAGCGATCGGCTGGCAGCGCGAGCTCGCAGCCGCCCCCGGTGGCGAGCTGTGCGCGGGGGGCCTGCGCCCACCGAGCCGGCGCGACGGCTACACCATGGTCGTCTACCGCACCTTCCGAGGCGACGACGAGACGCCTGCCGTGATCGCTCACCTGGCGCGCCACCCCGACACCGGGGTGCTGCGCGTGATCGGCATCCAGCGGCGCTGAAGGTCGGACGGCAGGCTGCCTCACCGCGCGGCAACCGGCACGGCTGAACCTTGCGCACGCGCCCGTCGTGGCTAGGTTGCGGTGGGATGTGCTGGCGAACGTGGAAGCTCTGCCTCCAGGCGGCCTGCATCGTTGGCCTATTGCCCACGCTGGTTGAGGCGCAACAACCCGGCTCCCCGGGCGCGCCCACGCGGGAACAGCTCGAGTGGAAGCCACACTGGCACAGAGCCAACCTGTGGGATGGAGCGGTGATCGTCGGCGGCTGGTCGCTCTACCTGGCCGAGCGCACCGTCCTGCCGCGGCGCAGCGAGGCGATCTGGGAAGGCCCGATCCTCTTCGACGAGCCGATCCGCGACGTACTGCGCGCCCATGTTCGCGGCGACCGCGAGACGGCGGAGACGATCAGCGACGTGATGCTCACCGGATCGCTGGTGCACAACTGGCTCTTCGACAACCTCGTGGTTGCCCTCGCCCTGCATCAGGAGCCCGAGGTGGCGTGGCAGATGTCGGTCGCCAATGCCGAGGCCTACGCGATCAGCTTCTCCCTGGTCTCGCTGCTGAAGACCGTGTCCGGGCGCGAGCGCCCCTACGTGGACGAGTGCGAGCGGGACCCGGAGTACAGCGAGAAGTGCGGCGAGGGGCGCGGGATCCGCGCCTTTCCGAGCGGCCACGCAGCCGCAACCGCCACCGGCGCAGGGCTGCTGTGTGCGCATCACACCCACTTGCCGCTCTACGACGGGGGCATCCTGGACTATGGCGCGTGCGGCGTCGGAATCGCGATGACTCTGCTCACGGCCACCATGCGTATCACCGCGGACCGCCACTGGGCGACCGACGTGCTCTTCGGCCATGCCCTGGGCTTCAGCTCGGGCTACCTGGTCCCGACCCTGCTGTACTACACCGATCCGGATCCGGATCCAGACGACGTCGCGCTACTGCCGATGGTGTCGCCCGATCGGCTCGCACTCCAGATCAGGGGGCGCTTCTAGCAGAAGGGCCAGAGAGGGCCGATCACGTGGACCATGTCAACGACAGGCCGGCGCTGTGACGAGTCGACCAGGGCACGAGCTGCACGCGACCTCCCTGCTTGGGAGAGCCGAAGTGCAGGAGCTGTGGAAAGAAGTAGCCGATCGTGAAGCCGATTCCGGAACCGACGATCGTATCGCTGAAGTAGTGCGCGTCGATCATCATGCGCAGGATGCTGGTGGCGGCTGCCACCGTGATCAAGGATGGGCAGGCCGCATCGTCGAAGAAGCCCCCGCCGAAGAGCGGCAGGTTGCGGTGGAACGAGCAGGTCAGCCCCGCCCCTGCCCAGGCCGTCGCGGCGTGCCCGCCGGGGAAGCTCAAGGTCCGGGCCAGGCCGGTATCCGCCTCCACGCCGTCCTTCTCCGCCTGGTCGTAGATCGGCCGCTGCCTGCGGACGGTGATGTGCAGGATGCGCGCGACCAACGTCGTGGTGAGCAGCGCCTGGATGCCGATCGCGGTGAGCTGCCAGGCGACCTCCCCCTGACCGTGGCCGATCAAGGCCGCGCCCAGTGCATCCGCCCAGAGGGGAAAGGACAGGGATGGATACCAGAGCAGGTCCGAGAGGAGGTCCGCGGTTGCGGCGCCGCCGGGGTCATCGATCCGGATCAGGCTTTGTACGGCCTCGTCGCCGAAGAAGGCCCCCTTGACCCGCGGCGGTCCGCCGGAACGCACGGGGCCGTACTCGAGCACCCCCTCCACACCGACCAGCAGTCCCATGTAGACATACTGGGCCGTACGAACCTGATCCCAGTGGGGCTGCCAGCGCACCTCGGGTGCGCGCTGGGCGCTGGCCACGCTTGCGAACAGCAACGAAGCGAGCACGAGCGAGAGCGTGGTGATCGAGCGGCGCATGCCCAGCCACGCTACCCCGTCCGCGTACTCGGGGCCACAACGGCGGCGTTGACCACGTGCAGCTTCGACGGCAATGTGCAGCACACGCGATCATGAACCCAACCGCCATCCGTCGCCTGGTCGTCTCGCTCGCTGTTGGCTTCTGGGCCCTCGAACATCCCACCGCGGCAGCGGCTGATGACGACGGGCCAGGGGCCGCTCCGGAATCGACGCTCTTCGAGCTCGACCCCGTGATGGACGGCGCCATCGTCGGCTCCGGCTTCGTCCTGGGGCTGACGCTGGAGTTCATTCTTCACACCGGGGAGCTCGCACCACAGCCGCCGGGCGATCCGGACAAGCTCCTCGGCATCGACCGCTGGCGCGCGACCGACACGGAGACGTCACCGCCGGGCCTGAGCAACATCGGACGTGGGATCATCGTCGCCTACACGCTGGGCGATTCCGTGCTCGTGGACCTGCTCGACCGCGGCGACCCCTGGTACCACTACGTGGTGATCTACCTGCAGTCGTGGGGCATCACGCTGGCCCTGACCGACATCACGAAGATCGCGGTGCGGAGGCCGCGCCCGATCGCCTACCACGAGGTGCAGGAGACGGGCATGGCGGGTGTCACCACCGATCGTGCGGTTTCGTTCTTCTCGGGCCACGCCTCCGTGAGCGCCGCCCTTGCGGCGACCGCCACCTACTTCGCGTTCACGCGACCCGCCAGTGCGCTCGAGCGCTGGCTGGTCTTCGTCGGCGGCCTCGGGGTGGTCACGCTGGTGAGCGTGCAGCGCGTACTCGAGGGCAGG
>JAPPOT010000742.1:5682-30900 GCA_028817855.1 Myxococcales bacterium
CGGAGGCCGGGGGGCCGGGTGTTGTCATTACGCGACAGGGTGGCGGGGGGTGGCGCGGGGGGCACGATCGCGCCCCACCTGCACCGGGCGGAGGACCCGGACCCGGCGACCCCGCGCGTGTCGGTCTGGCACGACCGCGACGCGTCGGGGCTGACACTTCGCGCCCGGTTCTGAGTCGCGCGCCCGCCGGTCACGGACTCAGGTGATGTTTGCCGATCGGGTGCACGGTCGTGGCCTGCGGGCCGTGCTCGCTCTCGTCGCTGGCGATCTCGATCCGCACCTCGTCGCCGATCTGCAGGTTCCCGAACGCACCGTCGACGACGCTGTTCTGGTGAAAGTACACCTCGAGCCCGTCGCTGGTCTCGAGGAAGCCGTAGCCTTCTGCGCCGAAGTGCTTTGTGACCTTGCCGTGCGTGGGGACCTCGTGGGGCCGCGTGCGATGATCGCGGCGCCGCACCCGGTCCTGAAGCTTGCGCTCGGCGGCGTCGAATGCGTCGCGCACGGCGACGTAGACGTCTTCGTGTGCGTGGTTCTGGGGCCCCTCCCGACTGATCAGGATCTCGCCACCTGGGATATGGATGTGGATCTTGACGTCGAAGAGCGGCCCCTTGTGCTTGTGGCGGTGGGGCGTGTCCACCACGATCACGCAGCGCATGATGCGGTCGTGGAGACGCTCGAGGGCCTCGACCCGCTCCAGGATGCGAGTCTGGACCGCCTCGGACTTGTCCATCCGCCTGAAACTGACTTCGGTGGGAATTGCCATTGCTCTGCTGACATGCGCGCGCCACGGCGATGGGCAATCCCGGCAATGCCGCCGCGGCCGGCGCAGAGGTGGCGCACACGACGTAAGTCCAAGTAGTTGCTTGCAATTTTGAAGCTGGCGCCGATCCGCTGCCGCTCGCCGCACCGGGAACGATCAGCCGAGGTCGGGCTCGTCCGAGCGTCCCAGCATCCAGCTCCGGGCGCGTCGCTGGAGCTCCGCCGCTGCGGCGAAGTCGTCGCCGTGTGGCTGGAGCGGCGCGCCCACCGTCACCCGCACCTGGCCGCGGCGCGGGAACCAGGTCTCGGAGCGAAGCATGGAGCGCGTCCCGCGGATCACGACGGGCACGATCGGCAGCCCGGAAGCGGCGGCGATGCTGAAGGCGCCGAGGTGGAACGGCAGCAGCCCCGCCATGCGCGTGTGGGTGCCCTCCGGAAAGAAGAGCAGCCGCTTGCCCGCACCGGCCACCGCTGCCATGCGGCGCGCCGCCTCGACACTCTCGCGCGGGTCGAAGCGGTCCACGTACTCGACGCCGAGGCGATCGAGCGGGATGCGGGTCAGGGGATGGGCCTTCAGCTCGGCCTTGGCCACGAACCCGAAGTCCACGGGCAGCGCCGCGGTCAGCACGAAGCCATCCAGGTGGCTCTGATGGTTGCAGACCAGGATGAAAGCGTCGTCCGGCGGTAGGTTGTCCAGACCCGTCACCTCGATGGGTGTGGCGGTCAGGCGCACCAGCAGGCGCGCGCCCAGCTGTGCGCAGCGCAAGCGCCAAGGCAAGCGCGGCAACAGCAGCACCGGTGGCCACGTGACCGCTACCGCCAGGCCGAATGCCAGCCACGCCCAGAGCGCGAAGCCGATGTCGAGCGACGCGCGCCGCAGCCGCCGCAGCCGGGGCACGATCGAGCCCAGGGAGAGGGCGAGCACCTGCAACCACGGGGGGCGGCCCGCCGAACCCAGCGTGCCGCGCTCGTACATCTCGCGACTCGCGGCCCGGCGGATCTTGCCGCTCGACGTCTTGAGTAGCGCGTGCGGCGCGGCGAGCACGACATCATCTGGAGGTGTGCCCGCCAGGTCCGTCGCCAGCGCGCGCACGTCGGACAGAAGCGCCTCGCGCGCGCCCCTGTCGGTCAGCGCGGTCTCGGCGACCACGACCAGCTTTTCCGTCTCCGACGCACGGTCGCGGCTGGCAAAGACGGCGACACAGCCCTTGCGCACCCCCTCGATGCGGCCGACCACGTCTTCCACCTCGTCCGGATGGATGTTCCGCCCGGCCCGGATGATCAGGTCCTTGATGCGTCCGGTGAGGTAGACGTCGCCGCCCGCCATGTAGGCAAGGTCGCCCGACTCGAGCCACTCGCCGTCGAAGAGCCGCGCGGTCTGCTCCGGGTTGCGGAAGTAGCCGCGCGTGCAGGAGGGCCCGCGGAACTGCAGCCGGCCCTCCTGCCGCTCCGCCATCTCGCGCCCGGTCGCGTCGACCACTCGCATCTCGTGCCCGGGTAGGGGCCGTCCGCAGGCGACGAACTCCAGCGCATGGTCCTCGTCGACGGCAGGTTCGGCGCGGCCAGTGCGCACGAAGCGCTCGCGCTCGATGTGATCGATGACCGGGCCCCGGTCCATCGGAGGGAAGGCCAGCCCCACCGACGACTCGGCGAGCCCGTAGACCGGCGCCAGGGCCGAGGCGCGGAAGCCGTAGGGCTCGAAGCGCTCGCAGAACCGCTCGAGGGTGCGCGGGCTCACCGCCTCGGCGCCATTGAGGGCGAAGCGCCAGCTGCCAAGGTCGAGGCCGTCGATGTCCTCGTCCCGCACCTTTCGCGCGGCCAGCTCGTAGCCGAAGTTCGGCGATGCCGAGATCGTGCCGCCGTGATGGTGGATCGCCCACAGCCAGCGCTCAGGTCGCGCCAGGAATGAGAGCGGGGACATCAGCACGACCGGCATGGCGTAGTAGAGGCTCGACAGCCACCCGCCGATCAGCCCCATGTCGTGGTAGAGGGGCAACCAGCTCACCATCACGTCCTCGGCGCTGACGTCGGCGGCCTGTCCCATCGCGCGGATGTTCGCGAGCAGGTTGCCGTGGCTGAGCGCGACGCCCTTCGGCTGCCCCGTGCTGCCTGACGTGTACTGCAGCAAGGCCAGGTCGTCTGACCGCAGCGCCGGCGCCGGGGTGCGCCCGCCCGCCGCAGACAGCTCGTCGGGCGTCTTGACGGCGCGCAGCGTGGGGACGTGCGAGCGCAGCAAGCGGGCAGCGCCCTTGGCTTCGGCGACCGTGACCAGTGCACTGCACTGGGCGTTGTGGAGGATGCGTGCGTGCCGCGTCAGGTGGTCCTCCAGCTGGGAGGGACGCGCCGGCGGGTAGATCGGCACCGGTACGCAGCCGGCCAGCAGCGCGGCGAAGAAGGAGGTCAGGTAGTCGCGCCCGGTCGGGAGCATGAGCGCGACCTGCTCGCGCGGCTCGACCCCCAGATCGAGCAGGGCGCCGGCCCGCTGCCCCGCCTCGCGCAGCAGCGCTCCGTAGGTGAGCACCTGCAGCTCGCCATCGGGCTCGAGCAGGTGGACGTGGGGCCGCTCCGGGTGCCTCTCGGCGTGCCAGCGCAGGGCGTGGACCAGGCTCGCGGCGGCTTCCGGCGCAGCCGCGACGGGCTCCACCGACAGCGGCGAGGGCGCCGAGGCGCGGACCTTCGGGGCGGCGCTCGCCTGCCCCAGGGCGGTCACGAGGTCGGCGATCGTCTCGGACTGCGAGAAGGTGTCCTCCGGCAGTGTGACCGACAGGGCGCGCTCCACGCGGCTCACCAGCTCCACGCGAGCGAGGCTGTCGAGCCCCAGATCCCGATCCAGCCGGCTCGTGAGGTCCAGCCGCGGCACTTCCGCGCGGTCCGGGCGCAGCTCCGTGATCAGGTTGCGCGCGACCCCGAGGACCGTGCTTGTCGGATCTTCCACTGGCATCGTCACGTCCCGCCAAGATGGGCACGGACGCACCCGGAGCGCAGGCCCGCAGCCCGACGCCACCTGCGTTGCTGGACGCAACGACGACCCCCCGCTCCCGATCGGGACCGCCTCGCGCGAGAGCTGGGCCAGCTGTCCAAGGCGCGTGCGCACCGCAGGTTGTCGGGCCGCGTCATGGCTTCGGTCGTGCGCGGACACAGCGGCTGATGCGCGCAGCCAGCGCCCGGCTGCCGGTAATCGTATCAAGCGTCTGCGCGTGCCGGATGCACCAGTTGTCGATGCCGTCGGCCGAAGTGGTGCCTGGGATGTTGGCGGGCGCCTGCTCGCCGCAAAGATCGGCGAGGGAGAGCGCGACCAGTCTCGACAGGCCCTGCGCTAGCCACAGGTGCGTGGCGTCGAGTATCTGCTCGGGGTTCGCGGTCTCAGGATCCGCTCCCTCCGGAAGCCGACCCGCGGAAACCAGGGCATCCACCCAGCGTCGTCGCAGCCCGGCCCGTGAGGCGTGATCCTTCTGCTCATCCTCGAGTGAGCACAGACCCAACTGGCGTCGCAGTGAGAGGTCGTCCCCCTTCCACAGGCTGGCAAAGGGTGGGATGTCGTGGGTTCCGACGGTCGCGAGGCCCTCGCGCACACATGCTGCGGCGTGATCTGCTTCGAGCTCGAAGCGCGCGACCTGCATGCGTAGTAGTCCCCATGCAGCCATGGCCTCGCGCAGTCCGTCGGGCACAGTGCCCAGGTCTTCACCGATGACGACGCAGCGCGCCCGATGGCTCTCGGCCGCCACCAGACCCAGCAGCTCCTCCAGTGGTTGCTCGACGTATGCACCTTGCCCGGCGTCGGCGCTGGGAATCCAGAATTGGCGCGCCAGGCCGATCACGTGATCGATGCGCAGCGCCCCCGCGTGCTGCATGTTGGCGCGTAGGAGGGCGCGAAAATAGCTGTAGCCCTGGGCCCTCGAGGCGAGCGGCGAGAGGGGGGCGAGGCCCCAGTCCTGGCCCTGGGGGGCGAGCGCATCGGGCGGTGCACCGAGGGTCGCGCCCGCCGGGATGAGCGCGGGGTGCAGCCAGGCGTCACAGCCCCCATGCGTACTGCCGACGGCCAGGTCCAGGTAGAGCCCGATGCCCATGCCCGCCTCCCGCGCGCGCTCGGCCACGGCGGCAAGCTGACGATCGAGCTCGAACTGATAGAATTGTTCGCGTTCGATCGCCCGGGCGTGCTGCACGGCGAAGCGCTGGACCTCGAGGGAGGCGCGATCCCGGTAGGGTACCGGCCAGCGGCGGTGGTCCCTCTCGTTCAGCTCCCGCTCCAGGACACAGAAGGTCGCGAAGCCTGTCAAGGCGTCGCCTTGCTCCGCCAGATAGCGCTCGAAGGCTCTTGCCCGACGGCTGTCGCCACCCCGCACGTGATCCAGGAAGTGATCGGCGAGCTGTTCGAGGATCGGACGCTTGAGCGCTTCGACCGTCCGGTAGTCGACCTCCGGTGCCCGGTTGGCGCGGGCGCGCAGCCGCCGATGGGAGCTCGACTCCGAGAGCGCCTGCGCGCGGGCGCAGCGGCGGAGCTCGGGGACCGCTTGCAGATCGATGTAGAGCGGGTTTCGGAATAACCGGCTGGAAGGGAAGTAGGGGCTGACCGGATGGTCCGGAAGAGAGGCCGCATGCAGCGGGTTCAGTCCGATGAAGTCGAGCCCGAGCTCGCCGGCCCAGCGCACCAGGCGATCGAGGTGCCCGAGATCGCCGATGCCGTAGTCGTTGTCGTCACGCAGGGCGTAGAGCTGAATCCACAGGCCCACCCCGATCGGTCCTCGCGCCCGGTCCCGAGCCGCAGGCGTCGCCCAGGGCGAAAACGTCCGCCCGGGGACGACGAAGAGCTGCTGCGTGCGCTCCACCTCGGCCGTGGCGGCCCCACTCCGAAGCGTCACGCTCGCCGTGAGTGTGTGCTGTCCGATGGGGGGATGCTCGCGGGTCCACGGGATCAGGATCTGCCCCGCCGGAGCGCGATAGTCGCCCGACACGGTCGCCTCGGTGGCGGTCTCCGTCCCATGCACGAAGCGGTAGCGCAGGTGCTCGACGCTCCCGGCTCCGGGCGCGACCGGGAGCGCGCTGTCGACATGAAGCGGCAGCTCCCGGGTCGCGGCGTGTCCGTGGGGCAGGACGCGCACGGGATCGATCTCCACAGGCGAGCTTGGGGTCGACACTTCGGTACCGACGCTCAGGGCCTCGAGCAGGTGCGCCCGCGTGTCGTTGCCGGTCACATGAAGAGTGCCATTCATGCTGTGGTAGGAGTCGAGTATGCCGGCGCGCCGGGCTGCGGCGGCGAGCTTCAGGTCGGTGGGTGGATCCTCCCAGGCGAGGATCAGCACCGACAGCGGTGGCAGCGTCAGCCTCAGGGAGTGCGATCGGCCGTGCATCGGCAACTCTTCCGCTACCTGCAAGTCCCCGGTACCGAAGCCGCTGCCCCCGAAGCGCGCTGCGTCGCTGTCTAGCAACAAGCGGTAGCGTCCAGCTTCCGGTGCTCCGATACGGTAGTCGGTGCGCGGCACCGGCGTCAGGTTGAGCGCGACCAGCAGGAGATCCTCGGAGTCGCGCCGGCAGAAGGAGAGCACCGACTGGGCGTGGTCGGCGGTGTCGATCCACTCGAAGCTGGCCGGGTCTGGATCTCGGCGCCAGAGGCAGGGGTGGGCTCCGTAGAGCGCGCCCAGGGCGGCGAGCAGGTGCTGCAGCCCCTGGCGTGCCCGATCTTGTCCCACCGACCAGGGGAGCTCGCCTTCGTGATCCCACTCGTCCTGGGGTGCCAGCTCGGAGCCCATGAAGAGCAGCTGCTTGCCGGGTCGCGTGTACTGGTAGCAGAGCAACGCACGCAAGTTGGCGAAGGCCTGCCACGGGTCGCCCGCCATCTTCCGCAGCAGCGAGCCCTTTCCATGCACCACCTCGTCATGGGAGAGGGGCATGACGAAGCACTCGCTGTGCTCGTACATCATGGCGAACGTCAGCTCGTCCTGATGGTGGCTGCGGTGAATCGGGTCGCGCGCGAAGTAGCCCAGCGTGTCGTGCATCCAACCGAGGTTCCACTTGAACGTGAAGCCCAGGCCCCCCTCCTCGGGGGGGTGGGTCACGCCCGGCCAGGCAGTCGACTCCTCGGCCACCGTGAAGCAGCCAGGGTGGCGGGCCCGCACCTCGTGGTTGAGCTCGCGCAGAAAGGCGACCGCGTCCATATCCTCCCTGCCGCCCTGCTCGTTCGGGATCCACTCGCCCTCGCGCCGGCTGTAGTCGCGGTAGATCATTGATGCGACCGCGTCGACGCGCAGGCCGTCGATGTGGAATTCCTCCAGCCAGTAGAGCGCGTTGGCCATCAGGAAGTTGCGCACCTCGTGGCGCCCGTAGTTGAAGACGTAGGTGCCCCAGTCGGGATGCTCTCCGCGGCGCGGATCGGCGTGCTCGTACAGGGCGGTGCCATCGAAGCGAGCGAGCGCGAACGCATCGCGTGGAAAGTGCGCGGGCACCCAGTCCAGGATCACACCGATGCCATATTGGTGACACAGATCGATCAGGAAGCGCAGCTGATCGGGCGTGCCGTAGCGCGCCGTGGGCGCGAAGAAGCCGGTGACCTGGTAGCCCCACGAGCCGTCGAAGGGGTGCTCGCACAGGGGCATCAGCTCGATGTGGGTGAAGCCAAAGTGGACCACGTGACGTACCAGCGCCTCGGCCTGCTCCCGATAGCCGGGCGGGCGCCCACCGGGTCCGCGCCGCCAGCTGCCGAGGTGCACCTCGTAGATCGCCATGGGCTCGCGGCGTACGTCGCTGGCCCGCCGCGCGCGCTGCCACGGCTCGTCCCTCCAGAGGTGTCGGCTCGGCGAGGACACGCGCGAGGCGCGCGCGGGTGGCAGCTCGGCCTCCGTCGCATGGGGATCGGCCTTGAGAAACACCTCGCCGGCCGACGAGCGGATTTCGTATTGATAGAGTGCACCCGGCTGCACGCCCGGAATGAAGAGCTCGAAGATGCCGCTGCTGCCGAGCATGCGCATCGGAAAGGTGCGCCCGTTCCAGCCGCAGAAGTCGCCCACCACGCTGACGCGCTCGGCGTTGGGAGCCCAGACCGCGAACGCCACGCCCTGGTGTCCATCGTGCTGCCGCGCATGGGCGCCGAGCACCTCCCACAGGCGCAGATGGCGCCCCTCGTTGAAGAGGTGCAGGTCCTGCTCGCCAAGCGTTGGCCACAGGCGGTAGGGATCCTCGCGCTCGAAGCGGTCACCCGAGGGCAGCGTGAAGCGAAAGCGATAGCGTTGCTCGATCGTTCGCCCGGGGAGCAGTGCGCCGAAGAGACCATCTTCCAGGCGCTCCATGGCGATGGTCTCGACGACCGCGAGCTGGCCTGCGCCCTCGAGCAGCAGTAGCTCCGCCTGCGTTGCGTCGGGCTGCAGTGCGCGCACCACCACGCCCGACGCAGCATCGAGCTGAGTCGCGTGAATGCCGAGGTGGTCATGGGGCGTCGCGCAGCGCCCCTCGAGGATCCCGCGCGCCACGGCGTGCGACAGTCCCGCGGGCGAGATGGCATTCATGGCGCCCCTCGGGGTGCGGTTGTGCCCTCGAGAACCACCGCGCCATGGGCCGGCACCGTCACGGCGGTCGCGTCGAGCACGAGGCTCTCGTTCCTCGCGGAGGACGTATCCAGCACAGGGCGGTAGCGCAGGGATGCCGCAGAGGAGGGCAGGGCGAAGCGCAGCACCTCGTCGCCCGCGTGCAGGACGCAAAGCAATGCGTCGACCCCATCGGCCAGGGGGCTGAGGGGGCCATGTCGGATCTGCATTCCCAGCGTGAGGCCTTCGGGATCGAGCCAGTCGTCGTGGGTCATGGTCCGGCCATCGGCATTGAGCCAGATCAGGTCCACCGGCCCACCCGGCTCGATCGGGCGACCGTGGAGGAAGCGCCCGTCGCGCAGCGCGGGGTGTCTGCGCCTGAGCGCAAGGACGGCTCGTGTGAACGACAGCAGCTCCGCCTGATCGTGCCACCGGAGCCAGCTCTGCTCGTTGTCCTGGGCGTATGCGTTGTTGTTGCCGCGCTGGCTCCGTCCGAGCTCGTCTCCCATGCCGAGCATCGGGACCCCCTTGCCCAGGCCGAGAATCAGCAGCAGAGAACGCGCCACCTGTCGTCGCCGCAGCAGCACGTCAGCGTTGCCGGTCTCGCCCTCGACGCCCCAGTTTGCACTCCAATTGTGGTCGTGGCCATCGCGCCCCTGCTCGCCGTTGACTTCGTTGTGCTTGTGGGCGTAGCTGACCGTGTCCCACAGCGTAAAGCCATCGTGGCATGAGATGAGGCTCACGCTGCTGGTCGCGGGGCGTCGGGAGGGCTCGAAGATGTCGCTGCTGCCCGCGAGACGCGTCGCGAGCTGCGCGCGTGCTCCGCCGTCCCCGCGCACGAAGCGCCGGGCGTCGTCTCGAAAGCGATCGTTCCACTCTCGCAGCGGGTCGGGGAAGGCGCCCAGGCGATAGCCGTCCGGCCCCATGTCCCAGGGCTCGGCGATCAGCTTCAGTCCGCCGAGCAGTGGATCCGCCCGAAGCTCAGACAGGAACGCGCCCTCCGCATCGAAGTCGCGTTGCCCACGACCCAGCGTCACCGCCAGGTCGAAGCGAAAGCCGTCCACCTCCATTTCCTGCGCCCAGTAGCGCAGGCTGTCCAGAACGAGCTCGCGGCAGGGCCTGCTGCTGAGCTTCAGGGTGTTGCCACAGCCGCTGAAGTTCTCGTAGTGGGCGGCCGCGTCCTGGCGCAGGCGATAATAGGCGCGGTTGTCGAGTCCGCGCAGCGAAAGCGTGGGGCCGAAGCGATCGGACTCCGCGCTGTGGTTGTAGACGACGTCCAGGATGACCTCGATGCCGGCGGCGTGGAGCGCACGGACCATGGTCTTGAGCTCGTCGATCTCGCGCCCAGGCTCACTGGCGAAGTCGGCCCGCGGCGCAAAGTAGCCCAGGGTCGCGTAGCCCCAGTAGTTGCTCAGCCCGAGCTGAGTCAGGTGCCGATCGGTGTAGCGTTCGTGTACCGGTAGCACCGACAGGGTCGTGACGCCGAGCGACCTGAGGTGCTCGACGACGGGTTGCGAGCAGAGGCCGAGATAGGTTCCGCGCAACCGCGGTGGCAATTGGGGGTGCAGGGCGGTCATGCCCTTGACATGGCATTCGTACACAACGGTGCGCGACCAGGGGATGCGGGGCCGGCGTGGGGCAGGGCCAGGTGCGCCGCCGTCGTTGTCCTCGACCGCGATGGCTCTGGGCGCAAACGGTGCGCTGTCCCGCGGGTCGGGGCCCAACTCGTGGCCGGCGTCGTTGAAAACGCTACCCTGCTGCGCCGGATGCCAGTGCAGGGGGCCGACAATGCGCCGAGCGCGCGGATCGAGCAGCAGCTTGCTCGGGTTGTGACGCAGCCCGAGGCTCGGCTCGAAGGGGCCGTGGGCGCGGTAACCATAGGCTGCGGTCGCGGGTAGATCCGGCACGTGGGCACGAAAGACGTGACCGTCACGATCCATCTCCACACGCCGGTGCTCGCTGACGGCGTCCGGGGTTTCGAACAGGCACAGCTCGATACGTGTGCTGCTGTGGGACAGCACGCAGAAATGGGCCCCGCTCCCAACTCGGGTGCAGCCGAGCCCTGGGCTGTCGGTGGCGTGCGCCATGGCGGAGGTGATAATTAAGCGCAGCGTGGCCGACGAACAAGAGACAGCGACGGGCGCCGGGGCGCCTGGGGCCGAGCCGCCGCCCAGCTCGGGCCTCTCCGTGGAGGGTTCTGGCGGGCGGCCGTCGGGTACGCACGACCAGGGCGGCACTCCGCTCGTCAGCGTACGCCCCATCCACAACGGAAGAACGAGCAGTCTCCGTCAGAGCCGCGACAAGGAGAGCTTTGTGCGTGGCGTGCTCGACCACCTGGCCTATACCTGCGGTCGCGAGGCGGACACCGCGGACATGTGGGCAGTCTACGAGGCGGTCGCGTACGCCATGCGCGATCGCCTCCTGCACCAGTGGCTTCAGACGCGCGACCTCTATCGGGCCCAGAGGCCAAAGCGCATCTACTACCTCTCTGCCGAATTCCTCCTGGGGCGGGCTCTCACGCACAACCTGATCAATACGGACATGTACGCGGTAGCCGACGCTGCCATGCGAGATCTCGGTCTCGAGCTCTCGCAGATCATCGAGCAGCCCAGCGATCCCGGGCTGGGTAATGGGGGCCTGGGCAGGTTGGCCGCGTGCTTTCTCGATTCGATGGCGACCATGGGCTATGCCGGCTACGGCTACGGGATCCGCTACGAGTTCGGGGCCTTCGAGCAGTCGATCGAGAGCGGTTGGCAACGGGAGCGCGCGGATGGTTGGTTGCGCTACGGCAATCCGTGGGAGATCCAGCGCCATGAGTTCACGGCGGTGGTCAACTTTGGTGGTCGGGTCGAGCAGAGCGTGGACGACAGTGGGCGCGCACGCTATCGCTGGATCGATACGCGTCAGGTTCTGGGTGTGCCCCACGACCACCTGATCGCCGGTTACCGCAATGGCGTGGTCAACACGCTGCGTTTGTGGTCAGCGCGCGCGTCCCGCCAGCTCGATCTCGAGGTCTTCAACGATGGGGACTACCGGGCGGCGGTCGAGGACAAGGTGCTCAGTGAGAGCATCTCAAAGGTGCTCTACCCGAACGACGACTCCTATGAGGGCAAGCGCTTGCGCCTCTCGCAGCAGTACTTCTTCGTCTGCTGCTCGATCTGGGATCTCGTGCGGCGCTTCGAGCGCTATCACACGGACTACAGCGAGTTCCCCGCCTCCTGTGCCATTCATCTCAACGACACCCATCCGGCCATCGCGATCGTCGAGCTGATGCGGGTGCTGGTCGACGACAAGAAGCTCCCCTGGGACCAGGCCTGGGACATCACCCAGCGCACCATGGCCTACACCAACCATACGCTCCTGCCCGAGGCGCTGGAGCGTTGGCCCGTGCCGCTCTTCGAGGAGCTGCTGCCGCGGCATCTGCAGATCATCTACGAGATCAACCACCGCTTCCTGCGGGACGTGCACGTCTTCGCGCCCAACGACCACTCGCGTCAGCGCCGGATGTCGATCATCGAGGAGGGTGCGGTCAAACAAGTGCGCATGGCTCATCTCGCAGTTGTGGGGTCTCACAGCGTCAATGGCGTGGCGCGGCTGCACAGCGAGCTCATCAAGACGGAGCTGATGCCGGAGTTCGCCGAGCTGTGGCCGGATCGCTTCTGCAACGTGACCAATGGTGTGACGCCGCGTCGCTGGCTCCTGAATGCCAATCCGCGGCTGTCGCGCGTAATCGAATCGCGGCTCGGCGCGTCCTGGGCCACGAACCTCGACTCGCTCGAGGGGCTTCTCGCCCACCGGGACGACGCCGGGCTGATGGAGGAGCTGGCGGAGGTGAAGCGCGCGAACAAGGTCGAGCTCGCGGAGCTGGCCCGGGAGCGGGCCGGTGTGGAGCTCTCTCCGGAGGCCGTGTTCACGGTGCACGTCAAGCGCTTCCACGAGTACAAGCGACAGCTCCTGAGCGCGCTTCACATCGTCCATCTCTATCGCCAGATGCGCTCGGATCCGGAACGGGACAGGCCGGCCCAGGTCTTCGTCTTCTCGGGCAAGGCGGCTCCCGGGTACGCGATGGCCAAGCTGCACATCAAGCTGATCCACGACATCGCCGAGATGATCAATCGAGATCCAGTGGTCGCCGATCGACTGAAGGTCGTGTTCCTGCCCAACTACTCGGTCTCCCTCGCCGAGGCCATCATGCCGGCAGCCGACCTGTCGTTGCAGACGTCGCTGGCGGGGACGGAGGCCTCGGGGACGGGCAACATGAAGATGGCGATCAACGGAGCGCTCACCATTGGCACCCACGACGGTGCGAACATCGAGATCAGGGAGCGTGTAGGGGCCGACTACTTCTTCCAGTTCGGTTTGTTGGCGCACGAAGTCCGGGCTCTTCGTGAGTCAGGGTACAAGCCGCGTGACATGATCGCGCGCAGCGAGGCGCTGCAGGGGGTGCTCGGGCTTCTGCGATCGGGTTTCTTCTGTCCCGACGACATCCGCCGCTACCACGGGCTCGTCGACGTGCTCGAGAAGGACGACTACTACATGGTCTGCGCCGATTTCGAGAGCTACGCCCAGGCTCAGGAGCATGCCATGGCGCTGCACCAGGACCCGAGCGCCTGGGGATGCGCGACGCTCCACAACATCGCGAACATGGGCGCCTTCTCGAGCGATGCGACCATCCGACGCTACGCTCGCGAGATCTGGCGCGCAACGCCGGTCGTTGTGTCGGAGGTCATGGCGTCGTCTCGGTTGCAGGCCGGGTCCGCGACCGACGTCCGGGGTGAGGTGTCCAGCGCACCCGGTAGCCAGACTGAGTAGGCAGCGATACGCGCAGTCTTGCCAGACGCCGCTTCGCCCGTTGTTTCCGTTCCTTGACCGCGGCGTAACATTCCCGCGGCGCGCGCAGACACGTTTGACGGTCCTGCTCGCAGGACATACGTTGACGATGCCATCCAGCTTGCCTTGAGTCGCCGGCCGTCGGCGATGCGTGCAACGGCGTGGCACCCACCGCATCGGCGCGCCTCGCGCGCATGGAGACGATTGACAGATGTCAAGCTCGGATGTCGAGGCAGCGGTTCGCGCGGCGCGCGGTGATCTCTCCTGTCATCTCCTCAGCTTCGAGGGGCCTGATCCGTACTCGATGGTCGGCGGGCTCGGCACCCGAGTCTGTGGCCTCGCCGGTGCGCTTGCTGACGACGGTGTGGAGACCCACCTTTGGTTCGTGGGGGACCCGGGTGAGCCCGGTCACGAGCGGCGCGGTGCGCTGCATCTGCACCGCTGGTGCCAGTGGATCAGCAAGCATCATCCTGGCGGCGTGTACGAGGGCGAGCATGGCAAGGCGGGGGACTACGCCACGTCCCTACCGCCCTTCCTGATGCACAGTGGCCTGCTGCGCCACCTGACTCGGGGTGGCCGGAGCCTGGTGATTGCGGAGGAGTGGCAGACGGTCAACGCGGTGCTCCACCTCGACTGGCTGTTGCGGCGCGCTGGGTTGCGCGACCGAGTGGACATCTACTGGAACGCGAACAACGTCTACGGCTTCGAGGTAATCGACTGGCGGCGCCTGCAGGAGGCCAGCATCATCAGCACCGTGAGCCGGTACATGAAGCACGAGATGCAAGGTCACGGCGTCGACCCGGTCGTGATCCCGAACGGGCTGTCGCCGGATGCCTACCTCCCCCCTGACCGTGCGGGGGTCGGCGCCGCGCGCCGCGCGCTGCGAGGCCGGTTGGTCATCACGAAGATGGCCCGTTTCGATCCGGACAAGCGCTGGCTCGAGTCGATCGCGCTCGTGGCCGCGCTCAAGCGCGAGGGCTGGAACCCCTTGCTCATCGCTCGGGGCGGCAACGAACCATACGGCCGCGAGGTGCTCGACGCGGCCCGCAACGCCGGACTCGCAGTCGAGACACGCGACAACGCGCCGGGCGATGTTGCGGGCCTGATAGGCTCCCTGCGCGACACCCGGGGCGCCGACGTGATCGAGCTCACGAGGCACGTGCAGCCCGACTGCCGCCGTGTGCTCTTCCGGAGCAGCGACGTGGTGCTCGCGAACAGTCGGCACGAGCCGTTTGGACTCGTTGGCCTCGAGGCGATGGCCGTCGGTGGTATCGCGGCAACCGGTTGCTCGGGCGAGGACTACGCCGTCCCCGGCCACAACGCACTGGTGCTGCAGACCGGTGAGCCGGACGAGTTCGTCGGACTCTATGGGGTGCTACGCGGGTCCGAAGCGCAGCTCAACGCCATGCGGAGGGCCGGCAGGACCACGGCACGTCAGTATGCGTGGCCCTCGGTGATCGAGCGCAACCTGTTGCCGCGCCTTCACGGGTTGCGGGGGTTGCGGAAGGTGCAACGGCGGGGCCCTTCGACCGGCCGGAAGGCCAGCTGAGCTGGAGGTTCATGGTGCCCAAGAAGACCACCCGAGCAGGCAAGCGCAAGACCGTACCGCCGGCGAAGAAGGGCAAGGCGGGGGGCGCCAACGCGACCAAGCGCAAGACCGCAGCCGGTGCGAGCGCGGGCAAGAAGGCGAGCGGCAAGAAGGCGAGCGGCAAGAAGGCGAGTACCAAGATGGCGGGCGCTGCGAGAGCGGTCACGAAGCCGGGAGTTCGCCGTGGCGTGGCGATCGAGCGCCGTCTTGAGCCCACCACCCAGGAGATCGCGGAGCGCGCATACGCGATCTTCCAACGCGCCGGTTCCGTCCACGGTCACGACGTCGAGCACTGGCTCGTCGCGGAACGGGAGCTGCGCGCCGAGCGGGCGCTGGAGCGCTGACCGGCGGAACCCGGGCGGGCAAGCGTGCTCGAGGCAGCCGAGTCCCGAGTGCGCCAGGGCCTCGACCTGGTTCGGGCATCATTGGCCCCAGGGGGGCCAGTTCACGGACGCCGCGATCAACCGCTCGCGGCCGCGAGCGTGATGTCGAAGGTCGCCCGGCGCGGCTGCGCCTGCGTGAGCGCGACGATCCGGTCGGGTTCGTCCGAGTTGCAGCCCGCGCCGCAGGAATCGTTTGGCGCGAGGAAGGGGTCGCCCTCGAAGTAGAGCTGCGTGGTGAGCAGCGACACGCCGGGGGCGCTGACCTGGAAGTGGATGTGGGCGGGCCGCGGCCCGTCGGCGAGCTCGTAGCGACCCGGCATGATCGTCTCGAGCTCGTAACGGCCGCTCGCATCGGTGCGCAGTGTGGCGCGCAGGCGGTAGTCGGTCTCGCCCGCTGCGTGGTAGTTGCCGTCCACGTCGGCTTGCCACACGTCGAGCAAAGCGTCGGCCAGCGGAGACTCGCAGTCGGGCCCGTACACGACGCCGGCGACCACGAGGCGCTCGCCCGGCTCGTCCGCGGCCGCGAGCAGAGTCCGAGCTGGCGCGCCGGCCTCGTAGAAGGGACCGATCACATCAGGTGTGGTCGGCGCACAGGTGCCCCCCGCCGCATCCGGGCCCGTGACGTTGTTCCGCGGTGCGGGGCCGGCGTCGTTCATCGCGGGGGCGCCCGTCTCCGCAGCAGGCGAAGCGGGTGGCTCGGGCGGCAATGTCTCGTCGCCACCCAAATCGGCAGCTCCACCCGTTTCCCCGCCGCCAGCGCGCCCGCCGCGATCGCGGCAGGACGACGCCAGCGCCGCCAGCGGTCCGCACAGCGCGAGCAGCACACGACGGGTGATCCGGGGCTCCATCCGAGTGCACATCATGCGTCGCTCGGCCCCACCGCGCAAAGCGGCCACTTTGCTGGGTAATTCTAGGCACCTGTGCGGGTCGGGTAGGATCCTTCAACCGCATCCGGGGTCGCCGCGTCTAAGTATCGAGGCGCGCGTGCGCCCACCGTGATCACCATGACCTACCGTGCAACGACACCCGCCGCCCTGCTTGTCTTCACCTTCGCCGCTTGTGGTGGTGACGACACCGGGGGCGATGCACCCGAGCTGGGCACCGATCCCTTCCACAACCACAGCGAGGGCGACGCCACCGTGATCGGCGGGCAGGACCTGATCGGCCCCGTCGATGGAGAGCGAAGCAGCGACGCGCCCGATGCGGACGCCACCACGGGCGATCCTATCCTGGTCGCCCAGTCGCCCGATGCGGCGCCCGATGGTTGCCTCGCGATCACCGATGAGCTGTGTGTCGACCCGCAAGAGGAGGGCGGCACCTTCTGCAACGACGACGGCGCCCTGGATGGCCCGGTCGACGTGATCGTCGTCAATGGCGAGGTGGTGGACGTGATCTGCTACCCGCCCGCCGACGATCCCGACCGCCCGGTCGAGACCGTCGACGTCACGACCCAGGGTGCGGTCGAGATCGTGCAGAACGCCAACGCCACGACCGTCGTCTTCGACCCCGCCACCGACGGTGAGCCGATCGAGACCGACATCACGATCGACGGCAACAAGGTTGCGCTCTATGGCAACGGCCCGGAGAACACCATCATCGACGGCGACGTGATCCTCGACGGCAACAATCCCCGCATCCGCGGCGTCACCGTGCTCGGCAACGTGATCATCATGAAGAATAGCGGTGCCGTCGTGCTGAGCGTGATCCACGGCAACGTCGAGCTGCAGGACACGGCCAGCAACAACAACGTCTTCGTCGAGAACGACATCTACGGCGACATCATTGTGCCGAGCAACACCAACATCTTCGCGGGAAACTCCGGCCCGGGCGAGTGGAACGTGACCGGCAGCGGCAACATCTGCGACCGCAACCACGCCTTCACGGACGACAACGAAGACTTCGTCGTCGACGACATCGAGCGCGGAGATGCGCTCGACTGCGCGGAGGAGTGAGCGCGCGGCTACCCGGCGCGTACCACGCCACTCTCGCACAGCCCCGTGATTTCCGCGTTCGACAGGCCGTGCTCGCCTAGCACCTCGGTGCTGTGCTCGCCGAGCAGCGGCGGCCGTCGCTGGATGCGTCCGGGGGTGTCGCCCAGCTTGACCGGCAAGCCGGTCGTCTTGAAGGTGCCGACCTCCGGGTGCGGCATCTCGACCAACATCTCGCGGGCGACGACCTGCGGATCACTGAAGACCTGCGCCATGTTCAGCACCGGTCCCGTCGGGATGCCGGCTCGGTTGAGCAACTCGACCCAGTGGTCCACGTCGCCCGTGGCGAGCACCTCCTCGATCGCCGCCGTGAGCGCGTCTCGATTGCCGATGCGCACGCCCGCGTTGCGGAAGCGCTCGTCCTCGAGCCACTCGGGCTTGCCGAGCACGCGCGCCAGCTTTTCCCACATCGTGTCGTTGCCGGCCGCGATGTTGAGGTAGCCGCCACCCGCCTTGAAGCGTCCGTAGGGGGAGGCCAGCGGGTGGTGTTGCCCTGCCGGGCCCGGCGCCTCGCCGCTCTCGAAGAACATGCCCGCGCCCCAGGTGAGCACGCCGAGCATCGACTCGAGCAGGGACGCGTCCACCACCTGTCCGCGCCCGCTGCGCTCGCGCGCGAAGAGCGCCAGCTGCACGCCCTGGGCGGCGAACATGCCGCCGAGTAGATCGCCGATTGCGATGCCCGCCCGCGTCGGGCCCTCCGCCTCGGTGCCGGTGATGCTCATGAAGCCGCTCATGCCCTGGGCGATCTGATCGAAGCCGGGTCGGTCGCGGTAGGGCCCGTCGGCGCCGAAGCCGGAGATCGAGCAATAGACCAGCCGCGGGTGGCGGGCGGTGAGAGCGTCGGGGCCTAGGCCGAGCTTGTCCATCACCCCGGGGCGGAAGTTCTCCACCACGACGTCGTACTCCGGGAGCATGCGCTCGATCAGCGCGCGCCCCGTCTCCTCCCTGATGTCGACCGCGAGCGAGCGCTTGCCGCGGTTCGCGCTCAGAAAGAAATAGGAGTCCCGGGTGCTGCCCGGATGGCGGAACTCGCGTCCCTTCGGCGACTCCACCTTCACCACGTCGGCGCCGTAGTCCGACAGCAGCAGCGTGCAGAAGGGACCCGCCAGGTAACGCGTGAAGTCGAGCACGCGGATGCCCGCCAGGGGGGAGCCTTTCGATGTCGCACTTGCCTCTGTCACCCGAGACCTCCTGATTTGCACGCCATTCGCCAGGCCGACCCGGCTACCTCGCCCCCGAGAGCGCGAGCACCGAGTTCATCATCGCATCCCGGCTGGCGCTGATACTCAATCGCTGCTGAACACGGTAGATCCGCCAGGTCAGAGGGTCTACCGCGGCCCGCACGGCGGCCGCCGTCACCGGGGAGGCCCGCAGGTCGGTACCGCTCAGCTCGAAGAGCTCGAAGACGCGGCGATGCAGGGTGCGCAGCACCACGCGGCGCTCCAGGTCCGGCACCTCCGCGGAGCTGGTAGCGGCCGCCCAGCGCATGCGCGCGTAGTCGTCCATGAGGGGGGCGAGCGCCTCGAAGAAGCGGCGCACCCGCTCTTGCAGTGCGCAGCCCTGCTCGACCGTCGGCATGCGCGCGAGCGCCTCCTGCCGGAAGGCCGACAACGCTGCCAGCATCAGTGCGTCCTTGTCTTCGAAGAGGTTGAAGAGGGTGCGCTCGGTCAGCCCGGCTCGCTCGGCCACCGCCCGCGCCGACGGCAGCCGCCCGTGCTCGTGCAGCAGCGCCAGCGCGCTGTCCACGATCAGCGCGCGGGAGCGCTCGCGCCGCCGGTGGCGGCCGTCCGGACCGGGCGTGCCCGCCTCCGAGTCCGCGCCGAGCATGGCCAAGCTCTATCATATTTATAGTAATGCTGAAAATAGTCTCAGGACCGACGGAGGCCGTGCCTTCGACGCAGGCACGAGGCATGCTTCGCTACCACTTCGGGCGAGGGGGAAGGCATGCTTCGACGACGTATCAGGCGGGGAGCATTCAAGTGCCCGTGCAGCGCGTCCACGGCATGGCGGACACGCGCGTCGATCCCGAGCAGGCCATTCGCATGAAACTGGTGATGGAGGTCCTCGGCAACGAGCTCGACTGGATCCCGCTCAAGCACGTGGGCCACGGCGGCTGGGTCGAGGCCGTCGAGGCGCAGCTCCAGGGCGCGCGCGCTTCCTGAAGCGACACCTGCGCAAGCGGCCCGGCAGCTGAGCTGCTATCGTCCGGCGTCGAGGAGTCGTGATGGCCGCAGGGGAGTCGGGGCAGCAGCCGCCGGAATACCTGGATGAAGCGAGCGCGGGTGCCTACGCGGAGCGCATCTTGCCCTCCCTACATCGCGCCTACCCGAGCAAGATCGCGCACGTGCTGCGAGACGTCAGCGACGTGGCGGCGCCCGCGCAGCTGACGCCCGCGTTTTACGGCTGCTTCGACTGGCACTCGGCGGTCCACAGTCATTGGGCCGTGCTGCGCCTCGCCAGAGCCTTCCCGGAGGCGAGCTGGGCAGCCGAGGTGCACGCCGCCGTCGCCCGCAGCTTGACGCCGGAAAACGTCGCCGCAGAGCTGCGCTACCTGGAGCCGCGCTCCGGCTTCGAGATGCCGTACGGGATCGCATGGTTGCTGCAGCTCTGCGCCGATGCGGATGCCTACCGCCCGGTACTCGCGCCGCTGGAGCGGCTTGCCGTCGAGCGCTTCAGCACGTGGTGCTCGCGCCTGTCCCACCCGATCCGCGCGGGTGAGCACGGCAACAGCGCCTTCGCGATGGGGCTGGTGCTCGACTATGCGCGGGCCGTCGGTAGCACATCGCTCGAGGCCCTGTTGGTGGAGCGCTCGCGAGAGCTCTACGGCGCCGATGTGGCCGCGCCGCTCGCCTACGAGCCGTCCGCCCACGACTTCCTCTCGCCAAGCCTCTGCGAGGCGGACCTAATGCGCCGCGCGCTGTCGGACGATGCGTGGCCGCAGTGGTACGCGCGCTTCATGACCGAGGCGCGCTTCACGCCCGTCACCCCGGTCGATCGGAGCGACGGCAAGCTCGCCCACTTCGATGGCCTCAACCTCTCGCGCGCGTGGATGCTCCGGCGCCTGGGCCACACCGCCCTTTCACGCGCCCACGCACGCGTCGGCCTGCAGGGCGCGCGTAGCGAGGACTATGCCGGGGCGCACTGGCTCGGCAGCTTCGCGGTCTACTTTCATCTCTGCGCGTGAAGCCTGGGCGTGAGCGTGTATGCTGTGCCCTCGATGTACCGCTCGCGCTGGCTGTGGATGGGGGTCGCGACGCTGGCGCAGCTCGGCCCGGTGGTGGCTTGCGACAGCTTCGCCGAGCCTGCGGACGAGTCCGAGCCGGTGCCGCCGCCGCCCGTGAATGGCGTGATGGCGCCCCCGGTGCCGTCGGCGACCGGAAGCGAGGCGAATCCGACGCCGGCTCCGACGCCGCCGGCGCCGGCCAATGTGCCCTTCAGCGGAGCGCGCGAGCGCTGCGAGGTGGATGACTGGCCGGCGCCCGACGCGCCGCGCAGGATGTACAGCTGCACTCCGGATCTGGAGGGCTATCGCTGCAGCTGCGCCGGCGTCCCCGAGCTACCCGAGCCCTTCGAGAGTTGCGCCAGCGCCCTGCGCGAGGTGTGCGGCATCGACCCCGACGCCCCCAACTTCTGCGACGCGCGCGGCGGCTCCGCTTGCTGGCCGGGCGACGGGGACGGCGACTGGCTGTGCGACTGCGGCACAGGGGATGGCCTCGCGCCCGCCCGGGCCGACGACTGCACGACCGCGCTGGCGGACGGCTGCGCTGATCGCTGCGACAGCGAATTCGGGGTGTGCACCGAGGACCTGGACGCGCCCGGCAGCTACGACTGCCGCTGCAGCGGCGACCTCCACGACCGCGTGCCACCGGAGGGAAGCGCCTGCGTCGAGGCGCTCGGCGTCGTGTGCGGGGAGCTGTGCGACATGGACTCTGGAACTTGCGTCTTCGATCCCCTGATCGACGCCTTCCGCTGCGAGTGCGTCGATGGCGTCACGGTCGAGGTCCCCTTGCCCGACGTGGGCGGCGCCCATCCCGACGCCTGTCGCGAGGCGGCGCTGCGCGCATGTGGCGAGCCGATGAGCGTGCCGGTCTTCGACTGCACATCCGATGATGGCCTCGACGACGGGCTGTGCATCGTGATCCCGCCGCTCGATCGCCCGGGCGCCGAACCACCGACGACGCGCCAGCATCGCTGCCACTGCAACGGCTCGGACGCCGTCATGGTCGAGGCGCGCACCTGCTTCGCTGCCCTGGTCGATGCGTGCCCGGACGCGATACCATCCGGTCTCGGCGCGGCGGCGGCCGGCGACCCGGGCGCCCTCTGCGCTGCGGACGACGACTGCGACGATGCGTGCTTCGTGCCCGGCACGGAAGAGGACGCGATCTGCGCGCCCGGCTGCGCCGACGACGGCGACTGCCCGAACGGCACCGCCTGCGCCGTGCTGACGGGCGCATCGGGTGATGCCGCCGGGCACTGCCTGCGGAGCTGTGAGCATGACGTCGAGTGCGGCTTGCTCAACGACGCGTGGGACAACCCGCTCTACTGTGCGCCCCGGGCCGTGCTCGACGGCGCCGCAGCCGTGGGCGGCCGTGTGTGCATCCAGGTTTCCGAGCCCTGAGCGCGTCAGATCGGCGCCCGACATGACCAGCTGCTCATGGCATTCTGACGAGCCCATGACATGCGTTCGGGCGCGGAATTGCGCCGGTATGCTGGATTCATGGCGCTTCCCAGCCCCCGCCTGCACACCCCGTCATCGAGCCCGCCGGCCGCCCGCGGAGAGCTCTGTGAGACCTCCTTCGCCCAGCTGTTGGCGCGTGTCCATCAGCACGCGCTGACCGGCACGCTTCTGCTCGAGCTGCCGACCGAGCGCATCGCCGTGCACGTTCACGAGGGTCTGGTGTGCGCGGCGAGCGCTGACATCGAGCACCGCTCGCTCGCGCCCCTGATGGTCGCCCTGTGCCGCTGCGAACGGGGCAGCTTCACCGTGCAGCCGGGCGAAGACCTCACGGCGGGCGACGAGCACGCCCTACGCGGCCGCTTCCATCCACTGGCGTTGCTGACGGCAGCCGTGCGCGCCCACGCCTGCGACCGCCTCATCGACGTCTTCCTCGGCCGCTTCGGCGAGCGCCCCCTGGTCCTCACCCGAAAGGCGGAGCTGCGCTGCTACGGCTTCAACGGGCGCGAGCGCGACTTCATCCGTGAGCTCAATCGCCAGCCCGCGCCCCTGACCGAGCTCCTCGACCGCGGCCTGCCAGCGGACGACGCGCGCCGCATGGTCCTATTGCTGACCCTGACGCGCGCGCTTGTGCCCCTGTCGCCGAGTGTCCAGCGTCTGTCGGGCCCGGTCACGATCGCGCGCATCAACGCGGTCGAAAACAAGCCGGCGAAGCCGCAGGCCGGGCGTTACTCGATCGTCAATCGCGAGGCTGCCACCGCCAGCACGCCGCTGGTCTCGGAGCAGAGCATCGCCGCCGACGTGCCCTTTCGCGACGACCTGCCGGCGCCACCGCGCCAGCTCCCCCCCGGCTTGCGGCAGCGCTGGGTGAAGCTGTTGCTCGACTACCGCCGCATGCGCAAGCTCAATCACTTCCAGCTGCTCGGGGTGGACCGCAAGGCCGACGAGGCCACGATCGAGGCGCACCACGCCGAGCAGCATGCGTGCTTCGAGCTCGGTCCGCTGCCGCCGATCTGTGAGCCCCTCGCCGAGCTGGCCAGCGAGGCCCAGGCGCGGCTCGCCACCGCCCGGCGGACCCTGTGCGACGCCGATCTGCGGGCTCGCTATCTCGAGGAGTTGAGGGAGCGTCGCCAAGGAGGTGGCGGCGCCCTGCGCTCGGAGGCCGCCGATGCCGCCTCGGACTTCGCGCGTGCGCGCGAGCTCATGGAGCGTCGGCTCTATACGACGGCGCTCGAGGCGGCGCGCAGCGCGATCGCGCGCGACTCGGGCCGCGCGGCCTACCACGCCCTCTACGGTGCGCTCGTCTACCTCACCGCCACCCGCGACCGCGAGCAGCAGCGGGACGGCCTGCACCACCTGGCCACCGCGCTGCGTCTCGATCCTCAGTGCGTGATGGCGCACCACTACCGCGCGCTCTTCCTCAAGCGCGCAGGTGATCGCGCGCGTGCGCTCACCCACTTCCAGCAGGCCGCGCGCCTCGACCCCAGGAACATGGAGATCCTGCGCGAGCTGCGCTTGCTCGAGCAGCGCGAGCGCGCCTCGAGCACCTCCGGGCTGATGCGCCGCATCCGCGCGAGCCTGCGCCCCGGCAACGACGCCGGCTGACTCGCCGGGTCCCGTGCGTGTAGGATGGACTCGCACGGAGGCGTCCATGGCGAGGTATGCGGTCAATGGCATCTCGATCGAGGTGGAGCAGCACGGCGAGGTCCGCGATCCGGCCATCCTCCTGTTGCGCGGGCTCGGCACGCAGCTGGTCCAGTGGCCGCCGCTGCTGCTCGAGACCCTCGTGCAGGCGGGCTTTCGAGTGGTCACCTTCGACAACCGCGACGTGGGCCTGTCGGACAAGATCGATCAAGCGGGGGAGCTCGACCTGCCCAGCATCATGCAGGGGCAGAACGCGCCGCCCTACACGCTGCAGGACATGGCGCTGGACACGGTGGGGGTGCTCGATGCGCTCGAGGTTGCAGCGGCCCACGTGGTCGGCATCTCGATGGGCGGCATGATCGCGCAGCGCGTGGCGGCCACCCATCCCGACCGCTGCCTGAGCATGACGAGCATCATGTCCTCGTCCGGCGCGCCCGGCCTGCCCACCGGCACGCCCGAGGCCACCGCCACGCTGCTCGCGCGCCCGGCCGACCCGGACGACCGGGAGGCGGTGATCGCCCAGAAGATCAACAGCCAGCGCACGATCGGCAGCCCGGACTATCCGATGACCGATCGCGAGCTGCGCAGCTACAGCGAGCGTGCCTACGACCGCTGCCACGCGCCCGACGGCGTGGCGCGCCAGCTGGCCGCCGTGCTGGGCGACGGCAGCCGGGTCGAGCTGCTGCGCACCATCCGCGTTCCCGCGCTGGTGATCCATGGGCGTGACGATCCGCTGGTGCCGCTGGCCGCCGGTGAGGACACCGCGCGCCACATCCCGCGCTGCAAGCTCGAGATCATCGCCGGCATGGGCCACGACGTGACCGCTGCCAACACGCCCTTGCTCGCGAAGCTGCTGATCGCCCACGCCCGGGCCGCCGGCTGAGGGCGCCTCGCCAGCCCAAGAGGGTCCTGGCACGAGTTCTTCTTCGACGAGACCTGGCAGGACACCTGCTGGACCTTTCAGCGAGTGAGTCACTCGATGCGAGGGATCCACGCGGGGCAGCCGTGGCGCAAGCGCGGGCTGGGGCCGAAGACCTCCTCCAGGAGCGCGGCGAGCGGCGGGTCGAGGGCCGCGAGCGAGTCGCGCCCGTAGATCACCTGCAGCTGCAGGCGCGGCGGGTCGTCGTCGGTGAGCGCGTAGGTCAGCGGCAGGGGCTTGAAGCCGAACCAGGCCGAGACGCCCGTGGCCCAGTACTCGTCGGCGTTGGTCATCATGTGCGTGTCCGACGGTAGCGCTCCGAAGAAGAGCTCGACCTCGGGCGGCACCGTGATGTTCCAGAGGTCCTGGGCGCGCGCGTCGCCGAAGGCGACCTCGAGACGCTCGCGGAAGTCAGGCGTGGTCTCGACCAGACCCATCGACAGCACGGCGTGTCCGAGCTCGTGCACCAGGGTGTCGCCGGGCGGGGTGGCGCCCGGATCCTGCTCCGCCGGACGGCAGAGGATGGCCGAATCGCGTACCGTCGCTGCGGGGAAGGCGGGGTCGGGCCCGATGCCGGCGGCGAGTCGCTCGACCTTGCGCAGGTCGTCGAGCTCGGGCACGTCGTCGAAGCTCTCACCCGCAGCGGTCGCCACCACGATCACGCGGAAGAAGCGATCGTGCACCGCATCCCGCAGCTCCGGCCGCCCGTCGAAGACACCCTCGAGCAGCCGCCCTGCTTCCAGCATTGCGTTGTCGGACACCTGCGCAGACCCCAGCACGTCGATCCCAAACGCCTGGCAATGCCGCGCATAGAATCCCGTATCCAGATGAAGCTGCTCCACCACCTCATCCGGCACCCCCGTCACCTCCTCACAGCTACTCGGCTGGCCGTTCCCCGGCCCCGCCCCAGTCGCAAAC
>JAPPOT010000037.1 GCA_028817855.1 Myxococcales bacterium
ATATCGCTATCCTTCTGACCTGTATGCTCACCGCCCCCACCGCGCGCGCGGCACCGGCTGGCGAAGCGGACATTGCAGGCGGCGTGACCGAGGCCGGGTCGGTCGAGATGGGCATGGAAGGCAGCGCGGACAGCTCCGGTGAGGCCAGCGCGTCATCCAACCTGAGCAGCAGCGACGGAGGCTCCTTTGCCAGCAGCGGGGGCGGTGGCGGAGGCGGCGTACGCTTGGGCGCCCCGGCGCGCCTCGATGCCATCAACGTGCTCGACGCGGCCGACGACACCCTCGGCGGCATCGATGTCGACGGGCGGCGGCTGCTCGTGCCGCTGCTCACACCCGGTGTCCGCCTCGTCGACGACCGCCTCTTCCTGGGCCTCGGTCTGGGCTTCCAGAACGTCAGCGTGGAGGATGGGCCGAACTCGGTCTCGCGCAGCGGCTTCAGCTTCTCGCCCGGCGCCAGCTACGACATCATCGCGGATGGAGCCGGCGCGCTGTCCCTCGGCGGCTTTCTCAACATCGCCATGTTGGGCGAGACCGAGGACTGCGATCCCGACTGCAGCTCCGCCAACGACGACGCCACCGGCATCGGGCTGACGCTGCTGGCCGGTCTGCGGGGCAAGATCTCGCCGGCGCTGGCCATCGGCGCCGACTTCGGCTGGGGCTTTCTGAGCATCTCGGAAGACTCGGGCAGCGACATCTTCGTGCACGGCGTCGTCGGCGCGATCCTGTTCGAAGCCTCGGTCGGTCTCTGAGTCGCCGCGCGCGGGACCGCCGGGTGGTGTGCGCCACCCCGGCGGTGCCCGTGAAGCGGTTGTCCAGCGAGCCGTTCCCCGGGTCGGGAAGATCGCGGAGGTTGCGCGTGATGGCGCGGCGGCCTCAGCTGCTCTCGGGGCGCTGGCTCTCGCGCAGGTGGCGATAGCGCGCGATCGTGGTCGCGGGCGGGTTCACGCGCAACAGGCCGGCATCGGCGTCGACCAACAGCGTGTCGTCGGGCCGCACCCACGCGAACAGGCCCGCCAGGTCGCCCAGCACCGGCGTGTCCGCAGCGCGCGCGACCTCCACGCCCAGGGCGTCGGCGCGCAGCGGCGCAGCGCACGCCACTGCGGCGCCGCGCATGCCCACCACCGTCAGCGCGGTGAAGGCGGTCAGGCGCTCCGACACGACCAGCACCTCGCCCTGGTTCGGCAGCGGCAGGTCCGCGGCGCTTGTCGCGAGCAGCAGGCACAGGTTCTCGGCTTCGATCGCGCGCTGCTCCAGGAGAGGGTCGGTCTCGCGGGTCGAGTAGGTCGCCACGGCGTACTCGCGGGCCACCTGCCGCAGGCCCTTGGCGATGCCGTGCTCACGCGCACGCTCGAGCGCGATGTCGCGCAGGCGCTGGTCCTCGAGCATGAAGAAGAGCGACGTCAGCGCGCCTCGGACCTGGGGCGTGAGGTTGTCCTCCACGCGCTTGTAGGCCTTCTTCAGCACCATCGAGATGTCCTGGAAGGCCTCCTCCACGCGCGCGCCCGGGTCGGCGTTGCGCAGGCGGCCGGGCCGCAGGGCCTCGAGCGTGCCCAGCATGAAGGCGCGCCCCAGCGCGGTGCCCGGCACGATTACGGCGCCGTTGAGGCGCGCCGAGCGCGCCTGAGAGCGTCCCGCGTCGCCCTGGTGCTCGAGTGCGTGGGTGAAGGTCGTCGCCAGCGCGGTGCCGAGGGCGACCTCCGCGTCGGTGAAGGCGTTCTGCTCGTCGCGCTGCAAGACCAGCACACCGGCCACCTGGCCCAGCACGATCAGCGGGATCGCCAGCAGGCTCGGGAAGCGCTCCTCGCCGAGCTCGGGCACGTGCTTGTAGTGCGCATCCTCTTGAGCGCTCGACGCGGAGATCGGGCGCATGACTTCGGCGGCGGTGCCGGTGATGCCCTCGCCGAGGGCCAGGCGCACGTTGCCGATGGCGCTGTCCGGGAAGCCGACGTTGGCGCGCAGCACCAGCTCGGCTCCGTCGTCGCGCTCCTCGCGCACGTAGACGCTCACCACGTTGGCGTGCGCGATCTGCGCGACCTGCTGGCACATGCCCGACAGGACGCGGGGCAGCGGGCCCTCCTCGGATGCGGCCTCGATCAGGCGCAGGATGCCGTCGATGCGCAGGTCATCGCCCTCCGGACCGTGCACGTGCATGCGGATGTTGGGGGCGGAGTCGCCGGGCTTGGGATCGCTCACGCAGCGATTGTAGGCCCTGGGCGGCTAGGCGCAAACGCGCCGCCGAGCTCGACCCCGAGGCCGTGTCGCGGAGGTTTCGGGCGGGTGTCAGCCCGCGTCTTCCTCGCTGGCTTCATTGCGCTCCGCGCGCTGCGCGTTGCGTTCCGCGCGCGGCGTGTTGCCGCGCTGGCGGTCCATCCACTCGAACAGGGGTCGGAACGAGCTCAGGTAGTGCTCGACCGCACCGCTGCCCTCGCCCAGGCGCTGGTTGAGCGTGCGGTAGAACTGCACCATCACCTGGCCGGAGGGTGCGCCAAAGTCGCGCCCCTGGGCCTCGAGGGACTGGACCATCACCGCCCACCAGCGGACCTGCTGCTGGAACATCGAGTTGTGTGTCGCCTTGGAGATCTGGCGCCAGTACTCGGTGCGAAAGCGCTTCCCGTCCTCGGCAGTGGCGTCCTCGCGGTCGACGCTGTCGACGATGTAGTCGAGCACGGCCAGCTGCTCGTCGGTGATGCGACGCTCCGCCAACACCAGCATCGGCAGCAGGAAGAGCACCTGGTTCTCGAACACGTCCGAGGCCAGGTTCTCGGCCGGGTCGGCCAGCTCCATCTGCAACTTCATCAGGCGGATGTCGTCGGACTCCGCCGGGTCGTGGATGATCGTGGTGCTGCCCTGGCGCACGCGCACGAGGCCCATGTCCTCGAGCCGGTGGATCGCCTGGCGGACGACCAGCGCCGAGATCTTGAAGCGCTTGGCCAGCTCGCGCTGGGTCGGCAACGGCTCGCCCGGCTTGAGCTCCTTGTTGAAGATCGCGCGCGCGAGCGTCTCGAACACGTGGTCGGCCACGCGCTGGCGCACCGGAGGCTCGACCTGGAACGAACCGGTGTCGTCCTCGCGCTTGGTCTCGTCTGGGGTTTCCATGGGTTTCGTCAGTGAGCCTGCAGTGTGTTACCCAACCCCGACGGACCTGGCGATGGTCTGAGTTCCCCCGCTGTCTCGAAAAGCTAACATAAGTGGCTGTTTTTTCAAGAGGAATGGCCTATTCCCCCGGTGCCCGACACGTCTCCCGCGGCTCCTACCTTTGGGTAAGCCAGCCGAATAACTGGGTAATCGGCTTCCCGCCGGCGCCTCGCTAGAGCGTATCGTCGTATCGGTATGCCGCCTTGAGAATGACACTGCGCTCGCTCTGCAGATCACCCTCGTAGTCCAGGTCCTCCTGGTAAACGAGGAAGATGTCGCTACCAGGCAGATATCGATAGCGCATGCGCAACAGCCCCACCCCTCGCTTCTGGCTGGTGTTGAGCTGGAGCGTCAGGTCGACGGACAGCTCGGTGTTCGGGGTCACGCTCACGGCCGAGTTCACGGTGAGCGTGCGGCGTCGCTCGGTGAAGACCGGCTCCGCGATCGGTTCGCTGCGTTCGAGCCCGCCGCACTCCAGGACCGGCTCGCCGGTCTCCTCGTCCGGCACCTCGATGCAGTCGCCCAGCTCGAGCAAGCTCAGCGTGGCCCCGCCGCTCAGCCGCAGATGGCGCCCGAGGCTCACGCTCATGCCGGGCGAGAAGGCGTGTCGCACCCCGCTGAAGAAGGCGTTGCTCCCGCTGTAGGTGATCGAGGCGTCCGGGTTGATCTGGGTCGGGCTCGCCAGCCGCACGCCGAGCACGGCGCCCTCGTAGCGGTCGGGCTGGATGCTCAGATCGTCGAATAGGGGAAAGGGCCGCTGAACCACGTCGAGCTGGTGGTCCATGCCGAGATCCCAGGCCCAGCCGGTCAGCCAGTCCAGCTCCAGGTCGCCGCCGGCGGTGCGCGCGAGCAGGTCCTCTGCCTTGTCGTCGTGCACGAAGGCGGTGGTCGCGCGCGCGGTCACCGTCTTGAGGCCCAGGTCGGTGGTGCGGTAGACGTAGGGCAGGTCGAAGGCGCTGTGGATGGCCGCCTTGCGTCGTACGAAGCCGATCTGCGGGTCGAAGTCCTCCGACACGAAGCGTAGCGACCCGCTCGGCCGCCACTCCTGTCCGATCCAGCGCAGCGCCAGGCGGTGGGCGCTGCCCTCGCTCAGCTGGTCGGCGCTGCTGCGCGTGAACGCGCTGAAGCCGCTGACCTCGAAGCGCTCGTCGAAGGGACGCGCGAGTAGGTCTGCGCCGAGCGAGAGGTGCGGCTCGCTCGACACCGGCACGACCTCGTCCACGTGGGGCAGGTCGATGTTGTTGCGTACGCCGACGATCACGCCCACGTGGCCCGGATTGCCGAAGTTGATCCGCGCGCGCCCCAGCGACCAGTTGGCGCCCGCGTCGCCCACCTCCACGGGCTCCGCCGTGGGGTCGTCCGGATCCTCCTCCAGGCGCGTCGTGTCGTCGGTGATGACCTGCAGGAAGCCGTAGTCGAAGACGCCCTCGGTGCCGTAGAGCTTGAAGCCGCCCAGGATCGGCACCGGCTTGCGCGCCGAGTCCAGCCCGATGCGACGCGTGAACAGCAGCTGCACCTGCTGCGGCTCGCCGAAGTCGAACACGCCGAGCCCCGACAGGAAGAAGGGGCGACGCTCGGGGAAGAAGAGCGGAAAGCGATCGAAGTTGATGACCTGGTCGTCGGCGTCGACCTGGGCGAAGTCGGTCAGCAGCGTGAGCTCGGTCCAGGTGTCGTTGCCGATGCGCAGGCGCACGTCACCGCCGGTCTTGAACCCACCGATCAGGTCGCCCTCCGGATCCTCCGGGTGGCCGAAGCGCACGTAGGGCTGGAGCGAGAGGGGGTGCCCCGTGTTGATGTCGCGCACGCCGTGCAGCTCGCCGTAGTGGGTGGCGGCCCAGGCGCCGAACTCGGGAGGCAGGTGGGACCAGTCGTAGTCGGCGCCGCGGGTGTTGTGGATGCGCGTGATGTTCAGCCCCATCACGCGGTCGCCCTCCACGGTGGGCAGCCCGAGGGCGGCTACGGGTAGCGCGACTTCGGCCGACCAGTAGCCTTCGCCCACGTGGGTCTCCACCTCCCAGACGGCGTCGAACTCGCGCCGAAAGACGCGCCCGTTCTCCACGGCCAGGGCGTCGAGCTGGGTGCCGGCCGGGTTGAAGGCGAAGACCACGGTGGTGCGGCGGTCGTGGCGCACGTCGAGCTTGATCGAGAAGGCCTCGTCGCGCCACACGCGGGTCAAGTCGCGCGTCAGGTTGTCGGCCTTCGGGACCTCACCGGGGAAGAGCTCGGCTCGCAGGCCGACGTAGATCGTGTCGCGGTCGTAGAGCACGCGCAGCTCGGTGCGGACGGGTGGGGTGGCCCCGGGCACGGGGTCGCGCTCGACGAAGTCGGCGGCCACCGGTGCGGCCTTCCAGGCGGGCTCGCTCAGTTGGCCGTCGAGCTCGATCGCGCCGTCGCCGAGAGGGTGTGCCTGCAAGCGCTTGCCGCCGTCGGGCGCGTGCACCGCCGGTGTCGGTGGGGCCGCTTGCTGGGCGTGCGCGCGGGGGGCGAGCGCCGCCAGCGCCAGCGTTGCGAGCAGCCACCGCACCACGTCGGAACCCATCGGGCCGGGGAGACTACACCCAAAGCGTGCGGGGCGCCCGTGGTGGTTGCTGTCGGATTCCGCCATCTTGCGAGGCACGCTGGCGGGGCTGGCGGGGCTTGCGGATCGGTAGCGCAGGGCGCACACAGAAGCCATGGCCCGGGGACCCGATGGTGGGCTGTGCGAGTCCTGCAGGCACCGCCGCGTGCTCGAGTCGGCACGGGGCTCGCGCTTTCTGCTCTGCCGCATGGCCGAGCACGACGCGGCCTACCGGAAGTATCCGGCGCTGCCGGTCACGAGCTGCCCGGGGTACGGGGCCGAGCCCCGGACCGATGCAGGAAGGCGTCAGCGCCAGGGATGACGTGCGCCGGCGGCGGCACCCGCCAGGATGGGTGCCGCTCGTCCGCACGGCGGCATGGACGGTCACGGGGCCGAGGCTCCGCCTTCAGCCAGCCGCGCGGCGCTGGGCGACCGCCGATCCACCACGACGAGTCCGCGCGGCGACCTGCAGTTCGGGAGCTCGGTGCGGCACTGCTTGGCTTCTTGAAAGCGCCTACCCGAGATCGCACTTGAAAAGCGAAGCTATTCCTAGTGGTTGCTGGAATCGACCGGCGCTATTGAAAATGATATTGCTTTTCAACTTCGCGTGCCTACATTGAAGACAAGTCCGGCTGTCACCGGATGAGGACGTACGCGAGATGATCATCTGCCACTGCATGCGAGTCACCGACCGCGAGATCCGCCAGGCCGCCCGCACCGGGGCGTGCACCCGCACGGAGGTGAGCGACCGCTGCGGGGCCGCCGCCTGTTGTGGTGGCTGCGCACCCGCCGTGGACGAGATCCTGGCCGAGGAGAACCCCGCGGCCCGCGTCACGCTGGTGCCCCTGCGCAAGAGTGCATAGCGGGACCGCACCCCGGCGCGTTTCCGGGGCGCCCTTGCACGTGCGCGTCTGCTATCGTCTGCCCCCCGCCGGTTGGGGCGGCTGAATCCGACGAGGATGGGAATGAAGGGCGATCCGGAGATCATCGATGCCCTCGGCGATGTGCTCGCCGCGGAGCTGACCGCCATCAACCAGTACTTCGTGCACTCCAAGATGTTGGAGAACTGGGGCTACACCAAGCTCGCGGCCAAGAAGCGCGAGGAGTCGATCGAGGAGATGCGTGACGCCGAGGCGATCATGAACCGCATCCTCTATTTCGACGGTGTGCCCAACATGATGCGCATGAACCCGGTCAAGGTCGGTGAGGATCCGATCGAGCAACACCGCTGCGATCTGGAGCTCGAGACCGGCGCGATCGAACGCCTCAACAAGGCCATCGCGCTGTGCCGTGACAAGGGCGACAACGGCACGCGCGAGCTGCTCGAGGGCATCCTCAAGGGCGAGGAGCACGCCGCTGACTGGCTCGAGTCCCAGCTCCACGTGGTCAGCGAGATCGGCAAGGAGCGCTACCTGGCCGAGCAGCTCTGAGCTGCCCGCGATGAATCCCGACGCCCCCGGTTCCTCGCCGCTCGCGCTCCGTCAAGCGGTGGGCTGGGTGTTGCTCGCCGGAGTGATCGCGTACCTCGCGAGCGGCCTGGTGGCGGTGATCGTGAGCGCGGCGCTCGCGGGCGCCGGCATGACACCGTCGCCGGCTGCGCCGCCCGCTGCGGTCTACCTGCCGGCCGTCGCCGCCTCGATGCTCGTGCTGGGCGCGGTCGCGGTCGCGGCGCCGCTGGTGCTCGGCGCGGAGCCACGCACTGCCCTGGGCCTGCGTCGCGCGCCCGCCCTCAGCTATCCGGTCGCTGCCCTGGGCGTGATCGCGCTCGCGCCGCTGTCCGACCTGTTCGTCAGCACGATCGCGCGCTGGGCGCCGGACATCGGCGGCGCCAACCTCGAGACCATCGAGCACATGGTGAGCAACACCTCGCCGCTGCTCATCTGGCCCTTCCTCGCGCTGCTGCCGGGCATCTCGGAGGAGCTGCTGTTCCGCGGGCTGCTGCAGAACGCCGCCGGCCGCGGCCTGCGCGCGATCATGATCTCGGCGCTGGGCTTCGCGCTCTTCCACCTCGATCCTCACCACGTGGTGGGCGTGCTTCCCCAGGGCTTCTTTCTCGCCTGGGTCGGCTCACGCGCGGGTACGTGGGTCACGATCTTCGCCCACGTGGTGCACAACACCTTCGCCATCGCCTCGATGCACGTCGAGGTGCTCCACGTCGGGCACGGCTCCGAGGTGCCGATGCCGGGGAGCTGGCTGCCTCTGGGAATGCTTCTGTGTGGGCTCTGCGCGCTGTCCATCGTGAGGATGACGCGCGCGTGAATCGGGCTTTGCACTCGCCCGCATCCATGCTTCCCTACGCGCCATGTTGAGCATCGACCTCTCGGGAAAGCGCGCCTTCGTGGCGGGCGTCGGCGACGACGCGGGCTTCGGTTTCGCGATCGCCAAGCACCTCGCGATGGCCGGCGCCAGCGTGTGCGTCGGCACCTGGCCTCCCGCCTACCTCATCTTCACCAAGATGCTGCAGCGCGGAAAGATGGACGCCTCCCTCGAGCTGCCCGGTGGCGGCAAGCTGGAGTTCGAGAAGATCTACGCCTTCGACGGCGACTACGACGAGATGGACGCGGTGCCCGAGGACGTGCGCAGCCACAAGCGCTGGTCCGACAAGGGCGACTTCACCATCCAGGGGGTGGCCGATCAGCTCGTGGCGGACCTGGGCGAAAGGCCCCTCGACATCGTCGTGCACAGTTTCGCCAACGGCCCGGAGGTGAAGAACGCGCTGATCGACACCAGCCGCGACGGCTACCTCTCGGCGATGGGCAGCAGCGCCTACTCCTTCGTCTCGATGGTGCGCCGCTACGGGCCGCTGTTGCGCGAGGGCGGCTGCTTCCTGAACCTCACCTTCATGGCCTCGGAGCGCGTCATCCCCGGCTATGGTGGCGGCATGTCGTCGGCCAAGGCGGCCCTCGAGTCGGACACGCGTACGCTCGCCTTCGATGCCGGCCGCCGCTTCGGTGCGCGCGTCAACAGCATCTCCGCCGGTCCCTGGGCCTCGCGTGCGGCCAGCGCGATCGGCTTCATCGGCAAGATGATCGAATACAACGAGGCCAACTCGCCCCTGCCGGAGCGCATCACCGCGAGCGAGGTCGGCGCCACCGGGGCCTTCCTCTGCAGCCCCTTCGCCTCCGGCATCACCGGCGAAGTGCTCCACGTCGACAAGGGCTTCAACACCATGGGCGTAGCCGCCACCCTGCTCGACGAAGCCCAGG
>JAPPOT010000519.1 GCA_028817855.1 Myxococcales bacterium
TCAGGAAGCTGAGCAGGCGCGCGCTGTCCATGTCCGCCCACTGGAGGTCGTCGATCTGGATGACCACGGGTTGGAAGTCGGTGATGCGCAGGAGCAGGTCCTTGAGCGCGGCGAAGGCCTGATTGCGCAGCTCGCGGGCGTCGGTGGTCCGGTACTTGGGGCGGCGGGCGTGGGCGATGGCCTTCACGCGGCGCAGCACCGGGAACAGTCGCGCCAGCGAGTGGATGTTGCGCGGAAGCAGCTCGGCGGCCTCCTCCGCGGGCAGGCGCATCATGTAGCGGCTGAGCGCATCGATGATGTTGTCGAAGGCCTTGTAGGGAACGGTCTCGCGCTCGTAGCAGCGGCCGCGCAGTACGACGGCCTCGTCGTGCTTGATCAGCTCGTTGGCGAAGCAGCGCGCCAGCGCGCTCTTGCCCATGCCCGACAGGCCGTGCACCAGCACGGTGACCGGCTCCCCGGCCTTCGAGCGGCCGAAGGCCTCGCGCATCGTCAGCAGGTGCTGTGCGCGTCCCACGAAGAGCTCGCTGTGCTGGCGCGCGTGGGTGGCGGACTGGGCGTCGAAGATCGGTGGTGGCGCGGAGTGGCCGGTCAGGTAGCGCAGGATCTCCGGTCCGATCGGTCGCTTGGCCGGGTCGCGCCGTAGCAGGTCCCGGCACAGCTGGTCCAGGTCGTCTGGCACGCCCTTGACCACCTCGCAGGGCGGGACGGGCTCGAGCTCCTCCTTCTGCCGCAGGATCTCCAGCACGGTGCCGTCGAAGGGCAGCTGTCCAGTGAGCGCCTCGTAGAGGATGGCCCCTGCGCTGTACCAGTCGCTGGCGGGCGTGATCGTCTCGCCGGCAGCCTGCTCGGGAGACATGTACGCGGGCGTGCCAAAAGCGCAGCCGCCGACCGTGCGGTTCTCGTCCTGAGCCTCCGGGTCGATCACCGTCTTGTTGCTCACGAGGCCGAAGTCGAGCACGACCACGCGCCCCTCCGGGGTCACTAGGACGTTGGAGGGTTTGATGTCGCGGTGCAGCTTGCCGGCGTTGTGCAGGGCGGCGAGCGCCTCCACCAACTGCCGAAAGGCGCTGCGCAGTCGTCGCACGTTGGCGGTGGCGCGGGGCAGGGGGAACTCGCTACCGATGGCGCGCTGGCTGAGGGTCGCGGAGACGTCCCGGATCACGCGCCCGCTGGCAACGGTGCTGGATCCACCACCCGATGATATCGAGTTGCGGCTGCCGTCCGTGACGTACTGATCGAAGGTCTGGCCCTCGACCAACTCCATGGTGAAGAACCAGGAGTCACCCTCATAGACGAGCTCGTGCAGCGAGACGAGGTTGGGATGACTGAGGTCCGCAAGCTGTCGGAACTCGTTCTTGAGCCGATAGATGTTGACGGCGTCCTTTTGGCTGAGCGCCTTCAGCGCCACGCGCGTATCGCGCTCCAGATCGAGGGCCTGGTAGACGACACCCATGCCGCCTTGACCCAGCTCACGCTCGATCACGAAGCGACCGGAACTCTCCAGCAATTGTGCCGTGTCGTGGTTCACCAGGGTTCGTCCCAGATCGGCAACGGGGCACAATTTTTCCGATCCACAGGAAGAAGAAGCAACTACGCTGACGTTGATTTTTTGCGCCGAACATGTAGCGCATTGTGGGATAGCTACCTAAGTACGGGAAATTCAACAAGTTCGAGATGTGTCCAACTTGTGAATTTTTCGTGAGCAAGCGAATTTCATGGAGTGTTCGCGGTGGAAAAGCTGTGGATTGCAGGTGGAGGGTCGGAAGCACAGATCCTGCCAGGAACGAAACGATCGCCGATCGGTCAAGAAGCGCGCTTGCCCCTGGACTCGGTCGCGTTGATCAAGCGATAGGTACGTGAAACAGCCAACACCAATGTTGCGATTGCGATGCTAGGGCTTCGGAACTAAGAGACGTACCCTTCCACTGGGGTTGGTCACATCGCACGACCGGGGGGAGCACACGGTGAATAGCGCGAACGAACGGAGACCCGTCGCGGAGGGAGACCTCTCGCGGACGCCGTTCGCGCACCTGCTGCTCTACGTCCACAGCAACAACTTGAGCGGCACGTTGATCGTGCAGCGCGGTGGCTTCGAAACGAAAGTCGTCTTCCGCGACGGACGCGCAGTGGCCGCCAAGCCTTTGCCGCGTGGCACGGAGCTGTCGCGCGGTTTGCTCGAGCTGTGCTCGCTCGACAGCGGCGCCTACGCCTTCTGGGAGGGCGACCTGCTCGACGATGCGCGCGAGGTGGTGCGCGGCACCGTGAACCCCTACTTGTTCCTTGCGGCATCGCTCAAGGGGCATGTCCGTGATGCTGTGGTGGCCTCCGTGGTCGACCGCTTTGCGGGGATCCCGCTCAAGGTCGTGCCGGACTTCGATCCGCACAAGTTTGGCCTACGGGGACCGGATGCTGGCCTCGCCCAGGCGCTCAAGGACGAGTCGATGGATCCGGAGACGGCCTCGGCCCGCGGGCGCCAGTCCGCGGCCGACGTGCGCCGCTTGCTCTACATGTTGCTGGTGACACAGAACGCCATGCCCGCCGACGGCTCGACCGGCACGAGCGGCGTGCGTGCAGCCGTGACGCCCTCGGGGTTCGCAGCGGAGCCCCCACGCGCTTCGCCGCGCCCGGGCAATCCGAGCCAGTCGGGTTCTGACCGGGTGCGCTCTTCGCGGCCAGCGCCCTCGGCCCCCGCCGGTCCGTTGCGCCCTTCGGGCTCGGCAGCGCTGCGCACCGGAAGCAACCGGCCTGCTTGGCAACAGCTCGCATCCATGCGGCCCGGTTCCGCGCGGCCTCGGACCTCCGGGCGTCCCAGTGGGACGGCTCCGCCCCGTGCGCGAGACGTTCCGTCGGCCAGGGCTCCGTCGCCCTCCGAAGCGCCGCTTCCTGTCGAAGCGCTCGATCGCGGCGGCAAACTGCGTCGCGCCGAGCAGCTTGCCGAGCGCAAGAAGTACGTCGAGGCCGCTCGCATTCTCGAGGCGATGCTGGCCGACGACGACAGCGACCCCGACGTCCATGCAGCGAGGGCCTGGGTGCTCTATCAGCAGCTGGCCGGTCAGGCGTCCATGCGCGCGGTCCACGACGCCTGCGCCCGAGCGTTGCGGCTCGACGCCGCCCATCCGCGGGCGCTCTACATCCGCGGCCTTGCATACAAGCGTGACGGCAGGGAGACGGAGGCCCGCTCGAGCTTCCGGCGCGCGCTCGATGCGGACGCGGATCACATCGAGGCCCGCCGCGAGCTTCGGTTGGCTCGCATGCGGCGCAGGAAGTGAGTGCCGCATCGCGCGCTCGGGACCGCGGCTGACCCCAACGTTGGGGTAGGGCGCGCGAGCGCGCGGGGATAGGGTCCCCGCGTGAGGTTGTCGTTTGGTTCCAGGGCACAGCTCGCGGTCGGCGGGCTGCTGTCGCTCACGCTCCTTTTCTCTGCCTGCAACTCGGTCGATGGGTCGCTCCTTCGGCGCGACGCCGGGCCGGACGAGCGCGGGCGCGATGCATCCGGGTTGATGGGCGAGCAGCGCGATGCCGGTGTCGGGCAGGCCGGCGCCACGAGCAGCTCGAGCGACACCCCACAGGCCGAGGCCTCGGTGGCTCCCGACGTGACCGACGACGACACGGGCGAAGCGGCGCCCCAGGGTGACGTGACCGTGTGCGGCAACGGTATGGTGGATCCGGAGGAGCGGTGCGACGTCGCGATCGTGGCGGGCGAGGACGGCGCATGCCCGACGGCGTGCATCGGCTCGAGCGGCTGCATGCTCGAGACCCTCGCGGGCGGGCGCTGCAGCGCGGAGTGCGTGCAGGTCGAGATCCTGGAAGCCAACGAGGGCGACGGCTGCTGCCCCTCGGGCCAGAACGCCAACACCGACGGCGACTGCGAGGCGCAGTGCGGCAACGGCGCCGTGGAAGGCGAGGAGCGTTGTGATCCGGTGGACAGCTGCGTGACCGCTGCGGAGTGCGTCTCTACCGACGCGTGCCTGGCGCCGCGCTACAGAGGAGACGCCAGCGCGTGCACGGCCGAGTGCAGCTTCGACGCGATCGACACCTGCAGCGGTGGCGATGGCTGTTGTCCCGACGGCTGCGACGCAGGCACCGACAGCGACTGCTCGAGCACTTGCGGGGACGGCGTGATCGACGACGGCAGCGGTGAGACCTGCGAGCCGGGCTCTGCCACGCCCTGCCCGGCGAGCTGCTCCGACGGGGACACCTGCACCGAGGACGTGCGCACGGGCAGCGAGGCCAACTGCAACGTGCGCTGCACGTACAACGCCATTGCGCAGGCGATCGGCGGCGACGGCTGCTGCCTACCCGGCAACAACGCCAACGATGACACCGACTGCACGCCCGAGTGCGGCAACGGCGCGGTCGAGCCGGGCGAGGAGTGCGACGGCCAGGCCGACTGCGACGGCGACTGCAATCGCATCAGCCCCAACACGCAGATCTGCGAGGACACCCTGGGCGACACGCCGTGCGATGTCTGCCAGTGTGAAAGCTGCGCCGACGAGATCGTCAACTGCCGCGCCAGCGGTGACGCCACCTCCGACATGCACTGCGGCGCGGTCGTCGACTGCGGCCTCGCCAACGCCTGCACCGGCATCGACTGTTACTGCGGCGCCATCAGCCTGCTCGATTGCGGCCTCTCGGGTCCGCAGGGCGACTGCATCCCGGAGATCGAGGCCGCCGCCGGCACCACCGACCCGATCGCGATCGCCGGCATGGTCGAGAATACGGACAACCCGGTTGGCCGAGCCTTCGCCGTTGGCCAGTGCGGCGGTGCGGCCTGCGTCAGCGAGTGCAACCTCTAGAGCCCATCTAGACGGGTTCTGGCTAGCGAGCCCGGATCCCCAGGCTCGCTGAGCACTATTCCTCGTAGAGCTTGACGACCTTCACGCCCTTGGGGGAGGCCTCCATGCAGAGGTCACACAGGGTGCACTCGTCGACGTTGTCGTCGATGATCGAGACGCTCTTGTCGTCAGCGCCCGCGGCGAAGATCTTCACCGGGCAGACCTCGATCAGCTTGGCGGCGGCGCCGGCCTCTGCGATCGCGTCTTCCTTCAGGTCAATGCGGATGAACATCGCCACGTCAGCCTCCCTTGGCCTCGATGCGCTCCTTGACGAGCTTGGGGATGTCCCCGATCTCGTCGGCGACCGCGATGCCCGCGGCGCGCATGGCGCGAATCTTCTCTGCTGGTGAATCGACCTTGCGGTGCACGACGGTGCCGGCGTGGCCGAAGCTCACGCCGGGCATGTCATCCATGAAGCGGCCCGACACGAAGGCCACGATCGGCAGCCGGCTGTTGTTGTCCTTGGACCACTGGGCCAGCTGGGCCTCCATCGGACCGCCGGGCTCCGAGTAGATCACCACGGCCTTGGTCTGCTCGTCCGCCTCGAAGAGCGGCATCAGGTCCGAATAGGAGGAGCCGACGACCGGGTCGCCGCCGATCGACACCGACGTGCTGATGCCCAGCCCCGACAGCGTGAGCGCGTTGCTGATCTCGGTCGTCATGCCGCCCGAGCGCGACATCACGCCGACGCAGCCGGCGCCGAAGGCGCGCTTGCAGTCGTCGGCCGGTCCGCCCAGGCTGCCGAAGCGGCACACGCCCGGCGTGATCACGCCCAGGCAGTTGGGGCCGATCACGCGCGCGCCGTGCTGGCGAGCGAACTCGATGATCTCGACGGCACTCTTACGCTGAATGCCCTCGGTGATGATGATGATCTCCTTGATGCCGGCCTCGATCGCCTCGAAGGCGGCGTCCGGAGCGAACTGATACGGCACCGTGATGACCGAGCCGTCGACGCGGGTCTGCTCGGTGATCTCGCGGACGGTGTCGTAGACCTTGACACCATAGACCTCGCGACCGCCGCGCCCCGGCGTGACGCCGCCAATGATCTTGGATCCGTAGTTGAGGCACTCACGGGTGAAGTTGAGCGCCTCGCGCCCCGTGATGCCCTGAACGATGAAACGGAAGTCTTCGTGGACGAGAATACCCATGGTCGATCCTCGCTTTCCTAGCCCTGCACCTTGGCGACGGCGCGCTTGGCGGCCTCGCTCAGGGATACGCTGCGGTCACAGTAGTCGACCCCGTACTTCTCCAGGATCTTGAAGGCGTCCGCCTCCCAGGCACCCGGGCAGCGGAAGATGGTGATGACCTCCTTGGGCTCGAGGCCGAGCTCGAGCACGCCCTTGATCACGCCGCGGGCGACCAGGTCGGCGCGGGTGTTGGAGACCACGTTGGACATCACGGCGATCTTGTCGACGCCTTCCTTCGACAGCACCAGCTTGGCCAGACGCTGGGCCTTCTTGACGCTGGGGTTGCCGCCGATGGCCGCGTAGTTGGCCGGCTTGCCGCCGTGGCGGGTGACCGCGTCGAAGATGGTCAGCGAGCCGCCGCCGGCGCCGATCACCAGTCCCATGTTGCCGTCGAACTCGACGAAGGGGCTGATCAGCCCACGCGGGTCGTCGGCGTCGATCGCCTGGGCCTCGCGCTCCATCGGGGTGGGCTCGCCGCGCACGCCGCGGGTCTCGGTCATGGGGATGCCGAACTCCTCGAGCAGCGCGCCCTGGCGGAAGCGTCCCTCCTCCTCCATGTCCATGTTGACGTCGAGGGCGATGAACTTGCCGTCCTTGGTCTGACCCAGGGCGTTGATCTCCGCGACCGTCAAGTCGTACTCCAGCATGGCGTCGGCTAGCTTCGAGACCACCTGCGTCATGCGGTTGAGGTCCGATCCGCCCAGCCCCAGGGAGCGCACCAGCTCCTTGCAGCGGAAGGTCTGTGCGCGCATCGGGTGGAGCGTCGAGAAGTGACGGCGTTTGACCCGATCCGGGGTGTCGTCCGCCACGTCGTCCAGGTTCTTGCGCGGGACATCACTGGCGATCATGACCGGCAGCTTGGCCACGCCGTCGTAGGTCACCTGCAGCGCCAGCTCGCGCTCTACCTCGACCTGCTCCTCGACGAGCACGCTCACGGGTGTGAGCGCGCCCACCTTCAGCGCGAGCAGCTCCTCGGTGGCCTTCGCGGCTTCGTCCGGGCCGTTGGCCTCGCGCACGGTGCCGCGGTCGGTCAGGCTCGAGGTCAGGACCATGGCCTTGACGACCACCTTCCCGCCCAGGTCGGCGGCGAGGTTCTTGGCCTCCTCCGCGGTCTTGGCCACGCCACCTTTCGGGAACGGGATCCCGTACTTGGCGAGGATCTTCTTGGACTCGTACTCGTAGAAGCGCATAGGCGACGCATCCTTCCGGACGGAGGCGGCCTCACCTGCACCGGCCCCCTAATTTGAACCGACTCTGGTACTAGGAGCGGGATGGGGGATCAAGCCTAACCTGCAGCGGCGGCGATCCGCTGCAATCCTAAAGACATACGGTAGCTTTGGGCTGCTCGCTGTCCCCACGAGGGGGTAGGCAGCACGTGGCGCGAGCGGGGCTGTGGGTCTATAGCGTCTGGGTGCTATAAGCCCGGACCCGGACCGCGGCCCAACCTGCCCGGCCGGTATCCAGACCGACACAGGAGCGAATCAGATGCGGAGCGCAAAAGACTTCTTCCAACCGCTGGCCATCGGCGCACCCACGCCGGTGCGGGAGATTCCTTTCAAGCCCTCGCGCATGATCCACTTCTTCGACCCGAGCAACGCCAAGATGGCGGCCAAGGTGCCGGACATGGCCAAAAAGGCCGACGTCCTGCTCGGCAACCTCGAGGACGCCATCCAGGCCGACAACAAGGTCGCGGCGCGTGAGGGGCTGGTGAAGATCGCGAAGGAGACCGACTTCGGCGAGACCCAGCTATGGACGCGCATCAACAGCCTGGACTCGCCCTGGATGCTCGACGACATCATCACGCTTGTCACGGAGATCGGCGACAAGCTCGACGTGATCATGGTGCCGAAGGTCGAGGGCGCGGCCGACATCCACTACGTCGACCGCCTGCTCGCCCAGCTCGAGGCCAAGGCGCAGCTCAAGCGCCCGCTGCTGGTGCACGCGATCCTGGAGACCGCCCAGGGCGTGGCCAACGTAGAGGAGATCTGCGGCGCCAGCCCGCGCATGCAGGGCCTGTCGCTCGGCCCGGCGGACCTGGCAGCCTCGCGCCGGATGAAGACCACGCGCGTGGGCGGCGGCCACCCGGGCTACATCGTCCGCACGGATCCCGATCCGGACAACCCCGACGCGGTGCGCCCCACGGCGCAGCAGGACCTGTGGCACTACACGCTGGCGCGCATGGTCGATGCCTGCAACGCGCACGGCATCCTGCCCTACTACGGGCCCTTCGGAGACATCAAGGACGTGGTCGCCTGCGAGGACCAGTTCCGCAACGCCTTCCTGATGGGCTGCGTAGGCACCTGGTCGCTGCACCCGGTGCAGATCGGCATCGCCAAGAAGGTCTTCAGCCCGCCGGTCGACGAGGTGCTCTGGGCCAAGAAGGTGATCGACGCGATGGGCGACGGCACCGGCGCCGTCATGATCGACGGCAAGATGCAGGACGACGCCACTTACAAACAGTGCAAGGTGATGGTCGAGCTCGCCAAGATGCTCGCCACCAAGGACGCCGAGCTGAAAGAAGCCTACGAGTTCTAGGGTTTTGTCGTCGGGTCTCCGACCCGACCCAGGGAGAGGTCACGCGACCTCTCCCCCCGTCCGGCGAAGCCGGCCGGGGCCCCCTCACCGCGAGGTCGTCGTCGCTGCGCTCCTCCTCCGGTGCTATGGGGGAGGTGGGTGCCACATGTCCCTGCGTCGGGCCCGGGGGCCCGACCTACTTCGTCGAGGGACCTGTTCGTGTCACTGGCGGCCCCAGGTGGGCCGGTTTGCTGACTGAAGGCACCCCGTCTCGTGCTCGTGCTCGTGCTCGTGCTCGTGCTCGTGCTCGTGCTCGTGCTCGTGCTCGTGCTCGTGCTCGTGCTCGTGCTCGTGC
>JAPPOT010000238.1 GCA_028817855.1 Myxococcales bacterium
CTGAGTGCAGACACGGAAATCGATGGCGTTGTGATCACGCTTGGCGATGGAGCTGGTGATCGCGGTTTCAGATGGTCGGTGATCGCGTAGCTCGAGGGCACGCGCGATCGCGCTCTTGGATGGTCGGTGATCGCGTAGTTCGAGGGTCTGCAGGCCAAGAAGAAGGCCGCCGGTGAGGGCGGCCTGGCGAAGCGGTTCAGGCAGCGCGGCGTTTGCGTTTGGTTCTGGGGTCGGGTTGAGGGGTGGTGGGCTCGGGCTGGATCTGGAAGACGTCAAAGTAGGTCTGCTCGTCGATGACCTCGAGCTCGTGCTCGTAGACGTGGGACAGGAGGTTGTCGGCCATGGTTGTGAGTGTGCGGGGGTTGCCGGCGGCGTGGACGCACAGGGCGTGCTGGACGGCGTCGGTGATGAGGTCGGGGCGACCTGCTTCGTCGAGCAGGTGGCTGAGCATCTTCTGCAGCAGCTCGGGTTCGCGGTGACCGAGCTGCAGGTGGTTGCGGATGCGGCTGGCGACCGGCAGCAGCTCGGCGGTGCGAAACTTGGCGCTGAGGCGGTCATCGCCGGCGAGCACGACGGTCAGCAGCGCCCGGGCGTCGAGGTTCATGCTCGACAGCAGGCGCAGCTCGGCAAGCACGGGCGGCTTCATCTCCTGCGCCTCGTCGATGATGAGCACCGGTCGCGTGCGCGTCTGGTCGATGTGCTCGAGCCAGCGTTCGCGCAAGACCTTGGAGCCGGCCCAGCGGTTGTGCGGCGACAGCGTGACGCCGAAGAGGTGGCCGAGCTCACGATAGAAGTCGGCGTTGTTGCTTTGGGGGCGCGTCAGCACGCCGACCTGCACGTCCTTGAGCGCGTCGAGCCTTTCGCTGAGCACGCGCAGCGCGGCGGACTTGCCGCTGCCGGGCGCGCCGCTGATGGCGACGAAGCCACCGTCGGGCAGCTGCTGCTCGACGCGGAAGAGGAAGCTCCGTAGCGCCGGCTCGACGTGCAGTGCGCTGACGGGCACGTCGGGGCGGAAGGGGTGAAACTTGAGCCCATACAGAGCGCCATGCTTGTCATCCATCGTCGTCTTGCTCCTGGTCGTTGTGATTCGGTGGGGTCGGCAGATACGCGGGCATCAGCCCCGTCTGTGCGTGTTCATCCATCAGTTGCTGCAGGTAGGGCGCGATGCGCCCGGACGCGGGGGCTGGCTCGTCGCTGACCGGCACGTCGTCGCGGTTACGACGCACGCCGGAGGCGTTGTGCACCTTGTCGACCGGATGCAGCGGGCACAGCAGCAGGCAATGCGCGGGGTCGACCAGATGGACAAAGCTCAGGTCCCAGCGGGCCAGACGCACGTGCACCTCGGCCATGTGGCGGTACCGCGACGGGACCTCGAAGCGCACGCCCTCGATGGAGCAGGTGCCATCGCTGCGGCGCTGCTTGCGCTTGACCACCATGCGGAAGCACTCCCGCAGCTTCTGCGGACTGGGGCTGCGGCGGCCGACGCTCTGCGCACGAGCCAGCCGGTCCAGTGGCGACTCGCCGATCTCGCGGTTGTGCCGGCGGTGGTAGTCGCGCTCGACCCACGCGATGGTGGCTCGGTTGAGCAGCTCGAGGTCGAGCACCTCGACGCTCTCGAGCATGGCCATCATGCGACCCTCGAGTGGTCCGAAGAAATGCTCCTGCTTGCCGTTTTGGTGCGGGCTGTACGGGCGCGTGGTGACCTGCTGGATGCCCAGGTCGTGCAGGCCGCGCACCGTCTCGGCCGCGACCATCGCCGAGCCGTTGTCCATCATGATCGAGCGCGGCAGCCCACGCTTGAGCAGCGCCTGGCGCAGGCCGTGGACGAGCTGCTCGGCGCCCTCTTGCAAGTACCACTGCGCGTGGCAGCACACGCGGCTGTGGTCGTCGCTGATGGCCAGCAGCTTCGGCGCCACGTGCGAGCCGTCCGACAGTACGACGTTGCGCTTGGCGACGTGGAAGTCCAGATGCCACATCGAGTGCGCATAGGGCATCTCGTAGCTGCGCACCTCGCGCGGACCGCTGGCGATGCGGTGGTCGCTGCGGCGGCGCTGACGGACCCAGCCCTGCGACTTCATGAAGCGACGCACCGTCGCGTAGGTCGGCACGGCGCCCAGCGTCTCGTCGTTGGCAGCCAGCGCCCGCAGGTTGTCGAAGTGCGTCAGGTACGACCAGGTCGGGTGCTCGCGGTACTGCGCCCGCAGCGCATCGGCCAGCGCGGCGCTGATCGTGCGACGCTTCCCACGGTCCTTGCGCACCCTCCGCCGCAGCGGTGCCACCCAATCGTCGCTCGCCGGGTCCGCGTTGCGGGCGGCGTAGTACCAGCGCTCGACGGTCGAGAAGGCCAGCGTCATTGGCGCACCGGTGATCGGGTGCTCGTAGCTCCGCGTACTCACCGCCTGCAGCGCAGCGCGCAGACGGCCAGTCCGTGGCGGCGCGGCCAGCAGCGGGCCGATGACGGTGAGCCGGAAGCGAGCCCAGCGCTCGCTCGGGGGCAGCGACTTGTCCATGCGCCTCGACGCTACGGACCTCGCGCATCGTGGTCAGCGAGCATCTTCTGCGTGCGGCGCACCGTCCCTTCTTCAACGTGCTCGTCCGTGCCTCAGCCGGGCGCCGACGACAGCCACCTCAGCAGCGCGGTCATGCGTGCCGGGGCATCGCCGGTGAAAGCGTCGAGCAGCGACTGCGGCAGCGTGGCGACATCGAGCGTGGCGGGCAGCTCGCCGCGACGGCGGGTGAAGTGCTCGCTGCGCCGGTACGTTTGCAGCCACCACTGCCGCCAGCGCGACAGTGTCCGGCGGTCGACCCCAAGCTCCGCCGACAGCCGGCTCACGCGCCGGGCGCTCAGCCCGTGCTGCAGCGCCGCACCCAGCACCACAGTCACCGCCCAGTACACCCGCCGGCCCAGAAATCGAGCCGACGGGGGCGTGGCCCGCTTCCGGCAGCCGTCCCGCCCGCAGCAAAGGCTCTGCCGCACGCTGTGGCGTGGGTCCTCGGCCCAAGCGGCGCCACGCGGCTTGCGGCGGTAGTCCGCCCGGTGAAGGGGCCCGCCGCAGCGTGCGCACGGACGCTGCCGCGCTTCGGCGGCGATCCGCTCATCCATGTCAAAAAGCGCGTGCGCAAATCGCGCATCGCGCAGCAGGCTCGTGTACAAACGGGGCTCCTTCTCTGGTGTCGCAACCGCGAAGGAGCGCCCCCTCAGGAGCTTGTGATCAAGTTTCCTGCGGGGGCTTTGTCATGGGCCCTCGAAATGCGGGGCCCTGCCGGGTCCGATCGCCATCGGGGAGCGTGGCCGTGCTGAGCGTACCAGCGTGTTGACTGGCGAGTGACGCTGAGCCCAGCGAAGGCCTAGGGCGGCAAGGATGTCGATCGATTCGACTACGAGAGTGATGAGGACTGTTGGCCCCAGGCCGTGCGATGTGAGCGGTGCGTTGTGTCTTCCGGGCGCCGCGACAGACGGGGCCCGTGTCGAGCCGGGAGATCGGTCGACAATGACTTCCCGCTGCGGGGTCGACCACCACTCGATTGAGGTTCGCCTGCGCATCGTTTCAAGCTCCCCTGCAACCACGTCGAGATACGGCAGCTCTCCCTTGCCGTTGAAGTAGCGAGAGTTGTCGAGTGCAGCCCGAAGAGTCTTCAAGGAGCTGATCGCGTTGGTGAAGCCTCTTGCGAGGGCCTCGTCGGAAGGCAGATCCTCGGGCACGGTCGTGGCATAGAGCGCCGCGAGCGCCCGCCGTCCTGGCAGGTCCGTCACCTCGTGACCGAGCAGTGCGCACAGGTCTTCGAGCGGAACCGAGCGACGCCGCACCGGTCGTGACATCACGAGAGTCTAGCGCGATGTGATGTGCGCGGACACGAGGTGGTGCAAAAGGGGGAGGATTGTCCTCAGAGCAATAGGTTCCTTGTCCTCGTGCACGTCCCCACGCAAACACGGGGACATGTCGACCACGTCCAGCTGCAGACCGTTCAGTGGCCCGGGGTGCGAGCGAACCACGTGCCTTCGATGTGCGTGGATCAAGTACATTCGAGAGCACCCTCAGAAGTTCTGGCACCAGAAGGGTGAGCCCAGCGGTGGCTGGACGTGGTTCTTGAGCCTCACGCTCAGGGACGACGCGACGCCTGAGCGTCTCCACCAGAAGTTTCGGCACTACTGCTACATGTTGGCCGCTCACCTGAAGTGCCATGTCCTGGTTGCATTCGCGATTGGCAGGCAGCCGCACAGCGGGCTTCCGCATGTGCACGCGGTGATGTCGATTCCAGAAGGGCATGTCCCTCCGACTGGCTACGGCGAGGAGCTGTGGCGGTGGGAAGGGCACCCCGCCGGGGACGCTCGCGTCGAGGAGTACAACCCACGGGAAGGCGGGGTCGGGTACATCGTTGACCATGGTGTGACTGAGGCGCGCGTTGCGTGCCCGCAGCACCGCGCATGTCACCGCAACGGTGAGTGCAAGTTTGCCGGGGCTCTGTCGTGGCCTCGTGATGGCTACAGAGGACTTGGAGACGACATCTAGCCTGCGGTGGCTCGCATCGGGGCTGACTCCAAGTTGGGCGATACGCCGATACGAAGTGCGCGTGCGCGACGATGTCTAACATCTGTCGTCTCGGAGAGACCTGCGTCAGCCCACGAGGATCGGAAGGATGTTCAAGATGCGTAGAGGCGATCGATGCGACTACTCCATCAGTACGCCGTCCCTACCTCAAAAGCAGGGTGCTCGAACCGGACGAACTCCGTTTGCATCGATTGCCTCTCATCGTGGAAGATGAGGGCCGAGACCCGTCCGACTGCGACGTCCGACCAGGGCTCGTCGTTGCAGCCGACTCGCACAACTTCCTGCCATTCGAGCGCGAGAGCAACACAACGGTGCACAAGCGCTCCAGGAGGCTGCAGAACCGCCGTGGACCGTCCGGACCTCTCTCAGGCCGTCCAGACGCGTGTCGAGCCCCTGAGAGCCCCTCACGGGCTTCTAGGCTTCAGCAGCTCGCACGGCTCGACCTCAAGCGCGGCGGCGACCCTGGCGAGCCAGTCGGTCGTCGCGGCTTTTGTGCCGTTCGCCACGTCGTACATTTGCGAGCGGCTGACGTCCGCAAAGTCCGCGAGGGTGTGGAGCTGCTGGCCTTTCGCATCGGCAAGCCGACGGAGGTTGTCTCCGACCACCTTCCGTAGTCGTAGCTCCTCAAGGCTAGGGTCCACCCACAGGAGCCTACGAACGCGTACTGATTGATGATTCCGCTATCGCGGAATAGCATCTAGTTCTTCATGTTGGCTCTGCGCGCCGCTCTCGTGATCGTGCTGATCGGGTGTGCGCACCCTCAGCCCCCACGAGCGTCGCCACGTCCAAGTTGGGTGCCGGAAGGCTGGGTGCTGGTCGAGCAGGAGTCTGGCTACCCGCATCGCTATCAACCGCTAGCGAGTGCCCTCCGTGACAGGCGGTCGGCAGCTCCGGCCGAGTCGGAGTACATGAGCGGGGAGTGCGCCGGGCCCGTCTGGTTGGAGGACTACCTTCCACCGATGAACATGGAGGAGTACGAAGCGCATCGTGACCGAGAGGCTTGCCTTGAGCGGGTGGCCAGGAATGAGGCAGAGCGCGAAGTGCGAGAGATGGAGCTTGCGGAAGAGAATCGGCGCGCGATCGAACTGCAGAGAGCACGAGAGCATGAGCGCCGGGAAGCACGTCGAGAGGCACGTCGAACGCAGGAGGAGCGGGACGCAGCCGCGCGAGACGCGATCAGGCACGCGGGGGCGGAGAGGCTGCGCGGGCAGGAGGTGGGCCCGTGGAAGGGGGGCCTGAAGGCGAACGTCGCGATGAGGCGGTGTCGCCGGGCCGGTGGTGCTGCTGAGCGCGCGAACGATCGGCTCATCTGCTCGGGCGTGGACGCTCGTCTCGGCCAAGTGCCGTTCCAATCCGTTGAGGCTGATCTCACCGGGGGGCGCGTATCCGGCTTGACGGTCACTGGGAGCTTGCCAGCGAGGCTCGCGGCGCAGGCCCACATGCACCTGTCCCGCGAGCTGTCATTGACTTACGGACCGGTCTCGCGCCTTGGGGAGGGATCCGCGGAGATCTGGGAGATCGACGGTGGGCGGGTCATGATGACACTCACATCCAACCCGGCCTGGCGCGCCGACATGGTCTTGGCCGTGCGCTTCGAGAATCGCGTCGAGATCGTGCGCTGAGATTTCATCAAGACAGCGCGCAAGTCGCGATGATGTATCCGGTATTCGGCACGCGGTTGCGCGCGCAGGGCGCCAGACCGTGCGTCCCCGAAATCTCATCGTGTATGTCTAGATGTGGAGCCACTTCCACATCGTGCAGATGTTCGTTGCAGGTCCCGGCGGGGTCTGCGATGACATCATCCAGGTCACGCTGGTTGAGCAAGCAACGAGCGGCTGAGTTCCTCGGAATCTCGCTGCGTTCGTTCGAGCGCCATGTGATGAGGTCCGTACCGCGCTCACGGGTTGGGAGCCGGTACTTCTACGACATCGAGGAGTTGGAACGATGGCTAGAAGGCCAGAGGGATGGAGGCTCATCCGCAGTGGGAGGCCGGGCTGCAAGGTCTGGCTCGTGCGCTTCACCCACGACGGCGAGCGCATCAAGCGATCCACGGGTGAAACTGATGTTGGCAAGGCTAAGGAGGCCGCGGCGAGGATCTACGCCGAAGTTGTCTCTGGTCTCCGCCCGTCGGGCCGGGAAGAGCTAGCGCCCGCGCCCGAAGCTCTGGATGTGCTCGTCGCGGAGTGGTTGGTCGCCCAGGAGGCAATCCTGCACGAGTCCACGGTCCGGCAGTACGAGATGTACTTCCACTCTCGCTTCCTCGACTTCTTCAAGACGCTCGGAGACATCACCACGGCGCGCGCGAACGACTACACGCGAGGGCGTCTGAGGGTCGTCCGGCGCAAGTCGGTGCTGAAGGAGCTGTCCGCGCTCCGAGGCTTTCTCGCGTGGGCGAAGGAGCAGGGGCACCTGCTCGATCTGCCTACCATCGAGTCGCCTCCGAGGAAGGCCGTGGGACGCCCCGATCCAAAGAAGCGATACAAGGCTGGGCGGGTGGAACTCAGTCGCGCGGAGGTCGAACAGATCATCGCCCAGGTCCCGGAACGATCGCGCGGCGGATTCCCGGCGAAGGCGTTCTTCACGGTGCTGTGGGAGACGGGACTGCGGCCGGGCACCGTGGCCCGCCTCCGGGCGCCCGACGATTACAAGGTCGGTGCCTTGAAGCTGAAGGTGCGCGCGGAAGCCGACAAGGCGCGATACGACCGGACGATCCCACTGTCGGCCGGGGCCCGCGCCGCTTTGGACGAAGTCTGTCCGGAGCTGGGCCTTCTGTTTGGGGAACGCGACTTGCGGTGCACGCTCCGCAAGGCGGCGCGCGATGCGGAGCTGGATGATGACAAGGCCGATCGCATCACGCCCTACGACATCCGCCATGCCCGGCTGACGTACCTGGCGAGTCGTACGACCAATCTGACGGGGCTGGCCTTCCTCGCCGGGCATCGGCAGGTGACCACGACCGCCAGGTACGTTCACGGTCACTACGCGGCCGCGGAGGAGGTCCTGGTTGCAGCAGTCACGGACGGGTCAGCCCGGGCACCCAATGCGGATGGCGTGAGCGAAGCGGCCGAGTAGGCGCCTCCCCGTCGGAATCACGGCAAGCTTGAGTTGCTCCGATCCTGCCGAGCGGCACACTACCCCCCGGATGACCGACGATGCACACACCGCTGCGGCAGGCGCCATGTACGCCTACCTGCGTAGTACTCAGCTTGAAGGCACCTATCCGGACGATGCTGGGTGCCACATCATCACGGCGATGAGGGTCGCTGCTGGCTGGGGATGTTTACGCGACTACCGTTGGCCGTTCGACACGTCCACGTGGCCTCCTCCACACGAACCCGAGGGATTGGATGAGCGTGCGAAGCAGCGGCGGATCTTGTTCTACCAGCGAGTCCGGACGTGCGAGGAGGTGAAGGTTGCCATCGCGTCCAGGCAGCCTGTGCTGGCAGCGTTTCTGACAACGGCAGAGTGGGATGCTCCGGAGAAAGGGGTGGTTCCGACACCCCGAGGTGAGACCGATCTCGACGGAGGCGTGCACTGCGTTCTGCTCCTCTCATACGACGCACACCAGCGGAGTTTCGGCTTCGTGAACTCTTGGGGTGACGGTTGGGGCGACCGCGGCCTCGGGAGGGTCGGCTTCGACTACTTCGAGCGGTTCGGACAAGAGGCCTGGATGATGGACGCTCCGGTCAACCTCGCCGTGGAGTTCAAAGAGTTAGGGCCAGAGCCGGCCATTCAGTGGGGGATGTGGACGGCTCTGGGCGGTGTCCACTCGTTGGAGCACTACGATCACGAGAACGACGTGCGGCTTGCTTGGGCGCTGGCCCGGGAGGATGGCTCGCCCTGCTTGGAGGTTGAGGAACTCTTCGTCCGGCCTGGAGCCCGCTCAGCTGGGCTTGCGCGGGATCTGTGCGCAGGGCTCAGGGAACTCTCCGAGATCCGCCAGAAGCCACTCAGGCTCTGGGTGCCACCCATCGATGCCGAGATGGACCCCGACGCCCCGGTGGCGGTCGCCCGTCTATTGGAACTGGAACTGCGACCGAGCCCAGTCGCGTGGGCAAGTCACGTTGGCCTGGGGGCCCCAGTGTGGGAGCACATCGGAGGCGGTGATGAGGGAGCCCAGCCGCGTCGTCGTCAAAGCGGTCGACCAGTGCGGCGGGCCGGAATCCGCGGCCCGACGGGTCGCGACTGATCGCGATTCTGGCCCCCATACTGGCCCCGGCGCCCAAACGAAGACGGCCCAGCGAAACCGCCGGGCCGTCGTAAGTCATCGAAATGACTCTGGTGCGAAAGAGAGGACTTGAACCTCCACGGGTGTTACCCCACAGGAACCTGAAT
>JAPPOT010000873.1:0-5398 GCA_028817855.1 Myxococcales bacterium
CCCCACGGCGGCGGGCAGGGCCAGGCCCGCGCGGCCCGGCGCCCCGCCGGCGATGAGCGTGGCGGACGCGCCGACCCCCGCGCACGGCCCCACCGTCCCCGCCGGCGACGGCAGCTGCTCGGTGCCGTAGAGCAGCCAGTGGTGCACGACGGGAGCCTCGTCGATCACGCTGCGGAACTGCAGGCCCTGGACATCGCCGGCATAGGGCAGGTCGAAGTGCCAACAGATGTAGGCGTCGGTCTGGTCGGGCGTGACGTGGTACTCGGCCGCGGTGTCGCCGCGAGCGTGGGCGCGGATGCGGTGGGTAGTCTCGCAGTCCGGCGCCCAGTCGGCCGTCGCGCCAGAGTCCGGTGTGGTGCCCGGGTCGTCGCAGCGCTGGTCGGTGGCGGGCACACCGGCGGCGAGCCACCCATCGAGGAGCTCGAGCTCGGCCCCGCTCAGCGGACCCGATGGCGGCATGGGCCGCGCCGTGTCGTGCATGCGCTCGGCCACCAGCGCGTGCACGCGGCGGCTCGGGTCGCTGACCGCCGGAGCCAGGAAGTCCTGCGGGGTCGCGAGCGACATCGGCGCGCCCGCACTCGGGGTGGGACCGTGACACTCGCCGCAGTGGTTGATCAAGGCGGAGCCGACGTCGCACGGGAAGTGATCACCTTCGCCCTGCAGCGGCGGTGGGCCGCCGGAGGTGTCCTCGGTGTCGACCCCGATACCGGTGGCCGGCGCGCCCGTGTCGGAGCGCGAGGACGGAGGCTGCGGCGTCGGGGAGGGCGCGCCCGCGACCGGGGCCGGCATCCCGGCGGTGGCGCCAGCGCCGCCGTCCTCACCGCCGCAGGCGCTGACGCTGCACACGAGGATCAGGGCGGGCCCCAGTGACTTCAGCTGGCCGAGCATCGCCTCATGTTGCGCGAGGTCCATGCTCACCTCAACCGGCGAGCGGCCCGCCCGTTGCGCCCGGGCGCCAGCGCGTCAGCGTCGCGGCCCGGAGGGCCGCCCCGCCGACGGCAGCTTCAGATGAAAGCGGTCGCGCCACAGGGCATCGGTGAGGCGATTGCCGTCCTTGGCGCGGCGGGCGCCGCCGTGTAGGTCGCGGGCGCCCTTGCTGAGCAGGCTCACGCGCTCGAACAGGGGGTTGTTCTCGGTGCGGGCGGGTTCGGCCCAGCGCGTTGCGATACCGATGGTGGTGGGCGTGAGGTTGCTGATGGCGTGCCACCACCAGGGCGGGTTGATCAGCACGTCGCCGGGCTGCAGCCGGCAGCGCATCTTCGGGATGCGGCGGAATAGGGGAAAGTTCTTCTCGATCGATTCCGGGGTCTCGTCCTGGCGGACGCGCGAGAAGGCGTAGCCGGTGTGGTGCAGGTTCGGGTAGAGCCACCACGAGTAGCTCGGATGGATGAGGACCCACTCCTTGGTCCCGTGCACGAGCGTGAAGAAGTTGTAGAACGGCGCACAGTGAAACGGTGAGCCGGTGTTGTGGCCGCCGGCGAAGACCTCGGCGCCGAAGAAGGTCGCCAGGTCCCCCATGTAGGACCGCATCGTCTCGAGCGGCAGCTGCTCCATCAGCTCCGGCTTCTGGTGAAACAGGTCCGCGGCGCTGCGCGCGTACTGGCCGCTGTGGTCACCGGCGATCATCGCGTCGAGCAGCTCGGCGAGCGTGAGCCTGTGCTCGGTGACGTCCGGCCTCGTGACCCACAGCCGGGCGTCGCCGAAGCGCTGCTTCAGGCTCTCGAGCCCCCACTTCTCCAGGCGGTCGCCATCGTCGGCGAGACCCTCGATCACCAGCGGCGTGTGCTTGATGAGCGCCTGCACGTCCTGGGGTGTGACCTCCTCGGGTCGCACCCGCGGCACCGGGCTCATCTCGTCGCGCACGGGACCGAGCCGGCTCAGGTGCTTGTCGAGGAACCTGTGCTCGAAGTCCTCGAAGAGGAACTTGACGTTGTTGTCGAGGTCGACGGGTTGCTCGGGGCGGCGCTTGAAGAACGGCATGAGCGCCACCACCAACGCCATCCGGCCCACCAGCAGCGAGCGCGTGAACAGCCACGTCTTCAGGTCGACCGCCGGCGCCTGGTAGCGCTCGAAGAGCTCGGGCCCCGGAAGCGGCTCGAGACGGCGGGCAAGCGACGCGGACGGTGCCGGTTGTGCGAGCTCCATGGCTTCTCCTCTCGGAGAGGACGACGCCACCGGGGGATGTGACCAGCCCGGCGCGGGCCCGCTTGCGCCGTCACATCGAGCGGGAGCCTCGTCTACGCAAGGTGGCGCCCCGGCAGCGGGACGCGCCGCTCAGGAGGCGTCCCATGAAGGTGCTACTCGTTCAGCCCCGCAAGCCCGTCCACAGCTTCGGGGGTGAGGACCTCTCGATGTTCGAGCCGCTGGCCCTGGAGTACCTGGCCGGGGCCGTGAAGGACCAGCACGAGGTGCGTGTGCTGGACCTGCGCATCGAGGACCGGCTCGACGAGGTGCTGCAGGAGATGCAGCCCGACGTGGTGGGGCTCACCGGCTACACCGTGCACGTCAACACGGTCAACCGGCTGTGCGAGCACATCAAGGCGGTCGACCCCCGGATCGTCACAGTGGTCGGCGGGCACCACGCCACGGTCCACCACGAGGACTTCCTGACGCCGCACGTGGACCTCATCATCATGGGGGAGGGCAGCATCCCCTTTCGACAGGCCCTCGAGCGCATCGTCGCCGGGCGCGGCTTCGACGGCGTGCCGGGCGCCGTCTACCAGGAGGGCGGCGAGGTCGTCATCAACGACGCCGTGTCGTTCGACATGGACGCCATCCCGCCACCCGACCGCAGCACCACCGCGCGCTACCGCAAGCACTACGGCTGCGAGTGGATGTACCCCATCGCCTCGGTGCGCACCTCCAAGGGCTGCCCCTTCAACTGCAGCTACTGCGCCCTGTGGACCCTGACCAGCCGCCGCTACCACGTGCGCTCGCCCGAGGCCATCGTCGAGGAGCTCAAGCAGATCGAGGAGCCCTGCGTGTTCTTCGCCGACGACGAGTCCTTCATCCAGATCGACCGCATGATGGAGCTGGCGCGGCAGATCGAGGCCGCCGGCATCCAGAAGCGCTACCACCTCTACGTGCGTGCCGACACCGTGGTCCGCAACCCCGAGGTGATCGAGCGCTGGAAGGCGATCGGCCTCGAGCGCTGCTTCGTCGGGGTCGAGTTCTTCCGCGACGAAGACCTGGAGTCGGTGAGCAAGGGCAGCTCGGCGGACAAGAACCTGGAGGCGATCCGCATCATCCGGGAGCTCGGCGTGAACCTGATCCCCGGCTTCATCGTGCGCCAGGACTTCGAAGAGCAGGACTTCCGCGACCTGTCACAATTCTGCCGCGACCAGCGCTTCGACTACTCGGCCTTCGCCGTGCTCACGCCCTTGCCCGGCACTCGCCTCCACATGGAACTCGCGGACCAGATGTTCCTGCGCAACTACGACTACTACGACTTCATGCACACGCTGCTGCCGACCAAGCTCCCGATCGAGGAGTTCTACCGACAGTACCTGTGGCTCTTCGACTCCACCCACCCCCTGGGCACCCAGCTCAAGATGCTGAGCAAGTTCCCTCTCACCCGGCTGCCGTACGTATTCAAGACCTACGCGCGCTTCCGGCGCGCCTTCAAGCGCATCCCCCGCGACTACGACAACCTCGAGGCCCTCAACGCCGCCCAGGAACGCCACGGCGGCATGCCCTCGCGCAAGCCCCTGCTCCAGCTCCGGGTGGAACGCGACGGGGCCGCCCCGCGCGGCGGCCCCGGACCGACCGGCTGGGCGCGCGAGCCCGAGCCACGCAAGCTCGCGGTGTCGCGCGGCGCCGGGCGACAAGACGCGACCAACTGACGCGCGGCGCCGGGCGACAGGACGCGCCCAACTGAAGCGCGGCACCCGGCGGTCCAGACGCCTCAGAAGATGAAGCACGCCATCAGGCCGGGGTTGCAGAACATCCCCATGCAGGCCGGACCGGAGAAGCACGAGCACGCGCCGTCGGTGCAGCCATTCGAGATCTGCGCGTTGCACCGGACGTCGCAGCCACCGCAGTTCTCGATGTCTGTGGTGGTGTCGATGCAGGCACCATCGCAGCAGGACTCCCCCTCGCCGCACTGGATGCCGCAGCCACCGCAGTTCGCCGGGTCGTCCTTCGTGCCGATGCAGCCACCCGCCTCCGGGCAGTAGTCCTCACCCCCGTCGCAGCGGCACGCGCCCCCCTCGCAGCGACTGGGAGCGGGGCAGGCGTTGTCGCACTCGCCACAGTGCTCCGGGTCTCGCGTGGTGTCGATGCAGCCTCCACCACAGAGGGTCTCCCAGCTGTTGCGGCACTCGCAGGCTCCGTCCACACACTCGGTGCCCATCGCGCACGCGTTGTCGCACTCGCCGCAGTGATCGATCGACTCGGAGGTGTCGACACAGGCGCCGCCACAGCAGCTCTCCTCCGGGCACTCGCCGCCACACGCGCCGGGATCGGGCGGCGGCGGAGGCGGCGGTTCCGCATCGGCGCCGTCCACCCCCGCATCCTCCGCGGAGATCGCCTCCGGCGGAACCCGCTCTTCAGCCTCAGTCTCGCCTGCGTCCTTCGCGCCTTCGGCGCACGCGACCACCGACAACGACAGGAGCGCTCGGACAAACAACCACCGGAACGACATCAGGACATGCTCGCCTTCCGCTACACCGGCGCATCGTCGTCGATTGGACGTTCATCAGCCGCAACCCGTCAGCGGCCGTAGCAATCAAGCGAGTCCCCATCAATGACACCAATGGCCATCGACCGAGTGTCGCCAAAGGGAACGGGCAGGTGAGCGGTGACTGACGAACAAGGAGCTCGGACACATCTCGCCGTCCCGATCCGATCGAGACCGGAATGACAACGCGCGTGGTCGACCGCGTCCCGTGCGCGCCGACCGCACGCGACTGCTCAGCGACGCATGCCTTGCTCTTCCATCAGCTCGATCACGGCGGCCGCGATGCGATCGTTGGCGCCGCGCGAGGGATGGATGCCATCCACCAGGTCGCCATCGACCAGGTCGTCCGTGTTGAGCGAGTGGCAGCGGATCGGGCCCGCCAGGCAGATCGACGGCACCGGCGGCGGATCCTGGGGCTCGCCGGTATCCTCGGGCACATCGCCCGCGCCGGCCGCGTAGCGGATGTAGATCACGTCGGTCACGCCGTCGTTGGACATCTCGGTCCACAGCTCGTCGAGCCCCGCGACCAGATCCATGATGTAGCGGTCGCACTGCTCCTCCGTGTCGCAGCTGTAGCCGCCGAGCAGCACGTCGTTGCCGCCGCCCGTCATGATCACGGTCGCGATGTTGGGGTCGCGGCCCTTGGCGGTGTCGTACTGCCGTGGGATCTGCCCGTTGAGAAACTGCGTGGCCGACAGCCCGTAGTTGCGATAGTCCTTG
>JAPPOT010000873.1:5408-8861 GCA_028817855.1 Myxococcales bacterium
AGAGAGCGCACCCTCGATGCCGCCGCCGCTGAGCGCGTAGTCCATCCAGGAGTCGCCGATCGTGATGACGTCGCTGCCGTCGCCCTCGCCCAGGTCCTCGCGCATCTCCGGCGGCATCTCGGTGTCGCCGTCCTCGCTCGGCGCGCCCGACTCGGGATCGGTCGCGCCCATCGAGTCGTCGCCGGCCGGCGTCGCATCGTTGGTGGTCTCACCATCTCCGGAGTCTCCGGTCGCGCCTGGCGTGGCTTGATCGGGCCCCTGGACGGTCGCGCCAGCCTGCGCCGCCGGATCGCCGGCCGCGGCAGGCTCCGTAGCGGCGCCGCCCTGGCCCGCCGCCCCGGTTGGCTGCGGCGACACGAGGATCGGGGCGACGTACCCGTCGCTGCTGTCGCTCTGACATGCGCTGGTGGTCCAGATCACCGCCACGCACCACATGCCGCCTAACCACCATCGCTTCCACGAGCACGCCTTCGACATGGTCCATCACCTCCCGTGCGGTGATGAGCCGCGCCGCCCCCGATGGCTCGCGCAGCTCCCGCCGCAGTCGTCGTGCCAGCCCTAGCACGGCCCCGCGGCCGAGAACGTTGGCGGAAACGTTGGCGTTTTGTGGAGATGTTGGCGCATTCTTGTCTTTCGGCGAGCCGGGCGAGCACGCCATCCCACATGCGCGCGCTGGACGAGATGATCGAGGAGCTCGTCGCTCCCAACCTGCAGCAACGCTGGGTCGGCTGCGGGGTGGTCGCGACGATCACGCCAGACGACGAGTTCTTCCACCAGCTCGGCCAGGCCGTCATCAACCACAGCCGCGGCAAGCAGCTGCGCCCTCTCCGCAGGCCACGTCGTGAGCGAGGCGTCCCGTGAGGTGATGATGCAGCCCTGCCGGTTCAACGACGGCTCGACCGGCGGCTGCGGCTTGGACCTGATGCTCGGCGAGTACCGCGGGCACCGGACGGTCGGTCACAGCGGGGGCATCAACGGCTTCACCACCCTGCTGGAGCACCTACCCGATGCGCAGCTCACGGCCGTCGCGCTCGCCAACGACGAGGGCTTCCCCACGGGCAAGGCGGTCTACACGATCATCAGACGTGTGCTTGCGTTGCCCGACTCACTCGGCAAGCTTCGAGGGCAAGCGCTCGAGCATGCAGACAGGGGGGAAGACGTGACGATCGTAGACGACATCGCAGAGGTCATCGACCGCCTGATCGATCCTCGAGGCCCCGGCGCGGCGATCGCCGTCGTGCGGGGCGGCGAGGTGCTGTACCGGGGCGGCGCCGGCATGGCCAACCTGGAGTGGGGCGTGCCGATCGACACCGACACGGTCTTCCGCATCGGCTCGATCACCAAGCAGTTCACCGCGGCGGCGATCATGCTGCTGTCCGAGGATGGCGAGCTGAGCCTGGACGACGAGGTCCAGGCCGCGCTGCCAGACTACCCGCGCCAGCCGCAGCCGATCACGATCCGGCAGGTCCTCAACCACACGGCCGGCATCCCCAGCTACACCTCACAGCCGAGCTTCGACGCCGTCGGCCAGCGCACCGACCGCGACCTGGACGGGCTGCTCGGACTCTTTCGGGACCTGCCCCTCAACTTCGAGCCCGGCGAGCGCTTCGAGTACAGCAACTCGGGCTATGCGCTGCTGGGCGCGATCATCGAGGCGCGCTCGGGCATGCCCTACCGCCGCTTCCTGCTCGAGCGCATGTTCCGGCCCCTGGGGATGCGCCGCACCCGCTACCTCTACGACGAGCCAGTGATCGAGCGTCGCGCCAGCGGCTACTCACCCAGCCCCAAGGGCCCGCAGAACGCGCGCACCATGTCGATGACCCTGCCCCACGCTGCGGGTGCGCTCGGCTCCACTGTGGACGACCTGCTGACCTGGCAGCGAGCCCTCAGCTCCGGCAAGGTGGTCAGCGCGGAGTCGTACGGCACCATGGTCGAGCCCTGCCGCTTCAACGACGGCTCGACCGGCGGGTACGGCTGCGGCCTGATGCTCGCCGAGTACCGCGAGCGCCCCACCATCGGTCACGGCGGTGGCATCAACGGCTTCGTCAGCATGCTCGAGCACCTGCCCACCGAGCAGCTCACGGTGATCATCCTAGGCAACTACGAGCGGCTGCCCATCGGCACCCTCACCTATGCGCTCGTGCGTCGCGCCCTGGGCTTGCCCGACGTGGAGCGAGCCACAGCCGGCATCTCGGCGGCAGCACTCCTGTCCTGCACCGGACACTATCGCTTCGACATGGGCACGCTCCCGATCGTCGCCGCGGACGACGCCCTCGTGCTGCCGATGCCGCGGATCGGCTCGCGCTACCTCCCCTTCGAGGACGGCCGCTTCTTCCTCGAGTCCGACCCCGAGCTCACCCTGCGCTTCGAGCAACTCCGCGACGGCCACTACCAACAGCTGACCCTGCAATCGCACACCCGCAGCCACGAGGGCGAACGCGTCGAGCCACCGCCGCGCCAGAGCCCCATCACATGAGCTCTAGTCGAGCGCGATGGCGATCAGGTGTTGGCAGGCGAGGTAGAGGGTTGAGCCGTCGTCTGCGAACCTGGCATCGCAGCTCTGGTGGTAGCGCTCGGCGAGGGTTGCCATCGGCTCGCGCTCGCCCCCGCCCGTCGGGACCCGGAACACGGTCGCCTCGTTGTGATCGAGGAAGTAGACGTGGTCACCGACCACGTGGGGATAGTTGTTGCCCTCGCCGGGCGCCAGCTCGACCGGCTCGCCTCCGGCCGCCGGCAGCTTGAACAGGGACAGCCCCTCGTCCATCAGGGTGATGCCGTCGAGGGCGAAGAAGTAGAAGTGGCCATCCTGAAAGCTCGCCGTGTCCACGAACCAGTCGGAGATCTGCGTCGGCTCGGTCTCCTCCGGCGCCTGGCGATACAGGCCGCTATTCGTCTGCCAGTAGACGTACTGGTCGTCTGCGAACAGCTCGCTGTTGGGCCGCACGCTCCCCGACGCGTGGAGCGAGACGGGAACGAGCGGATTCATGCCCTGCTCGAAGCCCTCCTCGGGCAGCTCCGCCAGGCCCGCGTGAGGCACCCGCACCAGGACCGAGTCCACGAACCCGGCCACGAAGATCACCCAGTCGCCTACCCGCACCACATTCGTCTGCGGTTCGATGCGATCCGCGAGATACGCCAGCTGCGTCCCGTCGGTTGCGTACCGGGAGAGGTAGGGGATGCGGAAGCCGTAGAACTCGCCCTGGAACTCACTGCCTCGGTCGAAGTCGACCAGCTCCTGGACGTCGGTCCGGTCGTCCGAGAGCGCGTAGAGACCGAAGTTGCCGACCATGTACGGCGTGCCGTCCACCACCGCGACTCCAGTACCGCCGGTCGTGGGATTGCGCGCCAACACCGTGCAGCGTCCCTCCGACTCGCCTGGCATCAGGCACCGGCCGTTGCAGAGGCTCTGCGTGGCATCGCACTCAACGTCGGCTTCCATGCTCGGCGCGCCAG
>JAPPOT010000451.1 GCA_028817855.1 Myxococcales bacterium
ACAGCTACGATGCCGGGGCGCCGAGCTCGTCGAGCAGGACCGGCTGGATCACGCGCGTCCAGAGCGCGTAGCCCTCGCCATTGAGGTGCAGGCCGTCCTCCACGAAGAGCTCGGGGCGGGGCTTGCCGTCGGGGCCCAGCATCGGCGTGGCGACATCCAGGTAGCGCAGCCGGGGGTGCTGCTCCGCGAGCTCACGCACCAGGCGGTTGGCCTCCGCCATGCGCGGCCAGTGCTGCATGCGAGCCAGGGAGGGCTTGATCGATACGAAGTAGATCGGAGCGCGTAGCTCGGCCTGCTCGGCGGCGGCCACAAAGGCCTTCACATCTTCCAGCACCTGCTCCGGCCCGCGGTCGCGGTGGCGAGCCATGTCGTTGTCGCCGGCGTAGAGCACGATGCCGCGCGGCTCGTAGGGCGCGACGATGCGGTCGGCGAAGTGCGTGCTGTGGCGGATCTCCGAGCCGCCGAAACCGCGGTTGATGACCGCGAGGGGCTCCATGTCGCGCGCGAGGGTCTTCCACATCCGCACGCTCGAGCTGCCGATGAAGAGCACCGAGCCCGGGCGTGGTGCGCTCTCCGCATCGCGCCGCTCGAAGCGCTCGATCGTGCCCTCCCAATACGCCGTCTGGTGAGGACCGGGGGGCGTGGGCGGCGGTGCCGCTTCGCGCTCGTGATGGCCACCCAACAGGAAGATGGCACCGAGCAGCGACGCACCCAGAAGACGTACTGCATGCCGCCGTTTCACTACGCGATCGATCGTAGCACTCGCCATCTATAGACGGACGTTTGTGCGGCACTTTTTGTTCGCGTCGCGCGTGTTTTCTCGCGTGTAACGCCACGCGCCGATGAACGAAGACGGACGCCCGTAGGCGCAGTTTCGGTACACGGGGAGCACCGTGCACACACGAAATCCGCGCGAACCCACTCTACTTCGCAAACAGCACTCCTGGCCGCCGCGCCATCCCCAGGATCGCCGAAGCTCGAATCGCCGGCTCGAGCACGTAGGGCAGGCTGTAGATGCCACCGTGCACCTGCTGCGAGAGCAGCGCGCGGGCGCGCTCCGCCGCAGAGGCGATCTCGCGCTGCGCCGACGCCGGGGCCTCGGGGTTGAGCAGGTCGTGGAGGATCAGCAATCCGCTGAGCGCGCGCGTGGTAGGCGGCTCGAAGATCTGCACACCGAAGGAGGGCGCGCCGATGAAGGCCGCCTGGAAGATGGGATGGGAGAGGGAGCGAGTGCCGGTGATGCCGGCCACGTTGGCCGAGACCGTCAGCGGGCGGGCCTCGCCTTCCCCCGTGTCCAGGCGCGAGCCGTAGACCGCGTAGGTCTCGGCGGCCGCGATCTTCGAGACGTACTGGGCCGCCTGATAGCTCAGACCCTGAATCGAGACGATCGAGCGCGAGACGGTGGCATCGCCCACCCGCAGGTGCGCGTCCCGCGGGAGCGCACCGAACATGCCCAGACCCGCCTGCCACAGGGGCTGCGCCGACAGCCGCGTGGCGGCCGCTTCCACGTCTTCAGGCTGCACGTTCGCTGCGGTCGTGGGGGAGACGAAGAGCGACACGGAGCGCACACACGCGGCGGGCAGGCTGCGAACGATGCCGTTCATGGATGCGCCCAGCCGCCACTCCTGGCTGGCGCCCGCGGCATAGGCGAACATCCCCACGTGCACCGCACCGGGCTCGGCGAAGCGCGTGATCGCCGCCGCCACCTCCCGGGGCTGCAGCAGCAGGTCGCTGGCCCCCGTCACCAGCGAGCCCGCGGCGCCATCGACGAGCGCGGCCGGCGGCGCAGCGATGTCGACCCACAGCACCTCGGCACCCGCGGCCAGCAGCAGCGGGGTCGGCGCCAGCTCGGCGCCAGCTCCCCGCACCGCGAAGCGCTGGCCGCGCAGGTCCAGCTGCCCGCCCTGGTCCTCGATGTGCTCGACGATCCAGCGCGTCGCCGCCAAGGCGGCGTCGGTCATGTGCGCCCGCTCGCGCAGCAGCTCAGCCAGCTCGATCACCTCGCGGCCACGGTAGGTCCGCCCCTCGAAGGGAACCTCCGCCGTCAGTCCCGGCGCCGCCGAGCCCTGCTGGCGCGCGAGCTCCGGGGCGGCCACGGCCGCGGCCAGGTACTCGCTGAGCGGCGTCGACCCCTCGCCGTCAGCGAAGTGAAGCTGCTCTTGCGTGCGGCGCGCGATGAAGCGCGCGATCGCCACGCGCTCGGTCGCCGCCGCGCGGTGCGCTTCGAAGCGCACCAGCACCTCGCCGTAGCTACGCTTGAACTCCTTCGCGTCCCCCGGAAGGGCGGCCGCCGCCAACACCTGCGGGAACTCCGCCGCCGCCTCGGCTAGCACGTGGTGGAAGAAGCTCGAGCCGGTGTGGCCCTCCGGCAGGACCACGCCTGCTCGCCTTGGGTCTGACATGCCTCCCGTGTAGGACGCGGCGCCACGCCAGGCAAGGGCGAAGGGAAGCCTCAACCGAAGGGGATCAGATAGAAGAGGCAGTCGCTGCTGGCGATGGCCTCATCGGTCGTCGCCATCAGGGGCTCCAGGTCCCGTGCGGGAAACAGCTGGTCGCCCTCGCGGCGAAAGTACAGCTCGACCGGCTCGCGACCGTGGGCGCCCATCACCTGCAGGGCCGACAGCCCGCGCGCGCCGAGCCAGCCGATCGGCGTGCCCGTGCGCATCACTCCGAAGTTGTGTCGATCCACATCGGGCGGCAGCGTCACATCCGCCTCCGGATCCGGCTCGCGCGCGTAGCGGATGCGCGCTCCAGGCGCGAGCTCGACCCGGTGCGGATGCATCAACACCTGCAGGGGCGAGGCGTCCGCTGGCCGCGCCAGCACCTGCTCGGCGCGCGCATAGCGGCACATGCCATGGTAGGCACGCTCGTGCGCATCCGGATCGCGCGCGCCACCGCACTCGATCGTCACGGTGGGCGCCAGCTCCTCGACCGCTTCCATGAAGGTGTTCAAGCGCAGGTCCGTGTGAATGATGCGCTCGGCGAAGAGCGCGGTCAGCGCCTGGTGACGCGCGTCCACCCGGGTGCACACGGCGTAGGCCGGCCCTCGGCCGGACGTGTTGTGTAGATCGACCACCGCTTCCGGTCGCAACATGCGCACGCGCTCCATCAGGGCGCGCGCGCGGGCACCCTCCGCACCCGCCCACGGCGCAACGAAGCAGCGATTCAGATCCTCGCCGCCGGGCCGGGAGCGGTGGCTGAAGGGCTCGTCGCTGAGCGCCGCCTCGACCGAGAGCACCGCCGCCACGAGCGGCACGCGCGGGCGCACACCCTCGCGCAGGAAGCGCTGCAACGCGATCGTGCCGGACGGCTCGTTGCCATGCAGCAGTGTGCTCAGCACCCGCGGCGGCCCGTCGCGCTCACCGGCGATCGTGATGCACGTGGGTCCGCCCAGCTGACGCAGAAAGGAGAGCGCGTCGTGGGCCACCTCCGAGGGTCGCGGATTGTCCCACACGCGCAGCAGATCGGCAGCCCGCTGCTCAGCCATCGACGCTCCACTCGTGCACCGGCGAGCCGCTCTTCGATCGCTCCAGGTAGCGGCGCGTCAGCTCGAGCAGCGCCTCCTGACGCGGCAGGCGCCGCTCGAGTCGGGCGAGCGTCTCGAGCTGGTAGCGCGCACCGCTCGCGTGAGCGTCGATCCGCGCCTCGATCACCCCCAGCATGCGATCGATCTCGGCGCTGTCGACGCCCAGCGTTTCGAGCCCCGCGCGCGCCACCGGCAGCAGCTCGCGCGCCAGCTCCGCCGCCGGCAGCTCCTGCAGCGCGGGCCCATCGCGCAGCTGCGCCCATACCAGCCCGCTGTCGAGCCCTTGTTGAGCCGCTCGGTAGAAGTTGCGCTCCGCATACTCGAAGGGCAGCCGTGGAAGCAGCGCGTCCACGCGGCGCGCGAGCCCCATCGTCAGCCCCACGAGGTAGGCCGCGTTGGCGGCCGAGTCGATCGGCGTCGGCCCGGAGGGCAGCGCGCGCAACTCGATGCGCAGGTGCCCACCGGCATCCGGATCGAAGACCGGGCGGTTCCAGCGCCAGACCGTGCCCATGTGCAGTCGCAGCTCGCCCAGCGCCGGCATGGCACCGGAGCGCACGCTCGCCAGCGGGTCCTCGGCGGTCGTGATCGGGATCAGGGGCGGGAACAGGGCGACCGTCTCGGCGAAGAGCTCGTGGGCGCTCTGACGCACGAAGCCGTGACCGAAGCCCACGCGCGGGGGGTGATGCCAGTCCCGCCCCTCGTCCGGACGCGGATCCACCGCCTGCTTGAAGAGCGCGATGCGCGTCTCGCGCCAGAGCCGGTGTCCGAGGAAGATCGGGCTGTTGGCGCTGACCGCCAGGGCCGGCGCGGTCGCCAGCTGGGCCGCGTTGTAGACCGCCGCGAAGTCCTGCGGGTCGACGCGCAGGTGCACCTGCAACGACGTCGCGGCGCCCTCCATCGTCACGTCGTCGATCGACGTCGCCAGCGGCTCCTCCCCATCGATGCGAATCTCGAAGTCGGAGTGGCGCAGCGCCTTGAGCGCGCGCGACAGGGCGCGGTAGCGCGGCAGGTCGCTCATGTTGTGGCGATCCAGGTCCGAGGGCACGAGGCTCGGCAGGATGCCGATCGGGATGATGCGGCCCCCGTGGGAGGCGGCCACGCCGTCCAGGTGTGCGATCGCATCGCCGATCTCGCGCTCGAAGGCGGAGAACGGTCGCCCTGCCGCCGGCACTGCGGTCAGGTTGTACTCGAGGTTGAAGCGGTCGAGCTCGAGCTGGAGGTGGTCGTCGAGGCTGGCCGCGAGCACCGCGCGGTTGAGCGGTAGCGCGCTGCCCTCCGCGTCGACCAGCGAAAGCTCGATCTCGGCACCCAGGCTCGGCGCGCCGACCCCGAAGCCCGGCCGCTGGAGCAGCTGCTCCAGCGCCTTCAGGCTGTGCTCGAGCCGCCGCTGAAACTCGACATACTCCGCCGGCTCAAAGCGCTCCCGATCGATCTGGATGCCCAAGGCGCAATCCCTGCATCACACGTATCCCCCCGAGGACCCAGCGCAAGAGGCCGCCGGCCCGTGAATCGGTGGACCTCGTTCAGGAGCGAGCGCGCCCGTACTCGCTTCGCCGGCGGGGAGAAGGGTCGCGTGACCCTTCCCTGGGTCGGGCGCAGCCCGACGGTCAGCAAGCCGCTCCTGGGCGAACCTCGCCCGATTCACATTCACGCGCCTTCGCGGGAGGGCGGGCCCCTGTACGGCTCCGGCGTCACGTTCAGCACATCCTCCGGGAAGTGGCCGAGGATGTAGCGCGCGACGTCCTTGATCGAGACGACCGAGACAGGACGGTCCTCCTCGTCGACGATCGGTACGTGGCGATAGCCGCCCGCCTGCATGTTGTGCAGCACGTAGACGATCGGGTCGGAGCTGCGCAGGCTGACCGGGTCGGCCCGCATCACGTCGCCGGCCTTGGCGGCCTCGAAGTCGTCGATCACCCCCACCACGTGGCAGATCAGATCGCGCTCGGTAAGCAGGCCCGCGAGCTTGCCCTTGCGCGTCACCAGCACGGCGCCGTACTCGGTCTCGCGCATCTTCGCGATCGCGGTGCCGACGGTGTCTCCCACGTCCACCGTGATCGCGTTCTTCGAGAAGAGCTTCTCGATGGGCTTCCAGAAGCTGTCGCTGCTCAGCGGGCCCGCGCCCGCGGCGGGCGGTGTGCTGAGCCTCTGCAGCTCCTCGTCCAGGTATTCCGAATCCGTCATCAACCCCTCTGCCATCCGGGCCCCTGTGCCCTGGCGACGGGCTAATGTGCACCCGGCGGGCGCACCTTTCAAGGCACTCGGATCAACCCACCGTTGCGGTGTACGGCATGTGCACGCCAGCGCACCAGGCAAGCCATCCGCCGGGTGCCCCGAGTCCCACGACATTCACGGGTGCTCGGCTTGAGCTGCGCTTCAATCGAGGTCCTGCGCTGTGAGGTCGACCACCAGCGGACAGTGATCGCTGAGTCGCTGGTAGGCCGCCAGACGCTCCCTCGGCATGCGCCCACACGAGAGGTCCCGGCAGGGACCGAAGGGCTCCACGCGGGTGCCGACCGCCAGCTCCTTCATGAGCACGCTGGCCAGGACCAGATCCAGGCTCCCGCCCTTGCTGTTGTAGTAGTGGGTGCAGCCGAGCTTGCTCGGCATCTCCAGCCGGCGCAGGCGTGCTCCCTTGATCACCCGGTCCAGCGCCGCGACCTCGGCCTGGTGCGACACCTCCGGCGTGCACTTCTTGCAGCCCATCACGTTGAAGTCGCCGAGCACGATCGCGTCCGCGTCACGCCGATGCCGCCCGAGCACCTGGAGGGCGTCGCCGAGGCGCTGGATGCTGCGCTGGCGGTTGTCGAAGTCGCGCCGCTTGACGCCGCTGTCCAGGTGCACGGCGATCAGATACAGGTCAGGCCCTTCCTTGAAGCGCAGGTAGGCGCCGTATCCCGGCCGCAGGTTCCGGTCGCAGGCACTGCGCCCCGGGTTGAGCGCGGCCAGGGCCTGCGGCACCTCGACGGTGAGGCGCGAGCTGTCGTAGAGCATGCCGACGTGCTGGCCGCCATCCGCGCAGTCGTCGAGGTGGGCGACCCACTTGCCACCGGTCAGCGTGCCGAGGCGCTCGAGCAGATCGAGCAGCGCGCCGCGGCCGGCGGGGTTCTGCAGGATCTCCTGCACCGCGAGCACGTCGGCCTCGAGCGCCGCGATCGCGCACGCCAGCCAGTCGAGATCGGTACGGCGCGCTTCGTCGTGACCACCCGGGGTTCCGTGCGGGAACCAGCGGATGTTCCAGGTTCCGATGCGCGGTGGCCGCTTCGCGCTGCGCGGGTTTGCCTCCAGGTAGCGCTGGCAGGCCTCGGGCGAGGCGAAGGCGGCGGCGGGATCGGACGGCGCGGGCTCCGACTCCTCGGACGCGGCGGGCGGTGTGGCCGGGACCTCGCCACCGGAGGTGCCCGCTGGCGCCCCGACGAAGTCGACCAGCCCCGCCCATTCGGCGCCGCCCAGCGCCACGACCAGCACGACCACGAGGGAGGAAATGCGCTTGGGCACGGGCAGACTGTACCCTGGACTTCGGGCCGGCGGATACTATGCTTGCCGCCATGTCCGGGCCCTCCAGCAGCAACGCGCCCGCGGTCGCCCCCGGCGGCGACCCCCGCGTGAAGGTCGCGCGCCGAATCGTCAAGTCGCTCGCCGCGGTGGTGATTCTCTCCCTGATCGCGGCGGTGGCCATGGCGCTCATCAACCTCGCGACCAACCGCCCAGCCAAGGAGCTCTTCCTGGGACCCGGACCCGATCCGGAGCTCGTCGACTCCCCGTTCCAAGAGCCCTGAGCGGGCCTTTGACAGGCGCCGCACCTCGGATCAAACCTACGGCGCCATGTCAGAGGTCGAGAAGCTCCAAACATTCGAGAAGGGCACCCGCATTCTCTTCGGCGGAGACCGGCTGGTCCGCGTCCCCGACGACGTCGCCGAGCGCTTCGCGCCGGGTGATTCGGTGGTGGTCGTCGAGGCGACCGGCGAGGTCCTGCTGATCCCGGCCGGCGAGCGTGACATCGCCGAGGCGGCGGTGGCACGGGCCCACGAAGCCTTCGCGGACTTGAGTGCCGCGCCGGACGAGGCCATCTCACGCTTCTTCCAGCTCTTCGCCGGTCGCCTGGCCGACGACGCCGTATGGCAGGAGGTCGCGCGCGTCAACGCCCAGGACGTGGCCGACGCCGAGCAGCGCGGCCGCTCCACCACCCGGCTGGTCGCGAGCGAGAAGATGCGTCGCGACATGATCGACGGGCTGCGCGGCTGGGTGAGCGCACCGAGCCGCCGCGGCCAGGTGCTCGAGACGGTCGAGCACGACGGCTGGAAGGTGGAGCTGGTGGGTGCCGCGTTGGGCGTGGTGGCCTTCGTCTTCGAGGGCCGGCCCAACGTGCTGGCCGACGCCACCGGCGTGCTGCGCGGCGGCAACTCCGTGGTCTTCCGGATCGGCCGCGACGCCCTGGCCACCGCACGCGCGATCATGGAGCAGGCGCTGACGCCCGCACTGCGCGAGGCCGGCCTCCCGGAGGGCTCGGTGGTGCTGGTCGAGAGCGCCGCCCACGCCGCCGGCTGGGCGCTCTTCGGCAACGGACGCCTCTCGCTGGCGGTGGCGCGCGGCAGCGGCCCCGCGGTGGCCACCCTGGGCGCCCTCGCCCAACAGGCCGGGGTGCCCGTGAGCCTGCACGGCACGGGCGGCGCCTGGAGCGTCGCCGGCGAGGACGCCAGCGCCGAGGCCCTCGACGCCGCCATCTTCGACAGCCTCGACCGCAAGGTCTGCAACACCCTCAACACCCTGTGCCTGCCGCGAGCGCGCGCGGCCGAGCTGGTGCCGGCGGCGCTCGCGAGCCTCGAACGTGCCGGCGCGCGCCTGGACCAGGCCTATAAGCTGCACGTGGTGCGCGGCGACGAGGACGCCGTCCCCTCCGAGCTCTTCGAGCGCGAGGTGCGCGTGCGCCGCGCCGAGGGCGACGTCACGGAACGCCAGGCGGAGCCGATCGACGAGGCCCGGCTGGGGCACGAGTGGGAGTGGGAGCAGACGCCCGAGGTCACGCTCAAGCTGGTGGCCGACATGGACGAGGCCGTGGACCTCTTCAACCGCCACAGCCCCCAGTTCGTGGGCTCGCTGATCTCGCCCGACCCGGCGGCCCACGCGCGTTTCTATGCGCGCATCAACGCGCCCTTCGTGTGCAACGCCGAAACGCGCTGGGTCGACGGCCAGAAGGCCCTCTCAAAGCCTGAGCTCGGTCTCTCCAACTGGCAGTGGGGCCGCCTCTTCGGCCGAGGCGGAATCCTCAGCGGCGACAGCGTCTACACCATCCGCACCCGCGCCACCCGTTCTTAAGACC
>JAPPOT010000646.1 GCA_028817855.1 Myxococcales bacterium
CCCGCGGTCCATCCCCATCCCGAGCCTGCCCTTGGCCGTGGTCTTCGAGTCGGGCTCGGCCGGCGCCTGCGGGCTGGGCGCGGGCTTCCGCTGCACGGTAGGGGTCGGTGGGGCCGGCGGTGCGGGGGTGGCCTCCGCCTCGGCCTCCGCCTCGGCCTCCGGCGCCTGGCGCCTGCGTTTCTTGCGCGCCTTGGGCTGCTTCGCGGGCTCGGCCGTGGAATCGGTTTCGGGCTCGGCCACGGGCTCGGGCGCGGGCTGCGGCGCGGGCGCGGGCTGCGGCGCGGGCTCCGGCACGGCAACGGCCGCGGGAGTCACGGGGTGCTCCGCCACGGGCTCGCCGGGTGCCAGGGCAAGCCACAGGACCACTGCGACCAGCACCAGCGCGGCCACGCCGATCAACCAGCCGCGCGGCGCTCCCGCGGCCTCGCGCTCCGCTCGGGCGACGTCGGACGGCGAGGCCAGGGGCGTGGCGCTCGACGCGTCCACACTCGCCGCGCTCGGGATCGTGCCGGCTGGCAGGGACTGGTTGCCGATGAAAGGTCCGAGCGCCTCCATCAGGGCGGCCATGTCGGGGTAGCGATCCTCGGGCGGACGCGCCATGGCCTTCATCACCACGTCGCACAGCGACGCCGGAAGCTCCGTGTTGAGCTCGGCAAGGTGCCTCGGCTCCCCGCGCGTGATCTTGAGCAGGAGCGCCGTCAGGCTCTCGGCGTCGAACGGCACCTCGCCGCCGAGGGCCTGGTACAGGATCACACCCATCGCGTAGACATCGGCGCGACCGTCGACCGACTTGGCGTCCTCGGCCTGTTCCGGCGCGATGTAGTGTGGCGTGCCCATCACCATGCCGGTGCTTGTGAGCGACGGCCCCGTCTCGGTGTGGTGCTCACGCACCTTGGAGATGCCGAAGTCGAGCACCTTGGCGTCGAGTGGCTCGCCGTCCTCGTCGAAACACAGGAAGATGTTGTCGGGCTTGAGGTCGCGGTGGACCACGCCGCGGCGATGGGCCGCGTGCACGCCTCGCATCGCCGGCAGCAGGGAGCGAAGGGTCTCGCCCGGGGGCAGCGGCGCGACCTTCACGGCCTCTGCGAAGGAGCGGCCCTTGAGGTATTCCATCACCAGGAAGAACGAGCCGGCGTGCTCACCCACGTCGTAGATGTCGACGATGTTCGGATGCTCGATGCGAGCCGCGGCGCGCGCCTCGCGGATGAAGCGCTCGATCTCGTCAGGCGCCGTCTCAGCGCGCGGCAACAGCCACTTGAGCGCGACCCGCTTGTCGGTGACCAGGTGCTGGGCGAGGTACACCGCACCCATCCCCCCCTGGCCGAGCAGGCTCTCGATCCGGTACTTGTCGGCGACCACGTCGCCGATCCCTGGCAGAGACTCGCGCTGGGACACGTCGGCGCCCTTCCGCTTCCATGGTATCGGCCCGGAGGCCAGTCGCGCCACGGGACGGGGACCCGGGGAAGCCTTTTCTGAACGCCCGCGCAGATCGGCCGGTGTGGTATCGTCCCCGGCGCCATGGCTGGCTCCGACTCAGGACGTCCGCCGCTCGACGGCACGACGCTGAAGACGCCCTCGGAGGCGCCCCCGAAAGCTCGCTCCGCCGTGCCGTGCCTGACGATCTGCTGCCACGCGGACCTGTCGCGGATCGGCGAGCGGGCGATGCTGAGCGGGCTCATGGTGCGCAACCCAGTCGAGGTCTCACGGCTCGCGCTGACCTTCCAACCGGTGGGTGGCGGCACCCCGCGCCCGCTCGAGGACCCATACGTGAGCCGCACCCCGCTGCGCATCACCGGGGACCTGCGCCGCGGCCTCCAGATCGACTACCAGAACGACGACCTGGAGATCGACGGCGCGCCGGTGAGCGGCGCGGGTGGCATCGACCGCGAGCGACTCAAGCGCGGTGTGCTGCTCGAGCTGGCCGGGCGGGTGCTCATGCTCCTGCACATGAGCGAGGGCGACGACGCCGAGCCCGCCTCCGGCCTGCTCGGCGCGAGCGATGGCATCGTGGCAGTGCGGCGCGAGGTCGACCGGGTGGCAGAGCTCGAGGTCCCGGTGCTGATCCGCGGCGAGAGCGGATCCGGCAAGGAGCGGGTCGCGCAGCTGATCCACGAGCGCAGCAAGCGACGGGACGCGGAGCACGTGGCGGTGAACATGGCGACGATCCCCGCCACGACCGCCGTCAGCACCCTCTTCGGGCATGCCCGTGGAGCCTTCACCGGCGCCCAACAGAAGCACGTGGGCCTGTTCGAGCGCGCCGACGGCGGCACGCTGTTCCTGGACGAGATCGGCGAGACGCCCGACGAGGTGCAGCCGATGCTGCTGCGGGTGCTCGAGACCGGCCACATCACGCCGCTCGGGGAGAGCCGCGAGCGGCCGGTCGACGTGCGCGTGATCGCGGCCACCGATGCCGACCTCGAGCAGGACATGGAGGAGGGACAGTTCCGCCGAGCGCTGCTGCACCGACTCGCCGGCTACGAGGTGCGCGTGCCGCCGCTGCGCGAGCGCCGGGACGACATTCCGCGGCTGCTCGTGCACTTCCTGCGCGAGGAGCTCGAGACGACCGGCCGCCCCGAGCTGCTGGCGTCGGCGGCGGAAGACGAGGTGGCGCGGTTGCCGACGCAGATCGTGCGGCGCCTCATGAACCACCATCTCGATGGCAACGTGCGACAGCTGCGCAATTTCGCCCGGCACCTCGCGATCGCCAGCCGCGGCCTGCACCAGGTCACCCTGGAGCCCCAGCTGGAGCGCATGCTGGACGAGGGGGACTCGGGACCGAGCTCGATCATGCCCCCGCCCGGCAGCACGGAGAGCGCGCTGCCGCCACCACCGGCCGTGCCGCCGACCCGACGCCCGACCGAGATCAGCGACCTGGACCTGATCGCCGCGCTGGAAGCCAACCGCTGGGCACCGGGCCGCACGGCCGCTGCGCTCGGCATCCCGACCAGCACCTTGCACGACCTGATCCGAAAGTGCCCCAGCATCCGCAAGGCGAAGGACATCGACGATGACGAGCTCAGAGCCGCCCTCGAGGCCTCAGGCGGCGACACGGAGCGCGCTGCGGCGGACCTGCGGGTGTCGGAGCGCGCGCTGCGAATGCAGCTCAAGGAGCGTAGGCTGCTGCCCGGGTAGCCTCGAGCTCGGCATCGTAGGGGTTGAGCTTGCCCTTGCCCGCGTGGTCGAGGAACCGTTCTCATCGAGGCCTGGTCGCGCCGCTTCGATCCAGAGTGGAAGGCGCGCTGGCTGTGCCGGTTGCCTTCGTGGGGGGGCAGGGGCAGGCGCAAGGTTTGAAACCGCCGACGCTGGGCAACGCACGGGAGCGCTCAACCGGCGACCGGCGGGGTGCTGGGCGTGACCGCCACGCCCACCTCGGAAGCTCGCGGCTCCTCCGCGGGTGGGCGCGCAGCCTCCTGGCGCCCGCGGCCGAGGAGCATGCCGCCGAAGGCGCCGATCGCGACCCAGGCCAGCTGGGCGAGGTGCACAGCCAGGGCGATGGCGATGCCGGTCGCCACGCTCACACCCAGGAGCGGGGCGGCGAGGGCGAAGGCGCCGTCGATCACGCCGAGCTGCGCGGGCACGAGGTCGCCCGCGGCTGCGCCCACCAGGTAGATACCCTGGGCGACCAGCACGACCTGCAAGCCGAGCTGGGTGCCGAAGACGTACAGAAGCAGCGCGAACTGGGCCACCTGCAATCCGCGCGAGGCGAACATCAGCAGCAGCGGCCGCGTGGGCACCAGCGACAGCTCCGCGGAAGCGTCGCGGAAGCGCTGGATGAAAATGCGGGCGCGCTCGATGCGACCGACGGCGCGGCTGACGGCCACGCTTCGCGCTGCCAGCTGCACGCCGAGCCCGAGGCCGAGCGTGACCGCGCCCATCGCCGCCATCGCGGTCACCAGCTCCGCGCCCCCGTCATCGGCGCGCGCCGCCAACGCGAAGGAAGCACCGGCCCAGCCGGCCAGTGCCAGGGTCCCGTTGACTACCAGGGTGAGGGACTGCCCGACCACACCGACCGCAAAGCCACGACCCGTGCCCACATGGGGCGCGAGCATCAGCGCCTTGACCGCCTCGCCAGCTGGCCGGCCCAGGGGCGTGGACATCACCACGCTGTTGCCGACCAACTGCGCCCGCAGCAGCGCGCGCCCGGGAACGCTGCGGGCGTGGGGCCCGAGCACGGCACGCGTGGCGAGCAGCTCGAGCCCGATCCGCCCCCCCTCGAGCAACAGCAGGAGCGGAACCCAGGGCAGCAGCCGGTCCATCGAGGCGGCGAGCGCCTCGGTACCCGCCTCGCGAACAAGCCACAGGATGGCGAGTACGCCGATCACGGCAAGTAGCACCCCCCACAAGCGCCGCCGCGACCGTACTGCCATGCCCACCAGTTGGAGTTAGCAGATCCATACGCACGGGGCATTGGGATCGATCGGTATCGGCGACCTGGCGGCCGGGTTGGGACGCCGGCCATCGGGATCCAGGGGCCGAAACCGGGTTCGATTTGTTCGTGTGGAGGCACCGCCCCACCCGAGTGCCGATAGCGGCACTCGAGGTCGCCCCCGCGTCAGCATGGGCCCACGGCCCGCGCTTTCTTGTCTTGGCTAGCTGCGCGAGCCGCCGGGCGCATTCGCGCCCGAGGTTCGCTTCGCTCACGAGTGCGTGAAGCCAGCGATGTCCGCGGCTAGATCTGGTCGGTGCCTTCGGAGCGCCTTCGGAACTGCGTCACGTGGGCCCTCGTGTTGTCGCTCATCGACAGCGGCGGCTCCTCGCCGGCGTACTCGAGCAGGCGACGGAGGTAGGCGTGCTTGGTACGCACGCCCGTGCGGCGGCGCAGCTCGTCCTGGTACTCCTGAATCGTGTGACGGCTCAGGCCCATCGCGTCGGCGATCTCCTGATCCGAGTAGGACCAGAGGTTGTAGTAGAGCAGACGCGAGAGCTGGCGCGGCAGGCTCCACAGCTTGGTCGCATTGGCAGCCAGACGGCGCATGCTCGGCACCGAGAGCTTGGTGATGTTCTTGACGCGGAAGAGGAAGTCCGCCTGCGTGGCGGCCTTCGAAAGGAAGTCGCCGCGCACGGTCACGATCGTCTCGAGCAGGGACGGCTCGACATCGTGAGCGATCACGAGCAGGGCGCAGGAGCCGGGCAGGTCCCGGGCCACGCCGAGCCAACCGGCGCCCGAGTAGTCCGCCTCCACGACGGCCGCATCGATCGCGGTCGGGTCCTTCTCGCAGGCCGAGCGGGCCTCCTCTGCGCTGGCCGCGGTCAGCACCTGCGCGCCCGCGCTCTCCAACCAACCGGCCTGCGTCGACTTGCCGTCGCCCACGTACAGGACGGTCACCGAGTTTAACCACTCCGCAAAGTTGCTCACGCGCCTACCCTCCGACATGTGGTCCCAATGGGGACCATATAGGGACCCTTAACAGCACAGCTTTTGGGGCGTCAAGCAGTGCACAGTACGAGAATAGCACACTTGGACCCCCCGCACAGTGGGGGGAAGCCCCCCTAACCCACGGGGACCGCTGAGGGAATTGGGACGTATTCGGGCCCGGACCGCGTTCCAACTTTTTTGTCGATTGTCGAATCGAGATTGTCGCTGCCGCGCCAGCTGCTTAGCTGAGGATCACAGAGAAGCACGAACACACGCCTATCAAGGAGGCCCGCCATGAAGAGCGACCGAGCGGTCGACAGCGGTCTCGAGGGCGTCGTCGTCGCCGAAAGCGCGCTCAGTCGCGTCGACGGTGAAGGGGGACGTCTGATCATTCGAGGCCATGAAGTGGGGGAGCTGGCGGAGCAAGCCAGCTTCGAGGACACCTGCGCACTGTTGTGGCGCGGGGACCCGCCGGGGAGCGCGCCGCGGGACGGCATCGCAGGACTGATCGGCCGCGCGCGCGAGCACGCATTCGAACGGCTCGACACCCTGGGCGGCGGCCTGGCCCGGCCCGACGGCATGGACGCGTTGCGCGCCGGCATCGCCCAGCTCGCGTTCGAGGAGGAGGAGGATCCGGTCGTCGAAGCTGCGACCCTGGCGGGCGCCACCGCCGTCTTCGCCGCCGCGTGGGCGCGGGCGCAGGCCGGCGCAGCACCGATCGCGCCGGACCCGCACGCCTCGCACGCCGCAGACTACCTGCGCATGGCGACGGGCGAGGCACCGCCGGTCGCGGCCCGCGCGTTGCAGCGCTACCTGGTCACGGTGGCGGACCACGGCATGAACGCCTCCACCTTTGCCGCGCGCGTCGTGACCTCGACCGGCTCGGACATGGTGAGCGCGATCACGGCGGCGATCGGTGCACTGAAGGGACCGCTCCACGGCGGCGCGCCCGGCCCCGTGCTCGACATGCTCGACGCGGTGGGAAGCGAGGGCGGCGCCCGCGCCTTCCTCGAACGGGAGCTCGCGCGTGGAGCCCGCATCATGGGCATGGGGCATCGCATCTACCGCGTGCGCGACCCGCGGGCGGCAGTGCTGGAGGGTGCGGTGCGGCTGCTGTCACCCGAGGGCGCCGACCGCGCCCGCCTGCGCATCGCGCGGGACGTGGAAGCTGCCGCGCTCTCGCTGCTGCGCGAGCGCTACCCGGGACGACGGCTCGAAGCCAACGTCGAGTTCTACACGGCGGTGCTGCTCGACGCGGTCGGGCTCGACCGGAGCCTCTTCTCGCCCACGTTCGCGGTGGGACGCGTCGCGGGCTGGTGCGGACACGTGCTCGAGCAGCGGCAGCGGGGAAGGTTGATCCGGCCGAAGCTGCGCTATGTGGGGCCCGTGCCGGGGTTGGCGGCGTGAGCGTCGGGATCGGGCATGGGCAGGTCGAGGGAGCCCGTGCCGGTGCATCGATGGATGTCGATCGATATGATCGACCCATGTCGACACCGGAGTATCTGACAGCGCGGGAGGCGGTGGCCATGCTCGGAATCAAGCCGGCCACCCTCTACACCTACGTCAGCCGCGGCTGGGTCACACGCGTACCGGATCCGGAGCGGCGCGGGAGCCTCTACCTGCGCTCCGACATCACCCGCCTCAAACAGCGCCACGACGCGCGCGCCGGTCACACCGCGGTGGCCGCGGGCGCCCTGCGTTGGGGGGAGCCGGTGATCGACTCGGCCATCACGACCGTGGTCGACGGCCAGCTCTACTATCGTGGGCGCAATTCAGCGGACCTGCTGGCCGAGGGCGCCAGCTACGAGCAGGTGGCCGAGCTGCTGTGGGGTGGTGCGCTGCCAGATCGCGAGCCGTGCTGGGCCGACGCGGACGACGGGGTCGGGGCGCGCTCCGTGCGCGCCGCGCTGCGCCGGGGCGCCGGTCCGATCCGCTCGCTGCTGACCTCGGTGGCCCTGCTGCGCGCGCAGAGCGAGCGCATCGCTGGTGAGGGCGCGGAGCCGGAGCTGCGACGGGCGCGGGCCCTGATCCGCTGGCTCGCCAGTGGCCCGGGCTGGGCGAAGGGGCGGCCACCGGGCCGCCGCGACGGCGTGGCGCGGCGCGTCACCCGCGCGCTCGGCGTCACCGGCGAGGAGGCCGAGCACGCGGTGGAAGCTGCCCTCGTGCTGGCGGCCGACCACGAGCTCAACACCTCCACCTTCGCGGCGCGCGTGACGGCCTCGGCCGGCAGCGACCTATACGCCTGCATTGCCGCCGCCCTCGCCGCCCTCTCCGGTCCACTGCACGGGGGCGCCACCCTGCGCGTCGAGGCGCTGCTGGAGGAAGCCATGGACAGCGCCGATCCGGGGGATGTGGTGCGAGAGCGCTTGGCCCGCGGCGCGCGGCTGCCGGGATTCGGCCATCCGCTCTACCCGGACGGCGACCCGCGCGCGCGCCTGGTGCTCGAGCACGCGCACCGCATCGACGGGTCCAACCCGCGCCTGGCGGCGATGGACGCCATCGCCCTTGCGATGGATCAGGCGGGGCGCGGCGGCCCCAACCTGGACTTCGGGCTGGTGGCCCTGGCGCAGGCCCTCGGCGCAGGTCCGAGCTCGGCGGGCTTCCTGTTCGCCTGCGGGCGGCTCGCGGGCTGGGTCGCCCACATCCACGAACAGCGGGTCCAGGGCGAGCGTCTGCGCCCACGGGCCCGCTACGTGGGCGAGCTGCCGGGTTAACAAAACTTCACAGACCGGCAACCGGTCGGGAGCGTGGGAGGACTAGACTGGATCCATGGATCGAACGGTCCTGCTGATCGACGACGACCACAAGCTCGGCGGCATGCTGGCGGAGTACCTGGGCGACCGGGGCTTCCGCGTCGAGCACCGGGCGGACGTGCAGAGCGGGTTGAGAGCCCTGCGCGGCGGGACCTTCGAGGCGCTGATCCTGGACGTGATGCTGCCCGACGGCGACGGTTTCGAGGTCTGTCGCACGGTGCGAGCCGAGGGCGACATCCCGATCTTGATGCTGACCGGTCGTGGCGATGAGCTCGACCGCATCGTGGGGCTGGAGCTGGGCGCCGACGACTACCTTCCCAAGCCCTTCAACCCGCGGGAGCTGCTCGCGCGCCTGAAGGCGATCGTGCGAAGGCGCCAGGGGCCGAGCAGCGATCCCGATGCGGTGATGCGCTTCGGCCCCCTGGAGATCGACCGGGGCCGCCGCGAGGTGCGGCTGCGCGGCGAGGCCCGCGAGCTCACCAGCCACCAATTTGCGATCCTGGTCGTGCTCGCGAAGCGTTCGGGGCGGGTGCAGAGCCGCGAGCAGCTCATGGAGGCGGTGCGGGGAGAGACGCTGGAGGCCTACGACCGGAGCATCGACGTGCACGTCTCACGCATCCGGGCAGCGATCGAGGATGACCCGACCAAGCCCAAGCGGATCAAGACGGTGCGGACCGCGGGCTACGTGTTCACGGGGGCGGAGTGAAGCGGAGGGGGAAGTGAAACTGTGGG
>JAPPOT010000795.1 GCA_028817855.1 Myxococcales bacterium
CCCAAATCCCGCAGCGCCCCCGGGCACTCCACCTCGCGGTAGAGCAAGCTCGGGTTGTCCGCGACCTCGAACCAGTCCACGAACCACTGGCAGCCCGCCACCAGCTCGGTCAGGCCCCGAGAGCCGAAGACGTCGTTGCAGCGGGACATCACGCAGCTCTTGAGGGCGCCGTGATCGCTCGAGCCCTGCTGCTGCTTGCACGTCGTCAGGAAGCCGCCGTACTGGGCACCGAGCTCGTTGTTGGAGACGCCCCACTGGCTGGAGCAGGCGTTGAACGCGCCCACGCCACCGCCCGGCACGAGGATGTCGAACTGGCCGCCGGCCACGTCGAAGCCGACGTTGGTGGCCTGGACGATCATGGTCTTGCCCGCGAGCGCGGACGAGCCCGGGTCGTTGCCCGCGTTGTGCGATTGCCCGGTGAACTGCAGCTGGTAGCAGCGCCCGCAGATGTCGCCGCTCTGCGTCGCCGCGAAGCCGTAGGACAGCCCGCCGTCCACCGCCCACGGCGCCAGGTTCTGACACATGAAGGCGCCGCCGCCGTTGCAGCTGCTCTGGGCCCCGTAGTCGCCGCCCAGGCTCTGATCGCTGCCCCCGCAGCTCGTCAGCGGCGCCACCCCGCCCGGCACGTTCCCGGTCCAGCCGCAGTGGGCCTTGCAGCAATCCCAGTAACGCGTGGCGTAGCCGCTGCAACCGCCCTCGAGGGGTGGGAAGGTGCTGGGCCCGCTGTCACCGTCCCCATCTCCGTCACCGCCGCTGCCACCCGCGCCCCCGCTGCCATCATCCACCGCCTCGGCGAGTCCCTCGAGGCAGAAGTCGAAGTCCACCGGCGCGGACTCGGCTCCGGGTACTAGCACCACCGCCGCCACCACCGGCTCGCCCCCGTAGGGCGTGCCGTTGCCGCCCTCCCAGCACTCGGTATTGAAGCTGCCATAGGCGATGAAGCCCCCGCCCTGAGTGATGGGCGCGCACCAGCGCCCGCCGCCCTCGCCCTCCAGCTGCAGTCGCAAGGGCGAGCCCGCGGTGTTCGACAGCTCGACCGACAGCCCGTCCATCGCAAGCGTGATGCTCTCCTTCGGATCGCCCGCCGCCGTTCCCTGATTGAGGTTCCAGCCCACCATCGCGACGTTCTCGTAGCCACCCGCGACCGTGCCCGATGCGCACAGCGGAAACTCCATCACGCTGGCGTAGTCGCCGGGCGCGATGGTGGAGGAGCCGGCCGACGTATCGGTCCAGGCGTAGCCCTGGAAGCGGCCGCTGATGATGTAGCCACCGAAGCCGCTGGGCCCGGCGTTGCCGCCGCTGCCGCCGCTTCCACCGCTCGGGTCCGTGTCGTCATCGCCGCCCGGTGCGCTCGCGCCGCCGGTTCCGCCGCTGCCCGCGGGCGCCCCCGGGGCCCCGTCGCCGGGGTTGCTGCCGCCCGGGGGGACCACGCCGTCTCCGCCCGCGCTCGGTGTGCAGCTCGGCCCCAGGCAGGGCGCCGCCGCGCAGGTCTGTCCGGGGGGGCAGCTCGCGCCACCGGCGCTCGAGCTCGAGGTATCGCGACCTGTGCCGGGCGCGGAGCAACCAACCGCCACGAGCACGAGCAGGGCCCGCAGGCCGGAGACTCCAAGCTGCTGCACCGATTCCTCCAATTCTCTAGAGCAGCTCCACCACGTCGCATGGGAAGCTGATCACCAGCTCCCGCGACTCGGTCAGAATCTGCTCGCAGGCGCTACCCTGGACCTCCAGGACGCGGCTGCTCTCCATTCGCCATCCGTCCGCGTGCTCGTAGCTCAAGGGCGCGCCGTCGAGCACCACCGCACCCAGGTGTGCCTGCTCCAGGTCCACCTCGCCCTGCAGCTCGAAGCTGCAACCGGTGACCCCGCGGATCAGCGTCTCGAACGCGCTCGCCAGTCCGGTCGCGTCCGCCGGCTGGAAGATAGGCGCGCTGCCGGGTGCCTCGCCGGCGGCCGCGTAGCTCGCGCTCAGCGTGGCATAGCCCGGGTTGACGCAGTTGTACGTGTACTGCATGTCCGGCGCCTGTACCGGCAGCCCCTGTCCGGCGTTGGCCAGGTCCTGCAGATGCTGGGCGCTGACGTCGGCGGAAATGCCGACGACGGAGGTCCCGATCCCGAGCGAGCGCGCGCGCTGCACCGCGGCGATCGACTGGTCCTGCCCGCACTGGGGATCGGCCGTCACGCAGTCGTCCGGCTCCCCGTCGGTGACCAGCAGGATGTGCGCCACCCCATCGTCGACCGAGCTCTGGAGTAGCCCGATCGCGGCCTCGAGCGCTGCCCCGGTGGGTGTCTCAGCCTTGTAACCGGGGCGTGTGCTTTCCTCGAGGTAGAGCGACTCGAGCGCAGCGTGGTTGCCGAGCGAGGGCGCCACGTCGCGCAGGATCGGGCACGTGCCGCCGGCCGAGTCGGCGGTGTAGGTCATCAGCCCGAAGCGCACCGAGTCCTGAAAGCTCGCGATCACGCCCCCACTGCCGGGAAAGAGCGCCTCATCGAGCGCCTGCCAGCGGGTCGGGTGGGCCCCGTAGGGCATGTCGAACATGCTGCCCGACCGATCCACCACGAGCAGCACGGTCGGGATGATCGGCGCGAACTCGACCCGCAGGTCGTTGCAGCCGCGGGGCTCGCTGTCCAGGTCCGCCCCCACCGCCAGCTCGGGCGGTCCGTCGGCGTTGCCGAAAGGGCCGTTGCCGGCGCTCCCGGAGACCCCGGACGCCGAGGATGACGACCCGGAGGGTGAGCCGCCGCCATCCGCATCGGTGGTGCTCCCGGTGGCGCATCCACACATCAGCGACAGCACGAGCCCTGGCAGATAGCCCCTCACACTGCCTCTGGGCTCCAGCCCCGTCGGATCGGGTCAAAGTGCGTTGACCCGGAAGCTCCCGTCCCGGTCCCTGGGTAGCCGTGAAGCTCCCGAAAGCCCTGTTCGTCCTCGGCCTGCTGATGGGCTGTGCAGCGGGTCCAAGCGCCGCCGCAGAGGGGCGTCCCGCAGTGCCGGATGGCGCCGAGGTCGCCACCGCCCCCGAGCCCGGCAACCCGGGCGGTGCCGGCGCGCTGGGCTCGATGCAGCTGCCCACGATGGGCACCACCGACGGAGCGAGCGAGCAACCGATGACCGCGCCAATGGAGATCATGCCCGCCGAGAGTGCCTCGCTCTCGGAGGTCGCGCCCGGCGTCTACAGGCTCGACCTGGGTGCGCGCGCGCTCGAGGTGGACGTGTCCCAGGGCGCGCGCGTGCTGTCATTCGGCCTCGACGGCCGCAACGTGCTGCGCCCCCTGGACCGCTCGAGCGGCTTCCTGAACGGGGGCTCGACCCTGTGGACCAGCCCCCAGTCCGACTGGTCTTGGCCGCCGCTGCCCGCCCACGACGAGCGGCCCTACGTGCCGACGCCGGAGGGGGCCGCGCTGAGCGCCGCGGGCGAGGCCGCGGACCTGGCCGGCACCCGCATCGGCATCACCAAGCGCTTCAGCGCGGACCGCGCTCGCGACGCCATCCAGATCGAGTACAAGCTGCGCAACGAGGGCGGGGCGCCGGCCACCCTGGCACCCTGGGAGGTCAGTCGTCACCCGACCTCGGGGCTCACCTTCTGGCCCGGCAGCGCATCGCGCGGCGACTTCGCGCTCGAGCAACGCGGTGCGCATCTATGGCTCTCCTACGACGCGCTCTGGGCTGGCGACGACGGCAAGGTCTTTGCCGACGCCAGCGCCGGCTGGCTCGCGCACCTTCAGGATGACCTCCTGGTCGTGCGTAGCTGGCAGGACGTGCCCGCCGCGATGCAAGCGCCGGAGGAAGCCGAGGTCGAGGTCTACCTGGCCGCAACCTACATCGAGCTCGAGGCGCAGGGCCCCTATGACGTGATCGCGCCCGGCGCTTCAGCGGCCTGGTCCGTGCGCTGGTACGTGGTCCCGGTTCCGGCGGGCACGGACGTGGCGGTCGGCAGCGCAGCTCTGATCGATCTCGTCCTGCGCACGATTGCCGATCCATAGCCGCCCGCGCGCCGGCTCAGGGCAGGAAGGGCGGATCCGCGCCAAGCGCGTAGCTCGCCGCGACATCGTCCGCGCTCAACGCGACCCCGTGGATGCGCACCTCGTGGACCACTGCACCGAGCTCGTCGTCCGAGGCGAACTGGGAGCGGCCGATCCAGTTGTTGTCGTCGGTGATCGCGGACAGCGAGTCCCCGCTCGCGAGCATGACGCTGCCCTCGAGCGCACCGTCCACGTAGAGGCGCATCTCGCCTTGGTCGACGAACACGAGGGCCACGTGATGCAGCCCGGTCATCAACGCCGCGCTTCCGATTACCTGCTTCTCCGCCATGAAGCCGTCCAGTGAAAACGCCGCGCGCATCGCGCCGGCCGATGCCGATGGGGTGAAGAAGAGGTACGTCGTCCCGCTGCCCTGGGTGCCCGCGCCCCCGTTCGAGGTGCCGAAATCGAAGACCCGCTGCCAGTTGTTGCCGCCCGCCCAATCCAGCCACACTTCCACGGTCGCATCGGTACGCGCCGACACGATGCCGTCGGGCAGGTCCACGTAGGCGTCGCTCGTGCCACCCGGGAGTGTGAGTGCCGCGCTGCCGTCGAGCGTCGCGTTCACCAGCGTGCCATCGGCTCCGGAGGCCGAGTCGATCGCGGTGGTGCCGTCCCCGGACAAGCGATAGCGGTGCACGAGCCCGCTGGCGAGCGCGTCACAGGTCGCAGCGAAGTCCTCGCTCTCGCCACAGCCGCAGCTGCCGGGCGCGAGCTTGTCCGGGTCGTCGGGGCACAGATCCTCCGGCGGGGTCGGTGCGCTTCCGGCGTCCTCGTCCACGCCCGCGTCGCGGTCGTCGTTCCCCGCGCCCGAGTCGGTCGCGGCGTCCCCCGTGCCCCCGTCCGCCCTGCCGTCGGTGCCCCCGTCGCCCGGCGGTGAAGCGTCTAGCGTCGGGCCCCCGTCAGTGGCGGGCTCGTCCCCGCTCGAGCCGTCCAGGGCCGTGCCCGCATCCGAGGGGTCCCGGTCGCGTTCGAGCAGGGCCGCATCGAATGCCGAGCAGCCGCCGAGCAGGCCGAGCGCCGCCAGGAGCAGCGAGGCATACCCCCGGCCCCGGTTCGCTCGTGTTGCAGCCAGTGCGCACACGTGGTCCATTCTACACCGACCCGGCCGCGCTAGCCCGGGGAGCCAATCGAGCGCCTCTACTAACAGGGTATGACACGCGCGACGCGGATCGCGCTGTCGCCTCTCCCCACGCCGGGATAGGCGACGCTGCCGTCCTGGTATGCCTTGAATGCCTGGTAGTTGTGGTCGGGCACATCGATCGTGATCTCGGAACCGATGGTCGCCCCCGTCGAGCCATCGAGCACCTTCGCCGACATCGCGGTACCCGATTCCCACGCGAGCAGCATGTGAGCGTCTCCGTGGTGCACCAGCTTCGCGTGGTCGGCGCTGCCGGCGCCGTCGATCGTCTGGTCCGGACCCGCATCGGTGAAGTGGACCAGGTTGATCGAGCCAGCGTGGGTGTACGCGGTCCAGTAACCGACGTCGCTCGCCATCACCAGATCACCGCCCCAGAGCTGCGCGGCGCACTGGCTCATTGGGGCGCCGCTGCTGCTGACCGCCTGCACGCGGTCGCCCTCGTGGATGTCGACGCATGCGTTGTTGTCCACCGTGATGCCTATGGAGAATCAACGCGGCGGCCGATCGGTCGCATCCGTACATCCCAACTCCCTCGCTCCTACAGCTTCCCCTGCAACCAACGTCCGAGCGAAGCGCTTGCAGGCACGAGTTCAGATCCGAGTCTCAGTCCGGGACGAACACCCCGCAGGGGAAGCGCGCGATCACCTGGGAGGCGGCGCCGAGGAAGTCCGTGCAGGCCTGGCCGTTGAGCTGCACGGTGCGCTCGTCGGCCATGCTCCAGCCGTCCGGCGAGCCGCACTCCACCGGGAAGCCGTTGATGGTGACCTCGCCGGTGCACTCGCGCCCCATCTCGACCGCGCCGTTGAGCTCCACCTGGCAGGTGGTGCCGCCCAAGATCTCCTGCAGGGTCTGCACCAGATCGTCCGGGTTGGTCGGCTCGAACGCCGGCGAGCCCGTGTTGCCCATCAGCGCGACCTCGTCGAGGTGCTGTCGCAGCTGCTGGTCGTCGCCGGCCAGGCTGATGACGAACATCTTCATGCCCATCGACACACCCTGGTTGACCGTGTCGAGCACTCGGGCGGCCACCTCCGGCTGGAAGTTGGACGCGCCCTGGCCGTTCAGCTGCATGCCGCAGTTGTCATTGGGCGCACCATCGGTCGCGAGGATCACGTAGATGGGGTCGGTGTCGGTGTCGAGCACCTGCTCGTTGAAGACCGGCAGATTCGTCACTACGTGGTCCACCGCGCGGTCGGTCGGGGTCCAGCCGCCGATCTGCCGGGCGGGGTAGGCCGCGTCGATCGCGGCGTAGTTGTCGAGTGCCGGGTCGATCGTCACCAGGTTCGCGCAGCTGGCCGGATCGGGCGGCGGCGGTGGCGTGCCACCGCAGGCCGGCTCGCAGCAGATCGGCTCGAAGCCGAGGATGCAGCCGCACAGCAGGTCCGGCGTGCCCATGCACTGGGCCTGCCCGTTGTCGGGGCCGTTGTAGATCACCATCCCGAAGCGCACGCCCGACTGCAGCGTCTCGACGATGCCGCCCGGCTCGACCAGCGCGGTGCGCAGCGCATCCCAGCGCGTCGGCCCGCCGAAGTCGCGATCCATGCTGCCGGAGGAGTCGATCACCAGCCACACGGTGGGGGTCACCGGGTTGGCCTGGGCCATGCCCTCCGCGCACAGCACGTCTTCGGGCGCCGGCAGGTCGGTGCCCGCCGCGCCCGGCGTCCCGTTGCCCGCGGTCGGGTTGCCGAAGTCACCACCGGGAGCGTCCCCCGTCACCGAGGGGGCGTTGCCAAATCCGGCGCCGCCCGTGACCGCCTCGTCGCCGTCCTGTCGGCCCGAGCGCTCGATCGAGCCCTCGTCCGCGCTGCATGCGATGACCGCGAGCGCCGCGAGCGCACACGAGAGCTTGCGCCACGACGATCCGCCGCGCCCTACTCGCAACTGAATCATACCCACCTCCGCTACATGACCGGCCGTTCCGGACCGGTCGCACACTTCAAGCGTCCACACACATGTGCTAGCGCCTCCAAACAGTCTGGGCCATCCCCCAAACAATCCGAGGCCTCGCCGGCATCCATGAAAACGTCTCAGGCCTCCGAAACCATGCAGCTTTCTGGAGAGCCCGGCCTGCTCGCGGATGATGCCAGCTCGCGCCGCCCGGAACCCGCGCTGGACTCGCGTGTCAGACCGGGGGAGCTGGATGTGGGGCAGGGCCCATCAGATCCATCCCGGCAGCGGCTGGAGCTACGTCTTCGGCCTCGCGACGTTCGAAGAGCGCGCGGGCCTCCACAGCTTCGCCCGCTACGCCCCCGCCTTCTTCGGCGAGCCCCGCAGCCGCCATCGGGGTCCGCCGCTCACACTGGCGCGCTACTCGTAAAAGTAGCAGTCCTGGTAGGCCGGCTGGTCGGGCAACACCTCGGCCAGGATCTCGTAGAGGCCGGGGTCGTACTCCTGGAGCTCGGCGCGCGTGTTGATGTGGTTGTGCACGCCGTTGGGCGTGCTCGACTCGAGGTTCGTGTTGTACCAATCCTGTACGCCCTCGGCGAGGTACTCGGCCGCGTTGCTGGCGGCGTATGTGTTGTCGAACTTGCCCGCGCCGATCGCGGCGCGATAGGCGGCGTCCACCCGCTCGTCGAACGTCGGGTCCATGCGGTTGTAGACGCCGAGGTGCATCGTGTGGGCGAACTCGTGCACGCAGATCGATTCGCCGCGCCAGCGATCCACCGCCGTGTTGCACATGATGTTCTCCTCCGCACACAGGCCGCGCGGCACACCGCCCAGGCCACGTGCGCGCCAGTCCGGCACGTTCCATCGTGCGAACTCGGGGAAGTCCGCGGATGTCTCGTCTTCGCCCATCACCACCAGACCGATGTCCTCCTCGAGCATCGTCTGCAGGATCTCGGGTCGGTTGGCCAGGTCGCGGACCATCATGCAGGCGCGTCGCAGGGCCTCGTCCTGGGGCGAGTCGGTGGCCAGCACCGGCACGCCCTCGGCGCTCGCGAAGCGGGTGTAGACCTCACCGTGGATGTCGCGCAGCTCGTCGGTGATGGGCTGCACCGCGCACAGATCGGGATCGCTCGCGTCCGGCCCGGGGTCCGCATCGCCCACGCAGTCCTCATCGTTGCACGCCGGCTCGCACGCCATCGAGCCATCGGTGGGCTCCGGCATTCCGCAGCCGCACGCGCCCGGCTCGACCTTGAGCGCGTCCATGGGGCAGGCGTCGTCGCAGTCGAGGCTGCCGTCGCCGTCGCTGTCCAGGTCTCCGCTCGTGCAGCCCGGCGTCATGACCGGCGTCTCACCCGGATCTGGCGGCAACGCGTCGGGAGCGTCTCCGGGCGCGGCCGTACCGATCGGGGTGGTGCTGCCCGCCGCCGGCATCGCCGGCCCCACCGTCGGTCCGGCGGTGCCGGCCACGCCGGTATTGCTCCCCGTCCAGGTTGCGGCGCCCATGTCGCCCCCATCCTCGCTCGAGCAGCCCAGAAAGCCGACCCACAGGCCCGCCAGGCACACGACACGCACTCGCCCGCTCATCCTCACCTCGCAGCGGCCCGCCCGGTAACCCGCCGGATCTCGGCCCATGCACCCACAAGTTCAACGGCTTGGGAGCCCCAGAGCAGGCGATCGGGTCAAAGGCCGCGCGTGACGACCCTGTCCCGGGGAGCGCCGCCTCAGCCCCACAGGCGCTCGAGCGGGGGCGGACGGGAACGGCCACGGCGCCGGACCGGTCAACACCGAAT
>JAPPOT010000477.1:0-4066 GCA_028817855.1 Myxococcales bacterium
CCTCGACGTAGCGCTGCTACGCCTCCGGTTGGCCCTGCGGGCGCGCTCGCTCCTGAACGAACCTCGACGATTCGAGTTCATCGAGGAGCTTTCCAGGCAGGAGTGGGTCCGGCGCTACCATGTGACTCGCCATGAAGGGCGCGTGGCTGCGCCCGGCGGGGCCTTCATTCTCGCTCGCTGGCCGATTGTCGACCTGCAATTCACTTGGGACATCGAGAAGAGCCCGATGGCGGCGCGTGGGTCGTTTCCGGGCGAGCCAAGCCGGCGCCTCGACCGCATTCTCGTGCGGCTTCCGGGGTATCAGCCGTCCGACGTGAGCGTTCTGGGCGATGAGCCGGTGGGTAAAAACGGCGTCTTCCCGTCGGATCACTTTGGTTTGGCTGCGCGCCTCGTCCAACACGACTGAGATGCTCGGAGCCGGGATCGCATCGGGCTCGCGAGCACCAGTCGGCGCGCACACGGTCCGGCGGTCAATCCTTGGGGGCGTACTGCTCGAAGATCTCGGCCTCGGTCATGGTCTCGGTCTGGTTCGCGAATGCGTAGCTCTCGGGCTTCTTGTCGATGAATACCTGCAGTGCAAAGCGCCCGGTGACCGCATCCCCGAACAGACCGACTGGGACGTGGTACTCCTGGTTCCCCTTGAGACGGTAGAATAGGTGAGTGCCGCACTTAGTGCAGAAGCCGCGCTCCGCCCAGGGTGAGGAGTCGAACACTCCAACCGAGCCCTCGCCCTCGATTCGCACCGTTTGACCGCAGTCCACGGCCATGAGAGGCCCTCCGCCCCACTTGCGGCACATGCCGCAGTGGCAAGCTCCGTACTCCTCAACCGCGTGGGCGGTCAGCGTCACCGCTCCACAAAGGCAGGTCCCGCGCACCGACTCATGCTCACCCATCACGCCCTCCACGATCACTGCGACAGTCGTCGCATGTGCGCATCATGTACAGCGTGCATCGAGCGGTCAACGAGCGGCGGGGTCGACCCACGGTGGCGGTCGAGCTCCCGGAGCTGCTCGTAGAGCTGCGCGGCTGCCGCCATGTCCTGCACGCGCAGGATCGGTGCGGTGTGTTCGACGTCTGGAGCGGGTTTCATGGGCGGCCCTCCTCGGGGCTCGCCCCTTCGAGCCAGTCGGCCAGGTCGCCATGGCCTGCGTAGCGGGCTGTGCCGGCCGGGGTGGAGTTGTAGCTGGTGTCGCGTAGGGTCGGGTCCGCGCCGAACTGCAGCAGCACCTCGGCGACGTCGCGCTTGCCCGCCATGGCCGCCAGGTGCAGGGGGGTCGAGAAGTCGTCGTCGGGATACCGACCGTGGACGTCGGCTCCTGCGGTCAGAAGGGCTTTCACCTGCGCCGCCGAGCCGTGGCTGGCAGCGTGCTCGATCAGGGTGTCATAGCGTCCGCCCCGCTTCAGCTCGGAGCGATGCTGGCGCAACAGCTGCGGCAGCTCCGGGCTCTGCAGCCCGACCGCCGCCGGCAGGCTCATGCGGGCGCCGGCGTCGAGCAGCGCCTGGGCGATCTCGCGCGCCCCGCCCAGCGCGGCCAGATCGAGCGGCGTGTAGCCCTGCTCGTTGCTGGTGTCCAGGGGGGCACCGAGCTCGATCAGCAGGGCGACCACCTCGAGCTGGGGTGGGCTGTGCGGACGTCCGGTCCCGGCGGCGGCCTGGTGCAGTGGGTAGGTCCGGTGCAGGCGACCGGGCCGCTGCAGGATGCCGCGGTCCGCCGCGACAGCCGCGCGCACAAACTCGAGGGCGCCCATGGCCATGGCCGACCACAGGGTGTGGCTTGCGCCGTGCGACAGCAGCAGCTCCACCGCCTGCGCTCGCTCCGCGAACGCCACCTCCGGCGCCTCGGGCGAGGCCTGCATGGCCGCCGCCCAGCCGATCACGCCCATCCCGTGATAGTCGTCTGCGCCGACCGGATCGGCGCCCGCGGCGAGGAGCTGCCGCATGATCTCCAGCCGCGGTCGCTCTGCAGCGAAATGCAGCGCCGTGGCCCGATCCCCAACGCAGCGCACGCCCGTGTCCGCGCCACGCCCGAGCAGCGCCTCCACCACGTCGCCGTGTCCGTTGTACGCGGCCCACAGCAGCGGGGGGCGTTCTCCGGGCCCTCCGCGTTCGTCGATGAGCTCCGGGTGCCGGTCGAGCAACGTTCGCAGCGTGGCGAGGTCGCCACGCCGAGCCGCCTGGCTCAGGGCTTCGATCGTCGCGGCGATCTGGCCCCCGACGGCGACCTCGACGTGCCGCTTGAGCTCGGTCCAGTTGTCGAAGCCGTACTCACGCGCGACCACGAGCTGCGCGTCGCGCAGCGTCAGGGTCGCCGCCGCCACCGCGTCGCGGTCGTCGGCGCTCGAGAAGCGCGGATGCGACGTGTGCACACGCGCGACGGCTGTGGCGTCTCCGGCACGGTGCGCCTTGAGTAGAGACTTGGCCTGGCCGGACAGTCGGGCGAGGCTGGGTGAGTCTGGAAGGATGGCCGCGAACGGGCCAGGGTCCTGGGGGGGCATACGAAACCGCCTTTCGAGATGTTGCCCGCTGTCCGCTTGGTGACGGGCCGAAAGGTGGCTCTACGATGTGCAGTCGAGCAGGTGGGCGTGAGTCCCTTGCCGCGGACAGGAGGCGCCCTGCAGCGCACTGTCTGCCAGGCTAGCCATTGACGCCGCGTGCTGTCAAACCGAGAGCGTCGGGGTGACTACGGAGTCTTCGATCGGCTGACGCTGCGGGTGACTCCCGTTGAATCTTGGACGCCGCCGGCAACGGGAGGCGTCTAGGTGCGGCTGAGCAGGCCGAGGTCGGGGCAGCGTTCAAGCAGCATCAAGAGGATGTCGAGGTCGGTCATCAGGCACTCGATGGGCACGCCGCCGCACGCGCTCATGGCCTCGGGCTCGCACATGGAGCGTTCGTAGCAGGCGGCTTGTTCTTCCATGCGGTCGATGACGCACGCGATCGTGGTGCGCAGCTCGGGGCTGTCGAGCTCTTCGAGCACCTCGGTACCGCAGGACTGCCAGGTCTCGCCCGAGCCCATCAGGGCCAGGCAGTCCTCCTCGGATTCGTGCGCCCCGTTCTGCGTCAGGCAGGTGCATACGGCATCCGCCGAACGGTCGTAGACCTCGACCGCGCGCGCCGTAGAGGCAGCCAGGCTGTTGGCTTGCCCGTCCGAGCCCGAGCTCTCCATGTCCGCGGCGCCACCGTCGGCGTCAGCGCGACCCGATGCCAGCTCGTCTCCGCTCTCGGGCTCCGCCTCGGTGTCGGGCTCAGCGTCATCGCCGCATCCGACGCAGCAGAGCAGTAGCAGAGCCGTCCAGCGCTTCATCCATCCCCTCTCGACATCGTCCCGGACGTTTGACACGGCCCGGGACCGCCTGCAACGCGCGAGGCCCGAACCCACAAAATGCAAAGGCCGCACACAGGAAGCGCGGCGGGTTGGCCACGGTGTACGCTCCAGCTCCCATGGAACTCCAGCTCGACGGGCGCACGGCCCTGGTCACCGGCGGCAATCGCGGCACCGGTTCGGTCATCGCAGGGACACTTGCCGCGGAGGGCGCGCACGTCTTCGTGCCCGGCCCGGGTGCGTCGGACGGGCAACCGGAGCTGTGCGCAGCCATCGCGGAGCAAGGAGGGCGCGCGACGGCGGTACATGGCGGCCTGCACATGACGAGGGCGCGGAGCGGTTGCGCGACCGGTTGCTCTCCCAGGCCGAGGGCGTCGACATCCTGGTGAGCAACTAACGGCGGTGCCGCGAGCGGGCGCTCGGACTCGGTCGGCAGCGCACGCGGCGCGAGCTCCTGGCCTTCACGCGCTGGGAAGAGCACTTCGGCCTGTCCTGACCGGCCGGTGAACCGCAAAATTGCTCGCGTTTAGCGAAAGTTTAGAGATCAGCGCGAGCTTTGGGGGACCGAAGTGACCACTCTCCAATGAGGCGGCGTGTACTCCGCCGTGGGTCGGATACGGCGACGCATCCGGAGGTGGTTTGAGATGACGGTTTCAGCATGGTGGGCGCAGCGCGCCGTGGTTCTTGCATGTGCGCTGGCGCTGGCGGCGTGCGCCGGAGGAGACACCGAGGGCAGCGGCCGCGAG
>JAPPOT010000477.1:4076-6570 GCA_028817855.1 Myxococcales bacterium
CCGGGGACGGCGGGCAGCGACGCGCCGGTGGCTCCCGGCTTCGACAACGGCACGGGCGCCTCGAGCGCGCCCGGTGCGCAGGACACGCCCACCATGGTCGATCTGATGACCGACGACGGCGCCTGCGGCGCCAGCTCGATCGAAGCCGAGCAGGTCGTGATCGAGGAGACCATCGAGGTGGAAGAGGAGGTCCACCTGCCGCTCGACATCTACATGATTGTGGATGACTCGGGTTCCATGGTGCCGTGGTGGCCCGGCACGCTCGACGCGATCAACATGTTCTTCGCCGATCCGGCCTCCGCCGGCATCGGCGTCGGCGTGCAGTTCTTCGGCAGCAGCTGCAACGCGGCGGACTACGCGACGCCGCGCGTTGCGATCGCCGAGCTGCCCGGCAACACGACGGCGCTCCAGGGCGCGTTCCCGCTGATCCCGGTGGAGGGCACAGCGACCGTGCCGGCGATGCAGGGCGCGATCCAGCATGCGCGCAGCTGGTCCGACAGCCATCCCGACCACAAGGTGGCCGTGCTGCTCGTGACCGATGGGCTGCCCGACGACTGTGGCTCCACGGTGCAAGGCGTGGTCGATGTGGTGGCCGAGGGCTACACCGGCACGCCCTCGATCCCGACCTTCGTCGTCGGTTTGGGCTTCGACCTCACGGCGCTCAACATGTTCGCGGAGGCCGGCGGTAGTGGGCAGGCCACCCTGGTCGCGCCCGGCGCCGCCACCGAGCTGCTAAACGCGCTGCAGGACATTCGTGACACCGTAGTCGAGACCCGCATCGAGACGGTCGAGAAGACGGTCGAGACGCCGCTCGAGTGCGAGTGGGTGATCCCGGACAATCCCGGCGCCGGCGTCTTCGACCGGGAGAAAGTGAACGTGCAGCTGAGCTCGGGCGCGGGTGAGCAGACCCCGCAGCTGGGCAAGGTCCCGAGCGACGGCGAGTGCGCGGCCGGCGGCTGGCACTTCGACGACGCGGACGCGCCCACGCGCATCATCGCGTGCCCGCAGACCTGCGACACGATCCAGTCCACCACCATGGCGAAGGTGGACATCCTGCTGGGCTGCAAGACGATCCCGCTCGAGTAGGGCCCGAGGAGGCAGGCCATTGCTGCGCGAACCTCGGCGGTTCCCGCTCGGATGAAGGCCACGCCCTCTATGTGACAACGGCGTCACGGGGCTTTCCCGGTGCCGTCACTTCGGCGTCACAACCCGGATCTAGCCTGCCGCCCATGTCACATCGGTTGAGATGGGAGCTGTCCGGCGGCGTGCTTGCGCTCGTGTGCCTCTGCCATGCCGGCGGCGCGCAGGCCCAGGACATGGGCAAGCTGGCGGGCGAGCTGGCGAGCTTGCGTGGGGACGTGGAGACCCTCTCCGCGCAGCTGGCCAGCAACAAGGGCGACATGCAGGACGAGCTGCGCACGATGGCGCGGCAGAAGGCCGAGCTGGCCCTGGAGCTGGACCGCGAGCGCATGCGCCTCCAAAAGGTGCGCATCTCGATCGCGCAGAAGCAGAAGCTGGTGAGCGAGGAGAAGGAGAAGTCTCGCGAGCTGGTCCCGGTCTTCAAGAAGACCGCACGCGGCGTGCGCGCCTACATCGAGCGCTCGCTGCCCTTCCGGCTCGAGGAGCGTGTGGCAGAGCTCGACAAGATCGAGGGTCAGCTGGCGGGCGGCATGCTCTCACCCCAGCGCGCGCTGGCGCGACTGTGGACATTGATGGAGGACGAGTTTCGCATGACACGCGAGAGCGGTCTCTTCCGCCAGACGATCGTGCTCGACGGCAAGGAACAGCTCGCCGACGTTGCCCGCATCGGGATGGTCATGCTCTTCTTTAGGACGAGCGACGGCGTGCACGGACACGCGGCCAAGGACGGCGACGGCTGGACCTACCGCGTGCTCCAGGCGCCCGACCAGGCCAAGCTCGTCGACGGGCTGTTCGAGAGCTTCAAGAAGCAGATTCGGGTCGGCTACTTCACCTTGCCTAACGCGCTGGAGGCGAAGCGATGAAGCTGCCGCTCTACGCGGCGCTGGTCGCCATCCTGGCACTCGGCGCGCTCCCGACCAACGTCGCCGCCGAGGGCGACTTGAAGACCGCCTACAAGCGCGAGTTCGCCTTCCTGCGCGCGGAGAAGTCGACGCTGAACAAGCGCATCGCCGCCCTCAAGGCCGAGGCGGGCAAGAAGACCACGAGCGCGCGCACGGAGCTGGACACGCTGCAGGGTGGCATCATGAGCGCCACCGTGGAGGCCGAGCGTCTCAACGAAATGATGTACGACGCCGAGCGCTCGGTAGACGGCATCGAAGAGGGCACCGACGCCGTCGAACGAATGATGGAGCAGGCTTCTGCGCTGCTCCAGAAGTACGACGTCGCCCTGCCGGAAACCGCGGAGGCGCCCGCGGTGGCCACCGCGGCAGAGGGGGGCCAGGGCCAGGCAGAGGATGGCGCCGATGTACCCGAAGAGCCCCAGGCGGTAGCTCTGGCAATGCTAGAGCACTCG
>JAPPOT010000477.1:6580-30814 GCA_028817855.1 Myxococcales bacterium
ATCTGGCACTGCTCGAGCAGTCGCTGACCGCCGCGGTGGAGCTGCTCGGCAGCGTCAACACCACCCGGAGCGAGCACAGCGCCTACTTCGACGCCACCGGCGACAAGGTCGAGGGAGAGGTGCTGAAGATCGGCAACGTCGCCGCCTTCGGCCTGGCCGCTGGCGCACGCGGGGCGCTGGCTCCCGCCGGTGCCGAGCGTCTGAAGGTGTGGACCGAGCCCGGAAGCGAGCAGACGGCCGCGGCCCTGGCCCAGAAGCAGGCGCCCAAGCAGCTCAACATCTTCCTCTACGAGTCCCTCGACAAGAGCGTGGACAAGCGCGCGGACAAGACGCCGCTGTCCGTGATTCAGAGCGGCGGCGTGATCGCCTGGGTGATCGTGGGCCTGGGCTGCTTCGCGCTCCTGATGATCTTTCTGCGCACGCTGCTGCTGTTGCGCTCGCGGGCGAACACCGGGCGGCTGGTCGCGCGGCTCGAGCCGCTGCTCGAGCGCGACGATGTCGAGGCCGCCATTCAGCTCTGCCGCAAGAGCGAGAGCGCCGCCGGACGCGTTCTACGCGCCACGCTCCAGAATCTGAAGCGGGAACGCGAGCACCTGGAGGACATCATCTCGGAAGCGATCCTGCACGAGACGCCGACGCTCGATCGCTTCGGCTCGACCATCATGGTGCTGGCCGCCGTGGCACCGCTGCTGGGCCTGCTCGGCACCGTGACGGGGATGATCTCGACCTTCGACGTGATCACCGAGTTCGGCACCGGCAACCCCAAGCTGCTCTCGGGCGGCATCTCCGAGGCGCTGGTGACCACCGAGCTGGGGCTGATCGTGGCGATCCCATCGCTGCTGCTCGGCAACATGCTGACCGGCTGGGCCGAGCGCATCAAGGACGACATGGACAAGGCCGCCCTGCGTGTCACCAACGTGGCGACCGGGATCCGCGTCAGTCGTCACACGGCTGTTTCCCAGCCCGCACCCAAGTCGGTCGCGGGCGAGCCGGCGCGAGCCTGAGGCAGGGCGATGTTGGAGGCATCCCTCGAGACGCTGCTCGGCTACGCGAAGCAGGGAGGCTTCGTGATGCCGCCGCTGATCGCGGCCACTTTCGTGCTCTGGTACGCGCTCGGCTATCGCTTTCTGACCCTGCAGCGCGGAGCCGTGCGCTCGGTGCGCGCGTTGATGGGGCGTCACGAACAGGGCAAGGTGATCGCCCCTCGCGGGGTTATCAGCCAGGCGGTCCTGCTCGGCTACAACGTCGCCGATGCCCACCCCGTCAACCTGCGGCGCGCCCTGGACGATGCATTCGCACCGCTCGACACGGACATCAAGCGCGGCAAGGTGCTGATCACCAGCATCGTTGCCGTGGCGCCGCTCGCGGGGCTGCTCGGCACCGTCACCGGAATGATCGAGACCTTCGACTCGCTCTCGGACATGGCGCTCTTCTCCCAAAGTGGCGGCATCGCCGGCGGGATCTCCCAGGCGCTCTTCACCACGCAGATGGGGTTGGCGGTGGCCGTGCCCGGGGTCGTGGTGGGGCGACTGCTCGATCGCAGGGAGACCTCGCTGGCGCTCGAGCTGGCGAAGATCAAGGACCTGCTGTGCGCGAAGGTCGCGGACCGGATGTCCATGCAAGTGCCCCTGGCAGGAGAGGACATCAAACCATGAGACGGCACATGCGGCGCGACGAGTCGCGCAAGGACATCGACATCAGCCCGCTGATCGACATGGTGTTCATTCTGCTGATCTTCTTCATGGTCACCACGACCTTCGTCAAGGACATGAAGATCGAGCTGGAGCGGCCGGGTGCCGCCAGCGCGAGCCGTGCCTCGAGCAAGTCCCTGCGGGTGGCCATCGACGCGGGTGGGAACATCCACATCGACGGGGCCGCCGTGCGTCCCTGGATGGTGCAGAGCCGAGTGCGCGACTTCCTCAAGGGGGCGTCAAGCAAGTCCGTCCTGGTGATCACCGACCGGCGCGTGCCGGCCGAGCGCCTGGTGGAGGTGGTCGACCAGTGCCGGTTGGCAGGTGCGGTCGACGTGGGCGTCGCGACCGAGAAGGAAGCCGGATGAGGCCATGAAGCCCTGGCTGCGACACACGGTTGCCTTCTCCGCGATGCTTCTTGGCAGTGCGCTGGTGCTCGGCTTCATCGTCCTGATGAACGAGTACTCCCAGCCGCCGCCCAAGGAGGAGAAGACGTCTTCGGTCAGCTTCGAGGTCAAGAAGAAGAAGCCGCCCAAGCGCCAGCGCCGACCGCCCAAGCGCAAGCGGGTGCAGCACTCTGCGCCCAAGCGTGCCCCGGTGCCGAACCTGAGCTCGGCGATCTCGGACGTCGCGATCGACATGCCTGGCTTCGATGGAAGCCAGCTTGGTCAGCTCTCCGATCAGGTGCTCGGGCAGACGAGCAAGAAGATGGTGATGGACGAGAGCTCGGTGGACGAGCCGCCGCGTCCGGTCAGCCGCGTCGCTCCGGATGAGTACCCGCCCAAGGCCCGCAAGGCCGGCATCTCCGGCTTCGTCACCATGAACCTGTTGATCGGGACCAGTGGCGATGTGGAACGCGTCAAGGTGCTCGATGCCCAGCCGGTGGGCATCTTCGAGGAGGTCGCGATCGCCACGATCCGTCGCTGGCGTTTCCAGCCCGCCGTCTATCAGACCGAGCACGTGCGCGTGTGGGCCAAGCAGACCATGCGCTTTCGCCTGAACTAGCCATGCCCGCCGTATCCCGAAGCCCGCTCGCTCTCGCGCTGTTCGTCCCCTGGGCGCTCACGCTGCACCTCGCGCACGCGTCCGTGGCCCTCGCCGGCGAGGACGAGGGGGGCGCCGACATCGACTACGTGGCGCTGGCCGCGCGCCTGATCAAGGACGGCCACTTCGACCGCGCCCAGGCGGCGCTCGACGAGGTGGATGCCAGCAAGCCCGACCTGGACCGCCAGCGCTACCACACCCTGGCTGGTCTGCTCGCCCTCAAGCGCAAGGACTTCGAGCCCGCGCGTAAGGGCTTCGACCGGGCGATCAAGGCCCAGATCGCGGCCGAGCGGGCGGACGCGAAGCACGCTGCCGAGGCGGGCGGGTCCCACGCGAAGAAGCCGATTCAACCGGAACCGGTGCTGCTGCTCTACCTGGCGCAGGCCAACTACGGTCTGAAGCGATACGAGCGCACGCTCGAGGTGCTCGACCGGGCCGGCAAGGCCCTCGACGACGAGACCTCGGTCCACCTGATGCGCGCCCAGTCCAACTGGGAGCTGAAGCGCCCCGGTCGGGCGATCGCGGCACTGAAGCGAGGGGCAAGGATCTTCTCCGACGACTCCCAGTTCACGCGTTTGCAGGTCTTCTACCTGATCGAGCTGGGGCTCTATCAGGAGGTGATGGACATGGGGCAGCGCTATTTGGCGCGCGCCCAGGCCACCGCCGAGGACTACGTGGCGGTGGGCGAGGCCCTGCGTCAGGGCAAACAGCTCGACAAGGCCGGCCTGATCCTGGAGGGCGCGCACCTGCGATACCCCGAGAGCGAGCAGATCATGCTCGCCCTGGCCCACGTCTACCTGGACCGGGAGCGTCCCCTGTCGGCGGCGATGCTGCTCGAGGATGCCGCGCGGCTGAATGCCAAGTACACCGTCGAGGCGGCCGAGCTCTACAAGCAAGCCGGACGCCTGGAGCGCGCGCTGTCGCTCAATGCGCGTGTCCGCGACCAGAAAGAAAAACTCAAGCAGCGTCTGTCGATCCTGCTGGCGATGGAACGCTTCGAGCTGGTCGCGGCGATGGCGCCGTCCCTCTCCCGCACAGGGCTGCTCGGCGACGACAACGTCCGCTACGCCCTGGCCTACGGCTACTACAAGATCGGCGACTTCGCCTCGGCCGAGCAGCAGCTCAAGACGATCACCGAGTCCGAGCTCTTCAACAACGCCAACCAGCTTCGCAAGGCGATGCAGACCTGCCGCAGCAGCGGTTGGGAGTGCATCTGAGCACCGCGGATCCGACATCGTGCTTCGTATCTCACGCGTCCTGTGTCTCGCGGCGCTTCTGCTGCCCCTGAAGCTGGCCGCCCAAGAAGTCGAGTCTGGGTCCGAGCCCGGATCCGAGTCCGAGTCCCAGACCGAGTCCCAGACCGAGTCCGGGGCGGAGACCCGCGCCGGGGAGCTGCACGTCGTGGTCTTTGCAGCCGACCACAGTGCCCTGGCCGGGGCGCTCGTCACGCTGCCGGACGGAAGCCAGCACGCGACAGATGCGGACGGCGGTCTGCGTGTGGCGCTCGTGGCCGGTGAGCATCGCCTGCAGATCACGCCGCCCGGGGGGGCGCCCCAGCCTGTCGACGGGGTCGTGCTCGTCTCCGGCGAGACCACCGACGTGATCGTCACGCTGGCAGCGGATGGCACGATCGCCAGCGCCGATCGGATGGCGCCCAACGCCGAGGCGCGCGAGCAGCCTGCTGCGCAGAGCGCGGCCGAGCCCGTCGGTCCGCCCGGGGTGATCGCAGGCCGTGTCTTTTCCTCGGAGGGCGGCTCGCCCGTTCCGGAGGCGCGTGTCTACGTCGCGGGGCAGGCGATCGATGCCACCACCGACGCTGGGGGGCGTTTCACCCTCCAGGTGCCCGAGGGCACGCACAAGCTGTCCGTCATTCACACCAAGTTCAGCACGCAGACGGTGGACACCGTGAAGGTCATGGCCGAGCAGACCACGGAGATCGCTGTCGAGCTCACCCCCGCGGCGCTCGAGCTGGAGGACTTCGTCGTCACCGCGCCACACATCGAGGGCGGCGTCGCCAGCATGCTCGAGGACCGCCGAAACAATGCGATGGTCAGCGACTCGATCGGCGCCGAGGAGATCGCCCGCATGCCAGCCAGTGATGCGGCTGCGGCCGCCCAGCGCGTCGTCGGCGCGACCATCGTCGGCGGGCGCTTCGTCTTCGTGCGCGGGCTCGGTGAGCGCTACAGCAACGCGCTGCTCAACGGTGCGCCCCTGCCCAGCCCCGAACCCGACCGCGCGACCGTGCCGCTCGACCTCTTTCCGGCCCAGATCCTGGCGAGCCTCGACATCTCCAAGACCTTCACGCCGGACGTGCCCGGCGACTTCGCCGGCGGGTCGGTGCGGATCGTGACGCGCGAGGCACCCGAGCAGCCGCTCTTTGCCGCCTCCCTGTCCGGCACCTACAACTCGGAGAGCACCTTCAGCGAGGTCTTCGGTCAGCCCTCGGGCTCCACAGACTTCCTTGGCTTCGACGACGGCGACCGCGCGCTCAGCTCCGAGGTGCCCGACGACTACCAGCTGACCCTCGGCGTCGAGCGACCCGATGGGGAGATCGTCCTGCGCGACGAACTCGACGGCCAGGCCGGCAACCTCAACACGCCGATGTCGGTGGAGCGCACCACGAACGCGCCCAACCTCAGCGGCAGCCTGGCCGCTGGTAACGGCTGGGACGTGGGCGAAGACAGCCGGGCCGGCGTGCTCGCCTCGCTGGTGTACCGCCGCAAGTTCAGCGCGCGCCGCGAGCTGATCCGCGAGTACCAGGCGAGCAACGCCATCGAGACAGGCCTGCAGCCGTGGGTCACGTTCGACGACGTGCGCACGGCGACCGCGGGTGTGCGCTGGGGCGCTTTCGCGAGCGCCATGCTCGAGCTCGGCGATCATCACCGCTTCAACCTGTTGGGCATGCGAAGCCAGCTGGCCGACGCCACGACCCGGGTCTTCCTCGAGGGGCGCAACGAGAATACGTCCCTCGACGTGGCCGCCAACCGCCTCGAGTTCGTCAGCAAGGCCCTCTCCTTCGGCCAGCTGCAGGGCACGCACACCTTCGAGCCCCTGAACGCCGCGGAGCTGCGCTGGCTGGTCTCACTCGCGGCCGCAGAGCGCGAGGAGCCGGACACTCGCGACATCGTCTACCAGAATGACGTGGTCGAGGGCGAGGAACCGATCTGGTTCTTCCTCGACGGCACCGACAGCGGCCGGCACTTCTTCTCCGAGCAGGACGAGCAGTCCAGGGCGGCGGGTCTGGACTGGACCCAGCCGATCACCGATGGCGACGGCTTCGCCACCAAGCTCAAGCTCGGCGGCCTCGTCTCGCTCAAGGACCGCGCCTTCAACTCCAGGCGCTTCAACCTGGAGCCCGCCCGCGGGGCTCCCTCCGATGCGCTCATCTGTGGTGGCACCTACGATCCGATCCTCTGTCCGGACCAGCTGCTGGTCGACGAGAACATCCCCGAGGTACTGACCCTGGACGAGGGCACGCGCCCTGGAGACACCTACGACGCCCTGCTCGATGTCTACGCCGGCTATCTGATGGGCGATGTGGCCCTCGGCGAGCAGTGGCGTCTGGTGGCAGGAGCCCGCGTGGAAGACACGACCCAGGAGATCGAGCCCTTCGACCAGTTCTCGGGCGAGGTCAACGACGATGCCAAGAATGCCCTGAGCTCGACCGACGTGCTGCCCTCGGCTTCGCTCGTCTACAGCCCTCTCGACGACGTCAACCTGCGCGCCGCGGTCACGCGGACGCTCGCGCGGCCCCAGCTGCGCGAGCTGGCGCCCTTCGCGTTCAGCGACTTCTTCGGCGGTGCGCAGCAGTCGGGCAACCCGGACCTGAAGCTCACCTCCATCATCAATGCGGATCTTCGTGGCGAGTACTATCCGTCGACGCGCGAGGTCCTGGCGGTGTCGCTCTTCTACAAGGACTTCACCGACCCCATCGAGCCCGTTTTCGTGCCCTCGAGCACCACCAATGTGCTCACCTACCGCAACGCGCTCGGTGCGAGCCTGTGGGGCGTCGAGGTGGAGGCGCGCAAGTCCCTCGAGTTCGTGGCGAAAGCGCTCGAGGGCTTCACGGTCATCGGCAGCGTCATGCTCGCCGACTCGAGCATCTCCGTCGAGCAGACCGGCGACGAGGACTTCCTGACCAACACCGAGCGCCCGCTGGTGCAGGCGGCGCCCTATGTCATGAACGCTTCGCTGGACTACGAGAGTGCGTCGCGCACCCAGCTCAGGCTGCTCTACAACGTCTCGGGGCCGAAGCTGGTGGAGGTCGGCACCGACGGGCTCGATGATGCCTACGAGCACCCGCGGCACCTGCTGGACTTCACCGCGAGCCAGGGGCTGGGCGAGCACTTCAAGCTGAAGCTGACGGTGCAGAACCTCCTCAATAGCGAGTTCCTGGTGACCGTCGGCAAGAGGGAGCGATCGTTCAACGTGCGCCGCCGCTACAAGGACGGCGTCTCCGCGGGCGTGGGCATCAGCTACAGCCACTAGCGCGCATTGTGTGACCGCTGCCCTGATCGGGCCACGCCACCGAATCGTGCGGCGCCTGTCACAGGGATGACTCGCGCCGGTGATTAGGTCACGCACATTGAAGGGAGGCCCTACATGACCAGGGTATCGATGAATCTACTTACAGCACTGCTGCTCCTGACCCTGCCGATCGGGCTGATGGCTTGTGGCGACGACTCCACCACGGAAGACGACGGTGGCGGGGGAGACGGCGACGGCGACACCGGCGATGGCGACGGTGACACCGGCGATGGCGATGGTGACACCGGCGATGGCGATGGTGACACCGGCGATGGCGACACCGGCGATGGCGACGGCGACACCGGCGACGGCGATGGCGACACCGGCGATGGTGACGGCGACACGATGGCCGCCTGTGACCTCTCCGGTGATGGCAAGGACGTCGAGGAGCTCGAGGGCGACCTGGGCGACCGGACCCTGACCTCGGACAAGGTCTACCAGCTCAAGGGCACCGTATACGTCGAGGACGGCGCCACGGTCGAGATCGAGCCGTGCACGCGCATCGAGGGCCTGCCGCTCTCCGGTGACACGCCGGCTGGCACGCTGGTCGTGTCGCGCGGCGGCAAGCTGATGGCCGAGGGCGCGCCCGACGAGCCCATCCTCTTCACCAGCTCCTTGCCCGCAGGTGCTCGCGAGGCCGGTACGTGGGGCGGCCTGATCCTCTTGGGCAAGGCGCCCAACTTCAAAGGCACGGACACCCTGATCGAAGGTCTGGCCGACGAGGACCGCAACAAGTACGGCGGCGACGTCGAGGACGACGACAGCGGCAGCCTGGCCTACATCCGCATCGAGTTCGGCGGTTTCGAGCTCAACGAGGGCAACGAGATCAACGGTCTGACCATGGGCGGCGTGGGCAGCGGTACCAGCATCCACCACATCATGGTCAACACCACCCTGGACGATTGCTTCGAGTTCTTCGGTGGCAACGTCGACGCCGATCACCTGATCTGCAACAACGGCGGCGACGACATGTTCGACGCCGACCAGGGCTACAAGGGTACGCTCTCCTACCTCATCGGCCGCATGAACGAGACGTCGTCGAGTGATCCGAACGGCTTCGAGATGGACAGCGACAACGACAGCACGGACGAGCCGCGGACGCACGTCACGGCAGAGAACGTGACCTTGTGCGGCCAGACCGATGAGACCGACGACACCGAGACCTCCCGCGGCATGGTGCTGCGCGAGAACCTCACCGGTGCCTTCGACAACATCATGGTGACCGGCTTCGACGTGGGCGTGGACACCCGCGACGACTTCGGCACCGAGGCCGACCCGAACGTGACCATGGCCAACTCCCAGTTCTGGGGGCAGCGCACGGCCGACGTGGGTGCCGAGGAAACGGGCGACGACAACAACGACATGGACTTCGACGAGGACATGTGGTTCGAGATGGGTGACGGCAACTCCATTCCGGAGACCGCGCCCTACAGCGTCGACGACTGCCAGGATGCCGACGGCCCCAACGCCACGGTGACGGACTCCGACAGCGGGGCCTTCGTGGCCGGCTCAGACTGGAACCTGGACGGCATGTGGGTCAACTGGGAGATCGAGTGAGGAAGCGCTCCGCCCGACGGAGCTGACCCTTGACGGGGCGAGGGCGGTGTCGACCGCGCCTCGCCCCGTCGCATTTTGGCCCGGATCGGCTCTCAAGATACCGGCTGGCGCTTGTCACATTCCTGACCCATCGATGTCACCGTCCTTTCATTTCGCGGCGATACAGGAAGGGTTCCCATGGTTTCGACGCTCGTCATCGGCGGCACGCAGAGCGCCCGAAAGCTCCTAGACGAGCACCTGAGGCCCGAAGGCTTTCAGCCCAGCTTCGCCGGCTCCGCCCGGGAGGGGCTGGCGCTGGCGGCGCGAGGCTCCTACGGCCTGGTGGTGCTCGACATGATGCTGCCGGACATGACCGGCACGGAGGTCGTGCGCCAGCTCAAGCACGCCGAGCACACGCGCTTGCTTCCCATCGTGGTGGTCACCACGCTGGACACGGAGATCGACCGCATCGTCGCCTTCGAGCTCGGGGCGGTCGACTACATCACCGAGCCCTTCAGTGTGCGAGAGCTGCTGCTACGCCTGCGCGTCGCCGTGAGCGGCAAGGGCAGCGCGGTCGAGCCGCGAGTTCCAGCCCGCTACGGCTTGCTGGTCCTCGACTTCGACGCGCGCCGGGCGCTGGTGCGGGACGATGAGGTGGCCCTCAGCCCGCGGGAGTTCGACCTGCTGGCCGTGCTGCACGGCCGCACTGGCGGCGTCTGCTCGCGCGAGCACCTGCGCGAGGCCGTCTGGGGCGACACCGCGGTGTCCTTGCGCACCGTGGACGCTTCGGTCAAGCGCCTGCGCAAGAAGCTGGGACCTGCACGCGATACCGTCGAGACCGTGCGCGGCGTGGGCTACCGCTTTCGAGCCGAGGACACCATGCTCACCACCACGCGGTGCGCCTGAGCGTGGATCTCCTCGTACGCGTCGTGGTTCTCGAAGCCTTCCAGGTCGAAGCCGAAGTCCGCCAGGATATAGAAGGCGGAGTCGCGATCTTCCTCCCACCTCGCTCGCAGGGCCCGCTCCAGCGCCGCTGCCCGTGCCGAGTCCTGCCCCGTCCATTTGGTGGCGCGCCAGCGCGCGATGTACTCGTCTGCAGTCATCGCGCCGAGCTGGACGCTGAAGGCCACGGACTTCTCGATCTGCTCCTCGAATTCGTCGTCCTCATCCACGGGACCACGGTCGCAGAGCGCCGCGGGACCTGCAAACCGTTCCGGCTCAACTGCCGCGCTGGCGCTCGGCCAGGCCGACCGTGTTGCGCAGGAGCATCGCCACGGTGGTGACTCCGACGCCACCGAGGCGCGGGGTGATCCAGCTCGCGCGCTGACCGACGGACTCGTCGACGTCCGGGAGCAGGCGCCGGCCCTTCCAGGTGATGCCGGCGCTGATCACCACGGCGCCCTCGCGCACCATCTCGGGCTGGACGATGCCGGGCCGGCCCACGCCGGAGATCACGACATCCGCCTCGAGCGTGTAGCGGGTCAGGTCGGGTGCCGCCGAGTGCACGACGGTCACGATGGCGTCCGCGTCGTCACCGCGCTGGCTGAGCAGCAGGGACAGGGGGCGCCCCAGGGTGGGCCCGCGCCCGATGATCACGACGTGCTTGCCCGCGAGCGATATGCCGTAGTGCATCAGCATCGCCTGTACGCCGGCGGGCGTGGCGGGCACGGGCGCCGGCACGCCGCTCGCGAGGCTGCCGATGCTGCTGGGGTGCAAGCCGTCGGCATCCTTGTCGGGGCTCAGACGCAGCAGGGCCTCGCCAAAGTCCAGGTGGCGCGGCAGCGGGTGCTGGATCAGGAACCCGTGGATCGCCGGATCTTCGTTGAGCGCGTGGATGGCCTCGTGGAGCTGCTGCTGGCTGGTCTCCGCCGGGAGCGAGACGTTGCGCGAGTAGAGCCCGGCATCGGAGCAGGCCTCGTGCTTCTTTCGCACGTAGCCTGCGCTCGCCGTGTCGTCGCCGACGAGCACGGTGGCCAAGCCGGGAGGCGTCCCCGCCTCCGACAACGCATCGGCCCGGGCCTTCACGCCCTCCATCACGACTTCCGCGACGGGCTTTCCCTCGAGTAGCTGAGCGCTCATGGACAACCTCCTGGTGTTGGAGAATGCCCAGACGCGCGGCTCATGCAGCTGCTGCTCCCCGATGGTGCTCCATCCGAACGCGCCAGTCGCAGCAGTCGCGCAGGGTCTACCACTTGCCCCGAGGGGCGGCAAGGCGAGCCGCCGTGAGGTGCCCGTGTCTACTCGGGCGCGAGTGGCTAGAAGCCTTGACCTCCTGTGGTGGTGCTGCCCAATGTAGCGGTGCAAATCCCGAGCGGGGCGTGGCAAGACCCCGAGCACTGTCGCCGGGGCTGGTATGGGACTTGCTGATGCCCATGTCCGCGCGCTTCGGAGCGGCCCATTCGGGGCGAAGTGTGCCACTCGGGCACGCTCCGTGCGTGAAATCCATGCCACATGAGGATCCGACCATGACGCAGAGACACAACCGCCATGCTGCACTGCTGGTGTCCGCGCTGTTACTCGCCCTGGGTACGGCCTGCGAAGACGAGGGGGATGGCGCAGCGGAGGAGGGTGAGGGCACGCAGCCCCTCTCCCAGGGCGGTGCCGGGCAGGCCGCTCGCAGCATGGAGAGCGGGACCGAGACCGGTGACTCCAGCGCGGACGAGGGTCACGAGGGCCACAACGACGAGCCCGTGATGGAAGCTGAAGAGGATGTCGAAGATGCGCAGGACGCGGAGCGGGACGGCGATCCCTACGCGGGCTTCGCCTCCGAGACGGTCGCCTTCTGCATGGCCTACGAACAGACCTGCGGCTTCGGCCAGAACGACACCTTCAGCGACGGGGAGGACTGCGCCGAGGACTTCGAGGAGAAGTTCTCCGCGGAGCGCCAAGCCTGCGCCCAGGCCGCCCTCGGGGACGCGGCGGACGATCCGGCGACCCATTGCGAGCGAGCCAAGGGTGACGCCGACTGCCGACTCTAGAAACCCATCTAGATGGATTCTAGCCCGACGGGACCGGCGCCATGGGCGGAAGCGTCGTGATCGGGGCCGTGGGCGTGCCACGGGGTGGTGCGATCGAGATGCTGTTGCGGCCCGCGTCCTTCGAGGCGTAGAGAGCCCGATCGGCGGCACGCAACATGTGATCGACCGAGATCCGATCGCCACCCTCCAGGCAGGTGACGCCCAGGCTGACCGTGAAGCGTACCGAGCCCGGTCCGGCCGACACCACCTGGCCCGCGGCGCTGGCGCGGATCCGCTGGGCCAGGTGCAGGGTTTGATCGCGATCGATGCCGCGGGTCACGAGCGCGAACTCCTCGCCCCCGTAGCGCGCGACCACATCTTCCTTGCGCGTCAGCTCCGCGAGCGAGACCGAAAGCGCGCGCAGCACCGCGTCGCCGACCGGGTGGCCGTGCCGGTCGTTGATCTGCTTGAAGTGATCCACGTCGAGCAGGATCAGCGACAGGGGATCGCCGTGGCGCTGGGAGAATGCCAGCTCCCCGTGCAGGCGCTCCTCGAGGTGGCGACGGTTGAACAGACCGGTGAGTGGATCGCGCAGGGTGAGCGCGTGGGTGTTGCGGGCCACGTCGAGCTCCACGCGGTCGTGAAGCCGGAAGTGGATCACCGTCCGCGTCCCGAGGTGGATGCGCGCGCCGTCCTCCAGCGGCACCGGCACCGCCACTCGCTGGCCGTCGACGAAGGTGCCATTGGTGCTGCCCAGGTCTTCGATGGCGAAGACGTTGCCGATGCGTGTGATGCGCGCGTGGTGACGCGAGAGCATGTCGTCGGCGATCGGGAAGTGGGCCTCCGCGGAGCGGCCGATCACCACCTCGCTGCCTGTGATGGCGTGGATCGCGCCCTCGCCCTCACCGCGCAGGACCGTCAGCAGGGCTTCCGAGCGCTTTCCGCGCGCGACCGAGCTAGAGAGCTCGTCGTCAGCGCCGGGAATGGTTTCGTCGTCCGAGGGTACGCGCACGGCCCAGCGCAACACCTTTTCAGATCGGGTGTGGTGTCGCAACGGTACGCCGGGTCCCGACCCCTGGGAGGCGCTCCTACCCTGTGTGCGCCTGCTCAAGGCAGCAGGTCGGCGAAGTCCACCCGTGGGAAGGTGCGCGACTGGCCGATGCCCAGCGGCGCCATCGGCTCGAAGCGCCGCTCGCCCCAGCGCAGCAGCTCGTAGCGAGGGTCCTCGAGCGGTGCGGCAAAGCGCACGATGGCCTCGGCGGGCCGGCCGTCCTTGGTCAGCGCTTTCACCTCGATGCTCATGTCCGTGAACGTCACGCGATGCCCGAGCGGGATGGGGCGTGCCGGATTGCGCTGCATGAGCTCCGATGGCAGCGCCAGGAAACCGGCCTGGGGGCGAACGGTTAGGGTGCGCGCGTCGACGCGGGTGATCGTGACGTCGCTGGCGCCGGTTGCGAGCCAGCGGAGCGCGCGCGGCCGCGGCCGCCCTTGCGCCTCGCGCGTCGGCGGGATGTAGCCCGCGTAGGCATCGACCGGCGGGTTGATCAACACCACGGTGCGCTCGCGCACGTCCGGGCTGTCGTCGATCGAGTGGTCCGCGGTCTGCACCATGCGCTCCGCGTCGAGCGGTGCGCGCACGCGCAGGGGCAGCCACAGCGGCGCGATCCCGAGGTGCAACACCAGCGCGCCCCAGGCCACGATGCGTTGACCGCGCGCGCCCAGCGGTGGACGCTCAGCCGGCTCGCGCGCGATCACCTGGGCGATCAGCCCCGCCATCAGCGGCGTCGCGCCCACACCGATGAAGACGAGCAACCGGTCGTGGGGGAACTGGGCGCAGACCGGCAGGGTGCACAGCAGGCCGCCGAGACCGAAGGCACGGGCCGCGGGATCCGAGCGCAGCTGCGGCCAGAAGGCCAGCACGAAGAGAAAGAGCGTCACCACCGCCCAGCCGTACATCGCAGCGGGCAACCAGGGTGCCAGCGCCGGGTAGGCCTCCCAGGGATCGCTAGGCGGAAAGCCGACCTGTCCCGCGAGCAGCACAGGCGCGCGCTCGGCGAGCTTCAGCAGATAGCGCAGGGGCTCGCTGCCCGGATCGATCACCAGTCCCGAGCCGCGCGCGCCGTAGCCACCCGCCTTGTAGTAGAGCGCCCAGCCGATCGCGAAGGCCGCATGGGGCGCGATGCGACGCAGCCCCGCCATTCTTCCGGCCGGGTCGAGGAAGAGCGCGTAGGCGAAGAGGTAGGTGGTGATCGCCAGGGCCGACTCACCCGCGAGCAGTGCCAGCAACAGCCACGGCGGTCCCAGCAGGGCAGCCCAGCGCGCTCCTTCGCGCGCGTGGCGATCGTGCAGCAGCAGCACGGGCAGCGCGAAGGCCAGCGCCACGAGCGCATTGCGGTTCGCGATCCACGCGATCGTCATGCCGTGGGCGTCGTCGATCGCGTAGAGCAACAGGCACAGCCCCGGCAGCCACGCGTGGTGCGCGCGACCGACCCAGCGGCGGTAGACCGCCGACAGTCCGAGCAGCGCGAGCGCGAACCACAGCAGGCTTTGCGCGTGCATGAGCGCCGGGGAGTCGGGCCACAGCGCGTAGTCCAGCTGGTGCGTGAGCGCAGCGATCGGTCTGAAGTAGGCCATCACCAGCGTTGGGTCGGTCCACCACGCGGTCATGCCCACCTCCATCATGCCGTGGGCGCGCTCCGGGTCGCCGTCGGCCCACACGAAGAGCTGCCCCGGTTCGCTGGGAATCGCATCGATCGTGCTCGGGCCGGTGAGCACCAGCTTCTGGTAGTAGTCGTCGGCAGTGAGACCGGTGGTGATGGCCGGAGCGGTCAAGCACAGGGCGATCACCACGACCGCGATCGGCGCCCTCTCGGCGGCCAGCCAGCGTTTGATCCGCGATCGCATCGGGTGGTGAGCCGTTGTACCATACGGCGCTTGTCGGACCGTTCGCCCAGCCTCCTGTCCGCCCTCCTGAACGGTCCGCTCGCGCAACCGCGCATCCACCACCGCATCGTCATCCTGGCATTGCTGCTCGCGGCGCCGTGCCTGGCCGGTCGGCTCGTGCTCGACGATCACGTGCTGATGTTGCTCGCGCGTGACGACCCGGGCATCGAGGGCTTTCGCAGCGGCCCCCTCTCGCTCTTCCACTTCACGCTCGGTGACGCAGCAACGAACGGTGCCCTGATGGACGAGGGCGCGCTGCTGCCCTGGTGGAGTGACCCGCTGCACCTGAATGCATTCCTGCGACCGCTCTCGAGCGCGACCCATCTGCTCGACTTCGCGCTCTGGCCCGACGTGCCCTGGCTGATGCACCTCCACAGCCTGCTGTGGTTTGCCGCGCTGCTGGGCGTGGTCGCCCACCTCTACCGTCGCTTCGCTGCACCCGCGCCGCTGGCCCAGGCGGCCGCCATGCTCGCCTTCCTGATCTTCGCGCTCGACGAGGTTCACGGCATGACGATCGGCTGGGTGGCCAACCGCAACGCGCTGATCGCGGCGACGCTCTCCCTGCCCGCCCTCGGCGCCCACCACCGCTGGCTCCAGGACGGCTGGACGCCGGGGCGGTGGATCGGTCCCGCATGCTTCGCCCTGGGCCTGGCCGCCGGCGAGACCGCGGTGGCGGTCCTGGGGTACTTCTTCGCCCACGCCCTCGTGCTGGACCGCGCTCCGCTGACTCGCCGCGCGCTGCACCTGCTTCCCTACCTGATCGTCCTGCTCGGCTGGCGCCTGGTGTTCAACGGGCTCGGGCTCGGCTCGGCGGGCTCGGGCTCCTACCACGACCCGGGTGGTGAGCCCCTGGGCTACGCGCGGGCGTTGGTCGATCACCTGCCGGTGCTGCTGTCCGCGCAGGTCGGCCTGCCCATGGCAGATCTGTGGTTCTGGGGAGGTGACGACCCCCATCTTCCGCTGTGGATCTTCTCCGTGCTGACGGTGGCTGCCGTGCTCGCCCTGGGTCACCTGCTCTTGAGCGACGATCGGGTCGCGCGCTTCTGGACTCTGGGCATGGGCATCTCGGCCTGTGCCGTGGCGGCGTCCGTACCCGGTGAGCGCCTGCTGCTCGTGCCCGGCGTCGGCGGGGCGATGCTGATCGCCGCGTTGATGGTGCGCCTGTCGGATCTGCCTGCAAGCGCACCCGGCTGGCTGCGCACGCTCGCGTCGCCGCTGCTCGCGCTGATGGCGCTCGTGCACCTGCTCCTGGCACCGGCCTCGTTGCCGGTGCGGGCCTACTCGATGGAGATGCTCGGCGCAGCCCTGGAGCGCGCGGAGGAAGGCGTGTCAAAGGAGCCGAACATCGCCGGCCGCCACGCGATCCTGCTCAACGCGCCCTTCGACGTCATGGCCAGCTACCTGCAGGTTCGGCGCGAGGCGCGCGGGGAGCCGCGGCCCGCCACCTTCAACTGGCTGGCCACGGCCAGCTCCGAGCTTCGCGTCGAGCGTCGCGGGCCGAGCACGCTGCGTGTCACGCCAGCGGGAGGCTTCCTGCACACCGCGCCCGAGCGTCATTACCGCGGTGACACCCGCGCCCTGCCGGTGGGCGCCGAGGTTCGCCTGTCGGCCTTCACGGCGCGCGTCATGGAGGTGACCTCCGATGGGCGCCCCGCCGTGGTCGACTTCGAGCTGGCGGCGCCGCTCGAGGACCCGCGCTACTTGCTGCTGCGCTACCGCGATGGCCGCTTCGAACCCCTGGAGCCGCCCGCGATCGGCCAGTCCCTGCGCCTGCCGCGCGAGGACTTCTTCGCCGCCGTGCTTTCGCCCCTGCTGTGATAGAACGGCCGCTGGTGTCCGAAGCGCGCGAAGTCACGACGGGTCTCTACGGTGCGCTCAAGCGTGCCCTCGATCGACCGGGCGCAGACCGCGGCGTGGTGCTGCTGTCGCTCGTGCTGATGGCCTTCTGCCTCGACACCGGGATCGCAGCCGACGACTTCATTCACAAGCTGATCGCGACCGGCTCCAATGCCATCCCCGGCTTCGCCCGCGAGCCCCTCGACATGTTTCGCTTCACCAGTGGCGAGCACACGATGCAGCTCGCGCGCGACGGTGTGGTCTCCTGGTGGGTGGACCCGGAGGCCAAGCTCGCCTTCTTCCGACCGGTGAGCTCCCTCTCCCATTACATCGACTACAACCTGTGGCCCAGCAGCCCGTGGCTGATGCACTTGCACTCGCTGCTGTGGGCCGGGCTGCTGCTGTGGGGGCTCCTGGTCTTCTACCGGCGCTTGGTCACGCCCTCCTGGGTATGCGCCCTGACTCTCTTCATCTACGCGCTCGAGGATGGGCGGGCGTGGTTCGGATCCTGGATCGCCGCGCGCAACGCGGTGATCGCCACCGCGCTGTCGGTGTGGGTGCTGGTGCTGCATGACCGGGGGCGCCGCGATGGCGTGGCCTGGGCGCGCTGGTCGGCACCGGCGCTGCTGCTGCTTGCGGTGCTCGCGGGGGAGGGGGCGGTGGCGATCTGCGCCTACCTCTTCGCCCACGCGCTCTTCCTGGATCGCGGCAGTCTACGCGAGCGCATCATGTCGCTCGTCCCCTACGCGCTGGTCGTGATCACCTGGCGCGTCGGCTACGTCCTCGCAGGCTACGGGGCTGCCAACTCGGGCCTCTACTTCGATCCCGTCGGCAACCCCGAGGGCTTCCTGCGCGCGCTCTCGGAGCGGGCACCGATCCTACTCTTCTCCCAGCTGGGTGGCAGCTGGTCGGACGGCTGGAGCGCGCTCTTCGCGTTCCCGAACCTCCACCGGACTCTGGTCGCCATGTCGACGCTGGTCTGCCTCGCGGTGGGCTACGCCCTGTGGCCGCTGCTGCGGCGCGACCCCACCGTGCGCTTCGGCGTGACCGGCGCATTGCTCGCGCTCCTGCCCGCAAGTGCGGCCTTCTCCGCCGATCGCCTGCTGAGCTGGGTGGCGATCGGCGCCGCGGTCGCCATCGCGCGCTTGATCGCGACCTACATCCAGGATCGGGAGCAGCTCAGCGTGGCCCCCGTGCGTGCCCTCATCCTGCCGCCGCTGGTGCTCTTCCTGGTCGTGACCAACGTCGTGATCGATCCGATCTTCCTGCCTTCCCGGGCGCGCGGGAACATGGCCATGCGCGACGTGCTCGACCGGGCCCACGAGGCCGTGCCGGAGACGCCGGACATCCGCGACCGGCAGATCGTCTACATCAACCCGGCGGCGGTGCCGCTCTCGGCCTACATCCCGATCGAGCGCGCCGCCAGCGGCGTGCCCTTCGCCCGCGATCAGGTCTGGCTCGCCACCGCCGAGACCGAGGTCCGGGTCACGCGCGAGGACGAGCGCACCCTGCGAGTGCGCCCGCGCGGTGGCTTCTTGCTGAGCTTGACTTCCCACCTGCTGCGCGATCCGAGCAAGCCCTTCACCCAGAGGGAAGTGGAGCTCCGCGGTCTGCGCATCGAGGTCGTGGAGCTCACCGACGATGGCCGCCCGGCGGAGATCCTCGCCCGCTTCGAGCGGCCCCTGTCCGACCCGAAGTTCCTGTGGCTGCAGTGGGATGAGATCGGCTTTGCGCCCTTCGTGCCGCCCGAGGTGGGCCAGAGCGTGACGCTGCCCCCCGCGGACTACCTGCGGGTGGTCTTCGGTGATGCCCTGCCGCTGCCCTTCGACGGACGCCTACCGGCGCCGCGCGACCCTCACTGGGCCAGGCAGTAGGCGGCCTGGGCGCTGGCCTCGACGCAGCTGCCGGCCTTGCAGAAGAGCGACTCGCACTCGTTGGGCAGCTGGCACGGGGAGCCGAGCGCCTTGCGCTCCTGGCAGGTAGCCGCGCCGATGTCGAACTCGGGATTGGGGCAGTGCAGGCCGTCGACGCAGTTGAGGTCGGTGAAGCACTCGGCGCCCACCTGCCCGCGCGGCTCGCAGCTCCAAGACAGCGTGGAGACAGGCAGGCAGGCCGTGGTCGAGATGTCGGCGCAGGAGGCCAGCGACGCCGCTGCGCGCGACATGTCGCTGGCGGCTGCCAGGCCGGGCGAGCAGCTCGAGCCACTGTCCACGCTGCCCCGGAACATGCCCATCAGGCCATTGGGTGAGGCGCCGTAGGAGGCCACCGCGGTGTCGCAGGCCGAGGCCATCCGCTCGATCTCCGCGAATGCACCCGAGGCCGCCTCGGGATCGAAGCCGGTGATCGGATTGCTCGTCATGGCATCGAGATAGAGCTCACCCATGCAGCCGGCGAGCATCTGGGCCTCGCAGGTGGCGCGATCGCGCCCCGGGTTGTCGCAGCAGAAGTCCTCGCCCGCGCACTGGATCTGGGCCAGGCGCGTGCAGACGTTGCCGGCCGTGACGTTGTTGCGGCTCGGATCGCTGCCGGCGTCGAAGACCTTGGTGCCGGGATCTGCCGGCGACACCGCGGGTTCGGGCCCTGCCGTCGACGGCTCCGCGCTCGAGGAGTCCGTGGGCATGCTGGGCGCCATGCCCGGCGCCGGCGCGGCCCCGCCCGCAACGCCGCCTCCCGTGGGGGGGTCCACGGTCGTGACCGTGGCCATGCCCATGTCGTCCCGTTCTCTAGCCGGTGGCTCAACCGGCGCGCATCCGCTCATCCCAGCGACAGTAAGAATGAGCAAATACGATGCAAGTACCCTGCAACACCGCATTTCACACCGCTCCTGAGCGTCCCAAGATGGTGACGGTAGTCAGCATCCCGACCGGCACCCTGCAGGGTGTGCATAACACACACAGTCAGCCCTTTGGAGTCCCCCAGCGGACCGGGGACGGATTTGGCCACATCTGGCGTTCAGATGGCACTCTCGGCCAGATCGACCACCGCGGCCGTCAGCTGGGAGAGCTCGCCGGAGCCGATCACGTAGGGCGGCATCAGGTACACGAGCTTCCCGAAGGGCCGAATCCAGACGCCGCGGGCGACGAAGCGGGTCTGGGCGGCGGCCACGTCGACGGGCTTGCGCATCTCCACCACGCCGATCGCGCCCAGCACGCGCACGTCGGCGACGCCCGGAAGCTGCCGGCAGGGCTCGAGCTCCTCGGTCAGTTGGGCCTCGATCGTGCGCACCCGACCGCGCCAGTCGGAGTCGAGCAGCGTGGTGACGCTGGCGCGCGCGACCGCGCAGGCCAGGGGGTTGGCCATGAAGGTGGGGCCGTGCATGAAGGCGCCGCCACCGGGACCGCGGGAGATGCCGTCCGCGACTTCGGCGGTCGTCAAGGTCGCCGCGAGCGTCATCGTGCCGCCGGTGAGCGCCTTACCCAGGCACAGAACGTCCGGGACCACCTCGGCGTGCTCGCAGGCAAAGAGCTTGCCGGAGCGTCCGAAGCCGGTGGCGATCTCGTCGGCAATCAGGAGCACCCCATGGGCGTCGCAGAGCTCGCGCACGCGTGCCAGATAGCGCGGGTGGTAGAAGCGCATGCCGCCCGCCCCCTGCACGATCGGCTCGAGCACGACGGCCGCGAGCTCCTCGGCGTACGCCTCCATCAACGCCTCGAGCTCCGCGGTGCTTGCCGGATCCCACGGGGTGTCGAACGCGCAGCTCGGCACCGGCGCGAACAGCTGCTCCGGCAGCATGTCCTCGAAGAGGTGGTGCATGCCGGTCTCCGGATCGCACACCGACATGGCGCCGAAGGTGTCACCGTGATAGCCGCCGCGGACGGCGAGCAGCCGCGTGCGTCGGCCCTGACCGAGCGCTCGAAAGTACTGAAGTGCCATCTTGATCGCGACCTCGACACTCACCGAGCCCGAGTCGCAGAAGAAGACGCGCTTGAGCGGCTGGGGCGTGATGCGGATCAGCAGCCGGGCGAGCTCGACGGCGGGCTCGTGGGTCAAGCCACCGAACATGACGTGAGGCATGCGGTCGAGCTGTGCACGGATCGCCCGTTCCAGATTGGGGTGCCCGTAGCCATGGATGGCGCACCACCACGAGGACATGCCGTCGACCAGCCGTCGGCCGCCCTCGAGCTCCAGGTGCACGCCCCGCGCCCCCACCACCGGATAGGTGGGCAGCGGCGCCGCCATGGAAGTGTAGGGGTGCCAGAGGTGCTTGCGGTCGAAGGCGAGATCGACCCGGAAGTCTCCCTTCATGTTTGCGGGCTTTAGCACGGCCCCCGAGCGCGTGTAAGCTCGCCCGACGTAACGGCATGCTGGCCGTGCCGTACGCCCCCGCAAAGGCGGGGTCCACGAGGGGAGATGCTCGAGATGCGGATGGCTTTCTTGAACTGGTGCGGGATCGGGCTGTGCCTGATGCTGCTGGGCGCCGGTTGCGGCGATGACTCGGGCTCGAGCTCCGACGACATGACCGGTGGTGATGGGGACGGCGACACCACGACCGGCGACGGGGACGGCGACACCACGACTGGCGACGGCGATGGCGACACCACGACCGGCGACGGGGACGGCGACACCACTGGCGACGGCGATGGTGACATGACCGGCGACGGGGACGGCGACACCACCGACGACGACGCCGGAGCGGGCGACGGAGATGGCGACGAGGACGCCGGCAGCGGTGACGGGGATGGCGACAGCGGCTGCAGCACGGACGCCGAGTGCGACGACAGCGACGACACCACCTTCGACAGCTGTGGCAGCGGCGGCAGCTGCGACAACCGTGCGGTCTACTACGACAGCGACATGCAGTCGATCTTCCAGGCCAAGTGCTCGCCATGCCACACGGGCGCCACCTGCAGTGGTGGCGTGTGCTTCCCGAATGACTACGCGGACACCCAGGGCAGCGCCGGCGCGGCCACCTGCTCCGGCCTCGACGTCTGGGAGTGCATCAACAAGCGCATCGACGAGGGCTCCATGCCGCGCATGCGTGGCTGCAGCGGCGACCCCGCCACCGACGAAGGTGACAGCGACTGCCTGACCGCCGAAGAGCATGCGTTGCTAGACGCTTGGATCGCCGCCGGCGCTCCAGAGTCCGAGTAGGAAGCGGAACAGAGAGGGAATCGTCGAGTCTAGGGAGCGGGGTGGTGCTGCTCGGAGCTCGCCGTTACGCGGACCTCGACGATTCTCTTCCTACGGCTGACAGCCCGCAGCTACGTTGTTGGGGGCTTGACTCCCCACCGGCTCGAAGTCGTTGCTGGTGTTGTTGGCGTAGGTGATGTTTGTGCAGCCGAGGACCTCGCCGCCGCCAGAGCCGTCGTCGAAGACGCGCAGGCCGAAGTTGCCGCTGTTTTCGATCCGGGTGTTGTTGAGGGTGAGGGAGCCGTCGTTGTCGACGAAGATGTTGGAGCCGCTCGTGGCGCTCTGACCTCCGTACTCCACCAGCGTGTTCTCGATCACGTTGCCACTGCTGCCCGAGATGCGGACGCCGTTCCAGGCCTCCAGGTCGCTGCGGCGGCTCAGGGTGGTGAGCGCGCCGCTGCCACCGACGATCAGCGTCCCGCCGTTGGCCGCGAGCTCCTGCCCCGCGGCGAGCAGCAGCGTGGCGCCAGGCTCGATCGTGAGTGTCCCAGTCTCCACCCTGACGTGGGTCTCGATCTGGAGCGGCACCGGGTGTGCAGGCCAGGTCTGATCGCGGTTGAGGTTGTCGCCGCGCACGATCAAGCGATTGACGTCGTTGTCCTCGTAGACGTTGTCGGCGGCGATCGAGTCGAACAGCGCGGCCTCCACGATCATCGGTGCCTCGTTGTCGCGGAAGGTCGTGTCCGAGACGGTCCAGTTGCTCTGCACGACGTTGGAGAACGTTCCGATCGCCGCGCGGCCGTTGTCGTGCAGCAGGCTGTTGGTCAGGGTGAAGCGGGCGTCGTCCACCGAGATGTAGATCCCGGCCTGATTCGTGCTGGTGAAGGTCATGTCGCCGGCGTGGGCCAGCGTCACGAAGTCCAGGATGTGGGCTTCCGTGGTCGCGGCCGAGACGTGGATGCCCCCCCAGTGCGATCGGCTCGCCTCCGAGCCGACCAGCTCCACCATCGCATCGGCCGTGCCGCTGGCGACTAGCAGCCCGCCCGGATCCAGCTCGATGCCCATGCCCGACTCGAACTCCATCCGCGTTCCGGCCTCGATGTCCATGCGCGCGCTGAGCCGCAGCTCCTCCGTGACGCGGTAGGGCACCGCCAGCGGGCCGATCGCGACGGGTCGCGTGAGCTCGCTCCAGCCGAGTCCGGCGACGGCCTCGCCGAGGTGCACGGTCTGGTCGTCGTTGGCCTCGAAGACGTTGCTCGCCGCGATCCCACCGGCGCCGTTGATGTGGGTGCGGATCGGCACGGCGTTGTCGTCGAAGCGCGAGCCCGTCACCGCCACGGTGGCAGCCGAGCTGGAGACGCGCAGCCCCGCGATGTCGTTGTTGGTGAAGCGCGCGCCGTCGATGTCGACGGTCACTGCGCCGCCGACCTGCACGGCCGCCCGCTCATTGACGTCCGTGGTCAGGCTCTGGCCACCGGCATCCCGGAAGATCACGTTGGAGAAGGACAGGCTGCCGGTGTCGCTGGTCAGACGCCCCAGCGCGATGCCACCCCAGTGGCCCCGGGTCGCCTCGGCGCCACGCAGGACGATCTCGCCGCCCGCGGGCTCGCCCTCGAAGCTGACCGATCCGTCCGGGATCCACCAGCCGGCGTGCTGCTCGAAGACGATGTGCACGCCCGCCTCGACCCGCAGGGTCACGTCCGTGGTGATGACCTGGGGCGCGGTGACGCGCCAGCAGGTGCCTGCAGGCAGCACCTCGTGATCGCGCAGGTCCTCGATCACCTGCTCGTTGTCGCCCTCGCAGACGGGACCGGTGTAGGGCTCGACGGCGCCCGCATCCGGCTCGCCCGTCATGTCGCCATCGCCGTCGCCCACGCCGGCGTCGCCCGCGGGCACGGAAGCGTCCCCATCGCCATCGCCATCGCCATCGCCATCGCCGGCACCGCCGTCGCCGGCACCCCCGTCGGCACCCGGCGCCAGGTCCTCGAGCGACGGCGGGTCGTCCGGGTCGTAGGCCTCGAGCATCGAGGTGTCGATGTGGGCATCGACGCACGCCCCGGCCCGGCAGGTCTCCTCCTCCGGGCAGAGCATGTCGAGGCAGCTGTCCTCCAAGACCATGAGCAGCGCGAGGGTCTTGCCGGGCACGAAGTCACCGATGGCCCGCACGCGCGCGATCGGTTCGTCGCTCTCGTCATGGGCCGTCGCGACGTACTCGAAGACACGGCTCGGGTCGTCGTCCAGGGGGCCGATGGCGACCTTGCGCGGCCAGCCGATGCCCTCCTCGCCGCCGCTGAAGGTGCGCAGGAAGCGCTCGCTGCGCAGGGCACCATCGCGTCCGCTGCCACCCTTCACCTGGATCTCGAGGGAGTGCGCGGCCGCCCGCACGCCGCTCTCGGCATCCGTGACACTCATGATCTGGGTCCGAGGCTCCAGTTCGCACCCCAGTGCGCCTCCCAGCAGTAGGGCCACGGCAGCCCCGATCCCGGTGCGTCTCTCGTATTGCATCTCGCGCTTCCCCCCTACCAACAGCGGTCCCCGCAGCGGAACCTAGCAGCTACACAACCGAAGCAAAGTACGTACCACCCCCAAACCTGACTCGTCTACACATCTGACCCTGCCGACGAAGAGAG
>JAPPOT010000333.1 GCA_028817855.1 Myxococcales bacterium
GGTTTGGCCGCCTCAGCAGGCTTCGCGGCCTCGGCAGGCTTCTCAGCCTCGGCAGGCTTCGCGGCCTCGGCAGGCTTCGCGGCCGCGGCAGGCTTCGCGGCCTCAGCAGGCCTCGCCTCCTCGCTCGCTCCGCTCTCTGCGGCCTTCAGCGCATCATCGACCGCATCCAGAGCCTCAGCGGCGTTCGTCGGCGCCTCTTCGCCGCCGGTCTCGCCCTCGCTCGCGCCCTCGATCAGGGCCTCCGTGCCGGTCGCCTCGCTCGAGCTCTCGCTGCTCTCGGCGGGCGCCTCGGCCTCTTCGCTCTCCTCGCCCTCGGCAGCCGCACCGCTCTCCTCGCCCGAACCCGCCGCACCACCAGCCGCCGCTGCCTTCTCGGCTTCCTCGACCGCACGCTCGAGTGCCTTGTCGCTGCTCGACGAGAGGTACGCGAGCGTGGCCGACAGCAGCATGAAGGCGCCAGCCATCAACACCGTGAGCTTGGTGAGGAAGTTGCCCGCGCCGGCGCCGCCGAAGACGGTCTGGCTCGCGGCTCCTCCGAGGCCGGCGCCCATGCCGCCCTTGCCGGGCTGGATCAGAACGACCGTGACCAGGAAGAGGCACACGACGACGTAGAGGACTGTCAGAAAGGTTTCCATGGCTCCACCGCCTCAGGCTTGGGCCGCCGCAACGATCGCGGCGAAGGAATCGGACTCGAGGGAAGCGCCGCCAACCAAGGCGCCGTCGATGTCGGGCTGGGCCATCAGCTCGGCCGCGTTGCCGGGCTTGACACTGCCACCGTACAGGATTCGGGTTCCGTCGGCCAACGCGCTGCCGAAGCGCTCGCTCAGCAGCCCCCGGATGGCGCCGTGGACCTGCTGGGCGTCGTCCGGCGAGGCCGTTCGACCCGTGCCGATCGCCCAGATCGGCTCATAGGCGATCACGACCTTGGCCAGGTCACCTTCGGAGAGCCCCGCGAGCGCCGCGCCCACTTGGGACAGCACGTGCGCTTCGGTCTCTCCGGCCTCGCGCTGCTCCAGCGATTCGCCGCAGCAGACGATCGGCACCATGCCGGCGCCGAGCACCGCAGCAGCCTTGCGCGCCACGTGCTCGTCGCTCTCGCCGAACAGCTGCCGGCGCTCGGAGTGACCGACGATCACGTAGCTGCAGCCCAGGTCGGACAGCAGCGGGGCGCTCACCTCGCCGGTGAAGGCGCCGCTCGCCTCCCAGTAGACATCCTGGGCGGCGTGCGCGATCGCGCTTCCCGCCGCTGCGTCGCGGACCGCGGACAGGGCGGTGAAGACCGGCGCGACCACGACCTCGGCCGTGGGCTCCGCGGGCAATGCCTTTGCCAGCGCGGCCACCAGCTCGGTGGACTCGCCGACGGTCTTGTGCAGCTTCCAGTTGCCCGCGACCAGCGGGCGTCGCAACGCCGGGTTCATCGGCTCACCCCACCTCTGCCGAGCGCACGGCGCTCAGGCCGGGCAGCTCCTTGCCCTCGAGATACTCGAGCGAGGCACCCCCGCCCGTGGAGACGTGGTCGTAGCGCGCGGCCAGCTGGGCCTGGTTCACCGCGGCCACGCTGTCGCCGCCGCCGACGACGGTGAAGCCCGGGCACTCGGCGCCGGCCTGGGCCACGCCGATGCTTCCGCGCGAGAAGGGCTCGCGCTCGAACAATCCCATCGGCCCGTTCCAGAAGAGCGCGCGCGCCGGCATGATCGCGTCCCGGTAGGCGTCGACGGTCGCGGGCCCGATGTCGAGCGCCATGGCATCGCCCGGAACCTGGGAGATCTCGACCACCTGGCCTCGCTCGGCGTCGATCGCGTCGGCAACCACCAGGTCCTTCGGCAGCAGCAGGTCCACGCCGCGCTCGTCGGCGCGCTGCATCAGCGTGCGGGCCAGCGCGAGCTTGTCCTCCTCGAGCAGGCTCTTGCCCATCGACAGCCCCTTGGCGGCGAGGAAGGTGTTCGCCATCGCGCCGCCGATCAACAGCGCGTCGACGCGTTCGAGCAGTGCCTCGAGCACGCCGATCTTGTCGCTCACCTTCGCGCCACCCAGAATCGCGACGAAGGGCCGCGGCGCGTCCTCGCGCAGGCGCTGCAGGGACTGCACCTCGGCCTTCATCAACAGCCCGATGCCGCGCTCGCTGATCAGCTGGGGCAGGGCGGCCACCGAGGCGTGGGCGCGATGGGCCGCTCCAAAGGCGTCGTTGACATAGACGTCGGCGAGCTTGGCGAGCTCGCGTGCGAAGCCCTCGTCGTTCTTCTCCTCGCCCACGTTGAATCGCAGGTTCTCGAGCAGCGCGACCTGGCCGTCGCGCAGGTCGCCCACGATCTTGCCAGCGGCCTCGCTCACGCAGTCGTCGGTGAGCAGCACCTCGGCATCGAGCAGCTCGGCCAGACGTGCGCCCATCGGCTCCAGGCTCAAACTGGGCTTGCGCTCACCCTTCGGGCGCCCAGCGTGGGAGGCGAGCACCAGGTGGGCGCCCCGCTCGAGGGCGTGGCGCAGGGTCGGCAACGCGGCGCGGATGCGGCTGTCGTCGGTGATGCGGCCGTCGTCGAGCGGCACGTTGAAGTCGACGCGCACGAAGACACGCCGTCCCTCGATGGCCAGGTCCTCGATTGACCGCAGGGAGCCCATCGCCGCGCCTGCCCTCAGCCGCGCTCGCCCATGAACTGGGCGAAGTCGATCATGCGATTGCTGAAGCCCCACTCGTTGTCGTACCAGGACTGAACCTCGACCAGGTCGCCGCCGACGACCTGGGTCTGGTCCGCGTCCACGATCGACGACAGCGGGTTGCCGATGAAGTCGTTGGACACCAGCGGGCGGGGCTCGTAACCGAGCACGCCGGACAGGGAGCCGTTGGCGGCCTCCTCGAGCGCGGCGTTGACCTCGTCGCGGGTGGTGCTCTTGGCCAGCTGGGCCGTCAGGCATACGATCGAGACGTTCGGCGTGGGCACGCGGATGGCGGTGCCGTCGAGCTTACCCTTGAGCTCGGGCAGCACCAGGCCGATCGCCTTGGCAGCGCCGGTGCTGGTCGGAATCATGGACAGGGCCGCAGCGCGCGCGCGGCGCAGATCCGAGTGGGGCAGGTCGAGCACCTTCTGGTCGTTCGTGTAGGAGTGCACCGTGACCATGTGGCCCTTCACCATGCCCCACTTGTCGTGGAGCACCTTGGCAATGGGCGAGAGGCAATTGGTGGTGCAGGACGCGTTGGACACAACCGTGTGCTTGGCTGGGTCGTATGTATCCAAATTGATTCCAACACAGAACGTGCCGTCGATGTCGGAGCCACCCGGAGCGCTGATGATCACCCGCTTGGCGCCGGCTGCGATGTGCATGCTGGCCTTGTCCTTGGAGCGGAACAGACCCGTGCACTCCATGACGATCTCGGCGCCCAGATCCTTCCACGGCAGCTTGCTGGGATCACGCTCGGACAGGATCGGAATGCGCCTGTCGCCGACGGCGAGCGCACCGTCCTCGGCCCTCACGGACTGTCCGAGCCCACCGTGGACCGAGTCGAACTCGAGCAGGTGGGCCAGGGTGCTGGCGTCTGTAAGATCATTGATACCAACCAGCTCAAGGTCCGCGTCCGGGCGCTGCAGGAGCGCGCGCGTGATGCAGCGACCGATCCGGCCAAAGCCGTTGATGGCGATTTTCGTGGTCATGGGATGCCGCCTTTCGGGGTCGCGCACACTAGCGCTTTGTGGGGTTTTTTCAAGGGTCTGCGGCCCGCCGGAGCCACGTCGCGAACCCCTGCCGTCAGCGCGCGCCCGGCACGCCACCCCCCCTAGAGCTTGAGGGTCTCGCCGGGGGCGTCCGTGGTGGGCACGGAACCGGCGGCGGGCTCGGGCGGGCCCTCGGCCCACACCCTGGGAAGGGTGGCGCTGGCGTCGACGTAGACCCGTGCGTTGCGCACGGCCTTGTCGAAGTGAAAGAGGGCGTCGTGGGCGCGCGCCAGGAAGTAGTAGACCTCGGGATGCTCGAGCACGAAGGCCGGCTCCTTGCGGGCGAGGGCCTGGAGCTCGCGCGCGGCGGACTCGTTCTCCTCCACCTTGTGCATCAGGTACGCACGCAGCAGTCGCATCTGGGGACTGGCGCGCTTGACCAGCGAGGAGGGCAGGGCGGCCATCACGTCGGCCGCGCGGTCGTGATCGCCGCGCCCGAGCCAGTCCATCACCTCCGCGTGGGCGTCACGCAAACGCTGGTTGCTGCGCTCGGCCATGCGCTCGTCGGGGCGCGGGGGAGGCACCCGCAGCTCGGGCTCCGCCGCGCCGCCAAGGACCTCGAACATCGCGCGCGCGCGCTCGAGTGAAGGGGAGGCGCCCAACTGCGCCGCACGCTCGATCATGCGCCGCGCCTCGCGCTTGCGACCGTGGGCAAGCAGGGCCATGGCTTGCTCGGCGTAGGCCTCCGCACCGCGCTCGCCCACCCCGGTGAGCGACTCCCGCAGCCGCCCATAGGGCCAGCTCGGCGCGTAGATGCTGCGCAGGTAGCCGCGGTAGCGCTCGAAGCCGATCAAGTCGCGCGGCGCCGCGAATTCGATCAGGGCGTTGTCGTCAGTGTTGAGCGGCGAGGGCTCGCGCCGACAGCTCTCGGGCGGGCACGGGTCGGCGGCGGTGGCGTCGGCCTTGAGCTCCCAGCGACCATTCTCGAGCCGCGTCTCGCGCTGGGTGTAGCGCATCGCCTCTTCGCGGTTGCTGAGCAGGACGCGCGCCAGCACGTCGTAGGGCGAGTGCACGTAGGCACGCTCGAGCTCCGTAGCCACAGCCGGCTCCGCGAGCGCGCGCTCGATGCGCGCCAGGTCGAGCGGCAGCGGACTGTCGGAACCGAGCAGGATGGTGTCGCTCGAGAGGTCCTCGGCGGAGAAGACCACGACGTGCTCGAACTGGGACGCAAAGGTCCGGTAGATGATCTTCACGTTGTCGGGGCTCATCTCGTAGAGCTGCACCCACTGACAGTAGACGCCGCCCCGGCGGAGCTTGCGCTTCGACACCCGGAAGTGGTCGGTGGTGAAGAGGTCCGAGACGCCGGTGATCCACGGATTGCTCGGCTCGCTGACGATCACGTCGTAGGTCTTGTCACTGCTGGCGAGGTAGTTGCGACCGTCGTCGTTGATCAGCTTCAGGCGCGGGGTGTCGATGTAGGGATAGTGGTCGAGCTGGTAGTCCAGGTGATTGACGTCGGCGAAGAAGCGCGAGGCGTCGGAGATCGAACGCTCGAGCTCGACCACGTCGACCGAGCGCACCGGAAACTGCAGCGCAGCGCCCACCGTCACGCCGGAGCCCAGTCCGATGATCGCCACATCCAGGTCCCGTGAGCCGCGCTCGTGAAACATCAAGGGCAGCGCCGACACCATGATCTGAGTAGGCATGTCGTCGCCGTTGCTGGCCTCGACCTTGCCGTTGTTCTTGAGCGAGTAGTGCCGACCCCAGCGCTCGACGCTCACCGTCGTGGAGAGCCCATCCTTGTAGTAGACGAGGTCCGGCTCCCCCCAGGCCTCCTCGTCGAGCACGTCCTTCGCGAGCGAGATGCGAAACACGCCGAGCGTCATGCGCGTGAGGTTCCACGTGATCGGCGAGGCGGGCGCCGTAGTGCCCACGTACAGCAAGGCGATCAGCGCAGGGATGAGGGGCGCAAGCAGCAGGCGCCCACGGCGCTCGACCTTGTCGGCCGTCGCCACGCGCGCCGAGACGAGCACGATACCGAGGGCCAGCAGGAGGTTGACCACCAGGCCGGTGTGCAGAGTGGCCTGCATACCCAACATCGGCATGAGCACGAAGCCGGGCAGCCAGGCTCCCACGATCGAGCCGACAGTGTTCCCGGTGTAGACCACCCCGACATCGCGGCCGATACGCCCGCCCCCCGAGCTCCAGACGCGCATCGTAATCGGGAACATCGCGCCCATGCCCAGCGCCGACGGCAGCACGCACATGGCCGCCGTCGTGAACATCAGCGCCATCACACGGTCGACGTGATCCCCGAGGGCCTCGTAGAGGGGCACCACCATGGCGGCGAAGGCCAGCGAGATCTCGTCGGCCCAGATGTCGGAGACGAAGGTCGAGATGGCGATGAAGAGCTGGATACCCGCGAGCAACAGGAGCACGCGACCACGGAGCAACAGCAGGAGCAACAGCAGGCCTGCGCCGCACAGGATGACCGACAGCGCGATCCACTCGAGTCGTTCGTGATAGGTGGCCGCGAGGGCGAGGCCCGACAGGGTGGGCACCGCGATCACCAACAGCGACGGGCGGCGCGAGTCCGCGGCCACGCCGCTGCCCTCCAGCGAGGCCAGCGAGCGAGTCGCGCGCTCGGACAACCGTACGATGGCGAGCAGGATCAGTCCGAGCAGCAGGCAAGTCCCGAGCCACGCAGCCAGACCGACCCGCACGGCGAGCGGGATCACCGCCGCCGCCGAGAGAGCAAAGGCCGCCACGGCCAACCCGGGCACGGGCGAGCCTCGCCGGCCGACGACGTAGGAGGCGATGGCGCTGCCACCAGCGATGCCGGTCAGGAAGGTCATCAGAATCAGCGCAAAGGCGTACACCGAGGCACCGATCGTGTTGACCAGGGCGCGCGACCACACGACCTCGTAGAGCAGGGCGCAGAAGCCCGACAGGGCGAAGGCCAGGGCGGCGACGACGCGGACCGAGGTCGGAAAGGCCTCGGACGCCTCGGGCTCGGGCACGGCATCGGCATTGGCACCCGCGGCCTCGTCGGCGGCCGGGAGCTGGCGACGCAGCAGGAAGAGTCCTGCCGCGAGCGCGAAGTTCATGGAGACGGCGACTGCGTTGGTGGTGGCGACGCCGATACGCGGCATCAGGATGAAACCCGCGAGGAACACGCCCGCGACGGCGCCCACCGTGTTGACGGCATAGAGGGCGCCAACACGCGCGCTCGCGCCGCTGGCGCTCTGCCCACTTCCGACGAAGTGGCGCGCCAGCAGGGGCAGCGTCGAGCCCATCAGCGTGGTCGGCACGATCAGGATGGGCACGATGCACAGGAAGCGCGCAACCATGAAGGCCGTGGACTCGGCTCCGAAGTCGTTGCGAAGCGATGCATTGACCGTGGCGAGCCAGCCGTCCGGATGGACGAGCAGCGGCACCAACATCGCGAAGAGTCCCACACCCACCTCGGCTGCCGCGTAGAGCAGCAGCGGACGGCGAATCCGGTCCGCGTAGCGGCCGAAGAGCCATGCGCCAAGTGCGAGCCCGCCCATGAAGACACTCACCACCGACGAGATGGCAACGGAGGAGGAGCCGAACACGTGGTGGAGCAGGCGGCTCCAGATCATCTGGAAGATCAGGCTCGAAGCGCCCGAAAGAAAGAACGCAATGAAGGGCAGGGTCGCGCGCATCACGCCCCTTCGGCCGTGCTCAGCTGCTCACGCAGGCGCCCCAGCGCGCGCGTGTGCAGCCGACTCGCCCATGACTTCGACATCCCGAGCTCCTGGGCCAGCTCGTCGAAGCGCCGCCCCTTCAAGTAGTGACCCTCGATGAGGAAGCGTTCCTGCTCGGGCAGCTTCGCGATGGCGTCGCGCGTGAGGCCGCGCCGCTCGCGCTGCAACAGCTCGCGCTCGGGGTTGTCGTGCTCGGCCTGTTCTTCGTCCGATTCGGACGCACTCGCCGCGCAATAGGCGGCAGCGACGCGACCGAGCACGCCATCGATGGCACGCAGCGCAGCTTCGCCAGAGGGCGCTGCATCACTGGCTGCGCGCCCTTCCGCCTCCTGCTCGCCCACCGCGTCGGCTGCTTCCGCGGCCTTGAGCCGCGCGTACGCACGCCGCGGAAGGTACGCCATCGCGCGCACGCCATCGAGAATCGCACCGCGCACGCGATAGTACGCAAACGATTTGAACTGCACGCCGCGCGCACCGTCGAAGCGCTTGCGCGCGATGAGCAAGCCCTCGAAACCGAACGCCATCAGGTCATCGACATCGCACTCGAGCATCAGCTGTGCGCGTGTGCGCTCGACCACACCGCGAACGAAAGGCTCGTACTTACGAATGAAGTCGTCGTCCGTCATCTTGCAAGCCGACTTCGCAACGGCGCCGCGATGATAGTCGAAGATCAAAACTTTGGGATCGCCGCTCGTTTTTCATAGCGCCCCCCAGCGGCCACGTGTATTAGGGACTCCGTGTCTAGCGCCGATCGCACGCCGCGTCGGCCCCTTGCAAAGACCGGGGGTCGGGCGCGAGAGCCCTTTGCGGCTCTCCTCAAGGCGGCGGTCGAGGATGCACAAGCCGCGCAGGGTCTCGCACTCGCGTACGCTGCGCTCGAAGCCCCCGAACGCATGCGTCTGATCGATGCGGTGATCGCGGACGCGACCGCGGAACAGATCAGCGCGTCGGCGGTGCTCGCGTCGCTGCTGGCGGTGGAGGAGAGCGCGGAAATCGCGCGCCACATCGCGTCGGCAATGTCGGCCGCTGGCGCCGTAGGTCTCACTTGCGTGGAGCCTTGTCGCGCGATGTTGTGTGGCGACGAGGAGTCCGGTCGCGCGCTGTTGGCACGGCCGCTGCACGGCCACTTCGTCGAGCTGCTCGGGCTGCGATGGGAGGCAGGCCGTGGCATCGTGGAGAGCATGTTCGAACCGCTCGCCCACGCGCAGGACGTGGACACGAAAGCAAAGCAACTCGACGCCGGCGACGGCGCAGCCAGCGGCCTCGAGACCATGCCCTTGTCTTTCGTGGTCGACGTCGTCACACCGGTACTCTGGCATCACCGCCGCATGCATGGCGAGCTGCCCCCGGTCGTGGCCCGCTTCGCCGACCTCTTCGAACCCGGCTCGTGACGTGGCCGTCCCCGAGCCCCGCCC
>JAPPOT010000726.1 GCA_028817855.1 Myxococcales bacterium
CTCCCCCACCGACTCCACCGTGCCCGCCCCTTCGAAGCCCACCACAAACGGCGGGCGTGCCTTGTAGTCGCCGAGGCGAAAGTAGATGTCGATGAAGTTCACACCAGCCGCTGCGACTTTCACGCGCGCCTGGCCCGGGCCGGGCTCCCCCGGATCGTGTGCGCGGCGCTCCAGCACCTCTGCCCCCCCATGCGCGGTCACGAAAATCGCCTCTCCCATGGCTCACCTCCAGCTGCGGGCTCATAGCATGGTCGCCGCCCCCCTTGAACGGACGCGGCACTTGCGAAAGGCTCCGCCGCGATGGCCGGCCTGATCCTCCTCATCCTGCGAGGGCTCCAGATTCTGATCTTCGTCGACGTGATCCTGAGCTGGGTCATCCGCGACGAGAGCCAGTTCCCGCGCAACATCACGCGGCAGATCACACAGCCCCTCTACGCCCCGATCCACAAGATTCTCAATCCGCAGGCGATGGGCGGGCTGGACATCTCGCCGATCATCCTCTTCATGATCCTCCGCGGGATGGAGACGATGCTTGTGGGCGGCCTGCGCTAGGTCTCGCCGCCGCGGCGCACGCCGTGATCGAGCAACCAGCGGCGGGTGAGCTCGAAGGGGGTGCGCATGAAGAGCGGCGCCTCGTGCCCCCACGGCATCGACAGGACGCGTACGTCCACGCCCGCGACCACGATCGACCACTCCGGAGTGACGATATTCTCCTGGGGCGCGATCACCCCCAGCGCCGGCACGGGCAGCTCACGCTCGGGTCCGTACTGCCGATTGAAATCGCTGCCAGCGCGCATCTGGGCCACGCTGCGACCCATGCGAAGCAAGGCGCCGGGCGGCGCGAGGTTGGTGCCGCGAAAGGGCGAGGCGAAGGCCACCAGCGCTTTGACGCCGTGGTCGGGCTCGGAGAGCGTCAGGGCCCGCGTGATCACGCCGCCCATGCTGTGGGCCACGACCGCGACCCGCTCGCCACCGTGACGCGCCCGGATCTCGCGGACGCGCTGGTGCAGAAACGCCATGTTGCGCTCCAGGGCATGGAAGGTCGACGGGAACGTGATCGGATAGACAGTAAAGCCCGCCCGCGCGAAGCGCCGGCTCAACCACCAGATCGTGCCCTCGTTCTCGGTGTAGCCAGGCAACAGCACGAGCGGCGTGCCACCGGCGGGACCGCGCGGCGGTGGAAGCACGCGCAGGGTGTGCAGCGCCTGCAGCGTGAACGCCATCGTCTGGCACGCGCCCTCGACCAGAAGCGCGGGCAGGCGCAGCCAGACGGAAGGCGCCACGTCAGCGAAGACCGCTGCCTGGGCTGCGTCCTTGGGGTTCCAGCGCTTGAGGGTCTGCCCGTAGAGCGTGAACAGCGCCACCCCGGTGGTCACGACCGCGTAGGCACCGAGCGCGACCACCAGGGCTGCCCCGAGGATCTCGACCGCGACATTCAAGCTAGTGCTCTGACCGGATGATTGGGATCGGTTCGCGGCTTCGAGATCGCATCGAGCGCAAGGCAGACGACGAAGGAAGGGCATGCCCCCTTTCGAGGAGGACAACACCGCGATTCGGCGTGAGATCGGAAGTGGAAAGCGGTCACAATCATCCGGTCAGAGCACTAACGCGGGCGGATGCCCCCTCCGGCGGTCGCTTCTCCGAGCGAGACCGCCTGGCTGCTGCCATAGCCCACCACGATCCGGAAGCCCTCGTCGTCGAGTGGCACGCCGAAGTCGAAGCGGAAGACCGAACGGTTGAACTGGGGGAACAGCAAGCGGAAGCCCAATCCGGCGGCGTGGTGCATGGCCACGTCGTCCACGGACGCATACACCGAACCGGCGTCGTAGAACAGCACTCCCCCGAGATGGACCGACCAGATGTCGACCGGTAGGGTGCGGTATTCCAGGTTCCCACGGATGCTGTTGCCACTGATGACGCGAAAGGCGCCGCTCTCGTAGCCGCGCAGGGTCGAGCCGCCGAGCGTGACCTGGGCCCGCGAGGTGTCCTCGCGCTGGCCGAACCAGCTGAGTCGCCCCACCAGCCTCCCGAGCAGCCAGGGCGGGGTGGCTCCGCGCAGCTGGGCCGAGATCGACTGGTCGGAGACGCGCCCATCCTCGAGGCGCGCTCCGGCCCCAACGGACGCGTCGAGCAGCGCGTCGGCGGGCGCCCAGACGTAGCCGGCCCCATAGGAGAAGGTCATGCCGCTGCTCGAGGAGCCCAGCGCTGCGAGCGGGAACGCGAAGCTAGCGCTGATGGCAGGGCCCACACGCACGCTCTCGCTCTGGCCAAAGGTCCTGAGGTTCTGAAAGACCACGTAGCGCGGCAGCGACAGGCCGTAGCTCAACGAGGGGAAGACCTGCGTCCGCGCGATCGGCAGCAACTCCTGCTCGAAGAGCTCTTCCTGGTCCGGGCGCAGCCGCGTCTCCTCGTGGGCCTCCACCTCGAGGTCGCTGCCGCCGAAGCCGAGCGTGAAGGACTGCTTGTAGCGCTCCCCGCGGCGGTAGGTAACCGAGCCGCTGCCGCCGTAGCTGCGCGACGCCCAGACCCCGCGCACGCACTCGGGGCCCGGCTCCTCGCATACCTCGAGCGGCCCCTCGTCACTCTCTCGGAAGCTGACCACGTCGGCGCCCTGGAGCAGCCGGCGGACGAAGACGCTGTAGCTCGCGGATAGCCCCCAGGACCAGCGCTCGCTCAGGTCATAGAAGGGACGACCGAAGCTGAGCCCGCCCTGGCTGCCCTCCGGCTCGCCGCTGTCGCGGTTGATGATGAGATCGAAGGATTCGGCGAAGCTGAGCTTCTCACCGGCAAAGCGCCCGTCGGCGTAGACCTCGCCCACGCTGAAGGCCTTGGGGTCGATGTCCAGTCGGACGGTGGCCTGCTTGTCGCGCCCGAAGAGGTTGCGCTCCGTGAGCTGCACCGTGCTCTGAAACGCCTCGCCCGTGCCGCTGAAGCCCATTTCCAGACGCAGGCTCCAGAGGTCGCGGGTGTAGACGAGCAACCCCACCGATTGCGGGTCGGGCCCCTCGACCGCCACGATGCGCACCAGGGCGAAGATCCCGAGGGCGCGCAGGTTGCGCATGCTCTCCTGCACCCGCTCCTCGACGTAGGCATCGTCCACATCGAGCAGCAGCTCGCGGCGCACCACGTCCTCCTGCGTCAGCCAGTGCAGCGCGTTGGGCCACGTGGGCCATGGCTCGTCCTCGGTCAGGACGTCCTCGCGCGCCACCGCCACGAAGGCGATGCGCTTGCCCTCGGGCGCGGTGGCGACACGATAGCCGCGCGCTTGCGTGACGCGCGCCAGGCGCTCGGACTCGTAAAGGGTGGGGTCCTGTCCCGCGAGCGGGGCGCACCAGGCCAGCGTCGCGAGCGCGATCAATCGCGCGCGGGTTTGGCGGTACCGGGCACGTCCTCCGGTCATGTGCGAAATCTACTTGAAAACAAAGCAATTATTCCAGAACGCGGGATGGCATGAGCCGGACTGGCGCCGTCCGCACACATGGACCTTCAGTGGGTTGCCCCCACTCCTGAATAGCAGCATGCTACGCGCGTCCAAGTGACAGCAGTTCCCCTTTGGAGGAGAGGAGAGAATGCGAAAAGCCATCGCAGCAACTTTGATTTTGGCGTTCGCCATAGCGGTTCCGGGCAACACCAGCCCCGCCGAAGCGAAGGGCAAGGTCAAGAACAACATCCGCATCGCGACCCTCGCCCCGCGTAACACCGATCTGACCCGTGGCTTCACGAAGATCGACCATGCTCTGCGCAAGGAGACCAACAACGAGTGGGGCATCAAGCTCTACCCGAGTGGTGTCGCCGGTGACGAGAAGGACGTCATCCGCAAGATGCGGGTCGGCCAGATGGACGCCTCGATTCTCACCGCCACTGGGCTGGCCCAGATCGTGCGCGAGGTCGCGGTGCTCGACACGCCGGGCGTGATCAACAGCTACAAGGAGCTGGAGCGCGTCCAAAAGGCGATGAACAAGGAGTGGGAGAAGACCTTCGCCAAGTCGGGCTTCAAGCTCATCTCCTGGGGTGAGAGCGGTCAGTACCGCGTCTTCACCAAGGCACCGCTCAAGAAGGTCAGCGACCTCAAGAACATGCGCCCCTGGGTCTGGCCGGAGAGCCACGTGCTCAAGGAGATCTACCGCGCGGTGGGCGCCACGGGCGTGCCGCTCGGCGTCCCGGAGGTCTACGGCGCCCTGCAGACCAAGATGGTCGACTCCCTGATCGCGAGCTCGCTCGCGGTGGTCGCCCTGCAGTGGCACGCCAAGCTCGACCACGTCACCAACCGAACCCAGGGCGTGCTCGTCGGCGCCATGATCGTGAACGACAAGAAGTGGAACTCGATTCCCCCGGACGTTCAGGCGGTCCTGGAGGAGCAGATCCGCAAGAACACCGAGGGTGACTCCAAGCAGGTCCGCAAGAACGACCTCAAGGCGTTCAAGAAGCTGCTCAAGCGCGGCTACAAGGGCACCGACTACAGCGCCCAGGGCGAGAAGGAGTTCGACAAGATGGCGTCCACCGTGCGCAAGCGCATGACTGGTCGCGTCTACCCGAAGTCCCTGCTCGACCGCGTCATCAAGATCGCCCGCGGCGGCTGAGCCAAGCTTCTAGCTCTGAGGAAACGCCGGGCCCCAGGCCCGGCGTTCTTCTTTCTTCCATCGTAGTCGGCGCGCAGACGCGCCGACTAGATCCACTTGTCGAAGGTCTTGAGGAACAAGAAGGTCTCGCTGCTCGCAATGCCGGAGACCCTGGCCAGGGAGCCGGAGAGAAACCCGATCAACCCATGGTTGGACGGCACCAGCACCTCGACCAGCAGGTCGTAGCGACCCGTAACGATTGCAACACTTTGCACCTCCGGCAGCGCGGCCACCTCGCGCGCCCTCTGCTCGAGACGTTTGCTCTCGTCCACCTTCAAGCCGAGCACGCAGACCTGGTGCTCGGGCATGATCTCGGGGTTGGCCGAACCCGTGATCCGGAAGACACCCGAGTCCAGCAGCTTGCGCGCCCGCTGCCGCACGGTGCCCTCGGTAACCGAGAGCGCCTCGGCGATCGCCGAGTTGGTCGCACGGCCGTCCGCGCGCAGAGCGTCCATGATGCCCTGATCGAGCTCGTCCAGGGCCGGCACGGGCGGTGCGTTCTTGTCGCCTGGCATCAGGCAGCGTCGCTCAGGTCGAGCGATGCCGCGACCGCGGGGTGGGTGATTCGGCCGTCGCGCACGTTGAGGCCCCGGGCGAGCTCGGGGCGCTCGCGCACCGCGGCGTCGAAACCGCGACTCGCGATCAACACGCCATAGGGGCAGGTGATCGCACTCAGCGCCAGGGTCGAGGTGCGCGCAACGGCCGCCGGCATGTTCGCGACACCGTAGTGGAGGATGCCATCCACGACGCGGATCGGCTCGTCGTGGGTCGTCACCTCGGTGGTTTCGGCGCAGCCGCCCTGGTCCACTGCTACGTCGACGATCAACGCGCCGCGCTGCATCGCAGCCAGATGCTCACGCCGAATCAGCTTGGGGGCGGAGGCGCCCGGCACCAGCACCGCCCCGATCACGAGGTCGGCAACGCCGAGAGCGCGGGCGATGTTGCCCTCGTTGGAGTAGAGCGTCTGGACGCGCGCGCCGAAGAGGTCATCGAGCTCCATCATGCGACGCTGGGAGACGTCGAGGATGATCACATCGGCGCCAAGGCCCACGGCCATCTTGGCCGCCTCCGTACCGACCACGCCGCCGCCCAGAATCACCACCCGCGCTCGCTGCACGCCCGCGACCCCGCCGAGCAGAACCGCGCGGCCGCCGTACTGGGCCTCGAGGTACTTGGCGCCCTGCTGCACGGACAGACGCCCCGCGATGGCGCTCATCGGTGCAAGACACGGCAGCGCCCCACTCTCGAGCTGAATGGTCTCGTAGGCGACGGCGGTGACGTCACGTTCGATGAGCACCTGCGCCAGCTCCGGGACAGCCGCTAGATGCAGGTAGGTGTAGAGCAGCTGCCCGGGACGCAGCAGGCCGTACTCTGCGGGCAGGGGCTCCTTCACCTTCATGATCATGTCGGCGTGAGCGAAGACCTCTTCGGCGTCGCCAACCACCTCCGCACCGGCCGCGCGGTAGGCGTCGTCGTCGAAGCCGGAGTCGAAGCCAGCGCTCGCCTGGACGAGCACCTCGTGACCCGCGCGCACGTAGGCGGCAACGCAATCCGGGGTCCCGGAGACGCGATGCTCGCCCCGCTTGATTTCCTTGGGAATGCCGACTCGCATGCCTCAATCATACGAAAAACGCACCAGGAGCACCACCTGATTACGTTATTCGTTCTCTAGCCGCGATCCGGCGCAACTTTCACTCGGCCGCGTCGTCGGCGTCGACGTAGATCTTGCCCCCACCTTCACGGAATTCCCGCGCTTTTTCTTGCATGCCAGCCTCGGCCTCGCTGAGCTCGCGCACGTCCTGGGTGAGCTTCATGGAACAGAAGTGGGGGCCGCACATGGAGCAGAAGTGCGCGGACTTGGCGGCGGGCGCGGGCAGCGTCTCGTCGTGGTAGGCGTGGGCGGTCTCGGGATCCAATGAGAGGTTGAACTGGTCCTGCCAGCGGAACTCGAAGCGTGCCTTGCTGAGCGCGTCATCCCGCTCCTGGGCGCCCGGATGCCCCTTGGCCAGATCGGCTGCGTGGGCCGCGATCTTGTAGGTGATGACCCCGTCCTTGACATCCTGCCGGTTCGGGAGCCCCAGGTGCTCCTTGGGCGTGACGTAGCAGAGCATGGCGCAGCCGAGCTGCCCGATCATCGCCGCCCCGATGGCCGAGGTGATGTGGTCGTAGCCCGGCGCGATGTCGGTCGTCAGTGGGCCGAGCGTGTAGAAGGGCGCCTCGTGGCAGGCCGACAGCTGCCGCTCCATGTTCTCCGCGATGCGGTGCATGGGCACGTGTCCGGGGCCCTCGATCATCACCTGCACGTCGTGCTTCCACGCGATCTCGGTCAGCTCGCCGAGGGTCTCGAGCTCGGCGAACTGGGCCGCGTCGTTGGCGTCGGCGATGCTGCCGGGTCGCAGCCCGTCGCCGAGCGAGAACGACACGTCGTACTTCTTCATCAGCTCGCAGATGCGCTCGAACTCCGTGTAGAGGAAGTTCTCCTGGTGATAGTGCAGGCACCACTTGGCCATGATCGAGCCGCCGCGCGACACGATCCCAGTCACGCGGTCCGCCGTCAGGGGGACGTGGGCCAGCCGCACGCCCGCGTGGATCGTGAAGTAGTCGACGCCCTGCTCGGCCTGCTCCTGCAGCGTCTCCATGAAGATGTCGATGTTCAGGTCCTCGACCTTGCCCTTCACCTTCTCGAGGGCCTGGTAGATCGGCACCGTCCCGATAGGCACGGGCGCGTTGCGCAGGATCCACTCGCGCGTCTCGTGGATGTTCTTGCCGGTGGAGAGGTCCATCACCGTGTCCGCGCCCCAGCGCGTCGCCCAGCGCAGCTTCTCCACCTCCTCCTCGATCGAGGAGGCGACCGCCGAATTGCCGATGTTGGCGTTGATCTTCACCAGAAAGTTGCGGCCGATGATCATCGGCTCGAGCTCCGGGTGGTTGACGTTGGCGGGGATGATCGCACGGCCGCGCGCGATCTCGTCGCGCACGTACTCGGCCTCTACGTTCTCGCGCAGGGCGACGAAGCGCATCTCCTCGGTGACCTCGCCCCGGCGCGCGTAGTGCATCTGGCTGAAGTTGTCGTCGCCGCGAGCGCGGCGCGCCCCGATCCACTCGGCCCGGCGCCTGGGTAGCCCCTGGCGAGGGTCCACATCCTGGGGACCGCTGGTGTCGTAGACCTTGATCGCGGGCTCTTCGCCAGTCTGCTCGATCACCCGCGCGGGCACCGCGAGCGTGCCCTCCAATACCTTGCGGGAGTTGGGAAAGCTCTCGCTGAGGGGCGTGGAAGCCCCGATGTCCTGCACGTCCTCGCCCGCCAGCTGCAGGCTCTTCTTGTCGTCGCCCATCTCGCTTCCCTCCGCCGGCACTGCCCGGATCAGGTTCCAAGGGTCTCTCTCAGGCGCCCAAGCCAGCGCCACCCCTAGCGTTCCCGCGCATCATAGGGCAAAGGCAGAGGCGCGCCAGCGCGGTGTATGCAGCTGCAATTGTTCAGCGCCACTGGTCTTCTTCCGCGGGGTTGACTCCCCCGGCGACCGCCTTAAGTTGGCGCGCGCGCTCGGCCCAAGGACCGGAGACGCATCACCTTTTTCAGGCTGGAGCCGAAGGAGCGCTCCAGCGGAGGCCAGAACGCCATGAGACTTCGCCCGTTGCAGGACCGCGTTTTGATCAAGCGAGTCGCCGAAGACGAAAGGACCGCCGGCGGCATCATCATCCCGGACACCGCCAAGGAGAAGCCCGCCGAAGGCGAGGTGGTCGCGGCGGGCCCGGGCTACGTCCAGAAGGACGGCTCGGTGCGCGAGCTCGAGCTGAAGCAGGGCGACCGCGTCCTGTTCGGCAAGTTCAGCGGCAGCGACGTCGACATCGACGGCGAGATACACCTCATCATGCGCGAGGCCGACGTGCTCGCGGTGATCGAGAAGGCGAAGAAGAAGAAGAAGAAGTAGCCCGGGCCAGCCGGACAACCTCAGAGAGGCAAGAGAGATGACAGCGAAGGAAATCACCTACTCCACCGTCGCGCGCGACAGCATTCGCGCCGGCCTCGACAAGCTGGCCAATGCGGTGAAGGTCACGCTCGGTCCCAAGGGCCGCAACGTCGTGATCGAGAAGAGCTTCGGCGCCCCGGTCGTCACCAAGGACGGCGTCACGGTGGCGAAGGAAATCTCGCTCGAGGACAAGTTC
>JAPPOT010000055.1 GCA_028817855.1 Myxococcales bacterium
CCCCAGTGGTCCACGATCAGCGCGTTGGTGATCACCACGTCGACCACCTCAGCCGCCGGGCGCTGGCTCTGACCCATGCCGTCGCGGATCACCTTGCCGCCACCGAACTTCACCTCATCGCCGTAGGTGGTGTGGTCCTTCTCCACCTCGACGAAGAGCTCGGTGTCGGCCAGGCGCACGCGGTCGCCGGTGGTCGGGCCGTACATCTCCGCGTAGGCCTTGCGTCCGATCGTGCTCATGACTCACCTCCCAGGGGGCCCATCACCTTGGCGTTGAAGCCGTAGACCTTCTGCTCGCCAGCCAGAGCGACCAGCGAGACGGTGCGCTCCTGTCCGGGCTCGAAGCGGATGGCGGTGCCCGCCGGGATGTCGAGACGGAAGCCTCGCGTGGTGTCGCGGTCGAAGTCCAGCGCCGAGTTGGTCTCGAAGAAGTGGTAGTGGGAGCCGACCTGGATCGGGCGGTCTCCGGTGTTCTTCACCGCGACGGAGCGCGTCTCACGGCCTGCGTTCAGCTCCAGCTCGCCCTCCTGCGGCACCAGCTCGCCCGGCGAGATGCCGGCGCTCGCGTCGCTTCCGGCCACCGGGCGAATCGGATCGTGCACCGTGACGAGCTTGGTGCCGTCGGGGAAGGTGGCCTCGACCTGGACCTCGTGGACCAGCCCGGCCACGCCCGGCATCACGTCGGCCTCGGTCAGCACCTCGGCGCCGGCGCCCATCAGCTCGGCCACGCTCTTGCCCTCGCGCGCGCCCTCGAGCACGGCGGCGGAGATGAAGGCCACGGCCTCGGGGTAGTTGAGCTTGATGCCGCGCGCCTTGCGCCGCTCGGCGACCAGCGCCGCCGTGAACAACAGCAGCTTGTCCTTCTCTCTCGGTGTCAGCTCCATCGTCGTCTCCTGTGACGGCTCGTGATCTCAGGTCAGCCAGATGCGGGGCGCGCTCGGGGCGCGGTCGTGGAGCGCGGGCCGCAACCTCTCCCACGCGGCGCGAAAAGATGACAGCGCGTCCTCGACGCGGTCGCCGAGGAAGCGGCAGACCAGCACCTCGCGCAGCTGGCTGACCGCGAAGCTGTCGGGGAAGCGCGCGCCCACCTCCTGGCGCAGGGTGTCGACCAGGGCAGTCGCGTCGCGCGTGACGCACACGAGCGTGCCGGTGACGGGGTGGCCGCGAAGCCCCCAGCGGGCATCGAGCAGGGGGTCGCCACCGGCGTAGCGCGCGCGCTCGAGGAAGAGGGGCTCGCCGTCGCGGTAGACCTCGAAGCGCTGCCGCAGGGCGCCGCTGGTGAAGCGCTCGTCACAGGCGGGGCGGCCCAGGCAGATGATCTCCCAGGCCACCAGCTCGGCCCCGGGCTCGAGCTCGAAGCGCGAGGACAGCTCCGCATCCGCACCGTCGAAGACGATGGTCTCCTGGGGCAGCCACTCCAGGTGGGCACCGGCCGCCACGCGGCAGATCTGGGTCTGCTGCGCGCGGGCGCCGAAGCCGTCGTAGAGCTTGCCGGCAGCGGGCACGGTGATCAGCGCGCGGGCGCCCTCGCCCACCGCGACATCGACGGTCAGCTCGTCGCCGCCAGCCACGCCGCCGGGGGGGTGCAGCAGATAGACGTGACACGTCCCGTCCCTCTCCGGATAGAACGGCCGCTGCACCCCGAGCGGCCCGCGGTGATTTCGCCGGAGCAGGGCGGTGCGCCCCCCCGCGAGCTCGAACCCCAACTCCAGCCGAGCCTCCCAGCGCCGCTCCAAAGCCCCAACGCTAGCCACCCGCGCACCCACGCTCTCTCCCGCCTCCGAGGGCCAAAGGCCCGAGCTAGGACGGATCCCTTCGGGCTCCGTCCTAAACTTTCAGGTATTCGTTGACCAGGTCGTCGTCAAGCTCGGCCATCTCGCCGGTGGCGGCCACCCGTCCACGATCAAGGATGAAGAAGCGCTGGCCCAGCCGGCGCGCGAAGGGGAGCTTCTGCTCGACCAGCAGGACGGTCACGCCGTACTCGGTGCGGGCCTTGTCGATCGCATCCTCGATCTCCTTCTCGACCTCGCGCGAGCGCCGCAGCTTCTCCACCACGTCGCCGATCTGAGCGACGATGTTGGGCTGGATGCCCTCGGTGGGCTCGTCCAGGATCAGCAGCTTGGGATCGATGGCTAGGGCGCGCCCGAGGGCCAGCTGCTGCTGCTGGCCACCCGAGAGGTCACCGCCGCGGCGGCCGAGCATGTCCTTGAGCACCGGAAAGAGCTCGAAGACCATGTCCGGGATCTCGCGCTTGCCGTCGCGCCGCGCTGGCAGGCCCGTGCGCAGGTTCTCCTCGACCGTGAGCTGGGCGAAGATCTCGCGCCCCTGAGGTACGTAGCCGATGCCTACGCGCGGGCGGATCTCGGCGGGGCGGTCGGCCAGGTCCTGACCGTCGAAGAGGATCTTGCCGGACGACGGCAGCAGGCCCATCAGCGTCTTGAGCAGCGTGGTCTTGCCGACCCCGTTGCGGCCCATGATCACCACGCACTCACCGCGCGGGACCTCCAGGCTCACGTCCCACAGCGTGTGGCTCTCGCCGTAGTACTGGTTGATCTTGTCGAGCTCCAGGATCTTCGTCATTGCAGCCTCAGGAACCCAAGTAGACTTCGATCACGTGGGGGTCGTTCTGGACCTTGTCCATCGGACCCTGGGCGAGCACGGAGCCCTCGTGCAGGACGGTGACCGTGCGCGCGATGCGGCGCACGAAGTCCATGTCGTGCTCGACGACGACGACCGTGCGCCCCCCCGCGAGCGAGTCCAGCAGCTCGGCGGTGCGGTCGATCTCCTGGTGCGTCATGCCAGCGACAGGCTCGTCGACCAGCATCACCTTCGGGTCCTGCACCAGCAGCATGCCGATCTCGAGCCATTGCTTCTGGCCGTGGGAGAGCAGGCCGGAGCGGGTGCTCACCTCGCCGCTCAGCCCGATCGTCTCGAGGGTCTCCTCGATGCGGTCGCGCTGCTCGCCGCTCAGGCGCGCGAAGAGGGTGCGGAAGGCGCCCTTCTTCGCCTTGCAGGCCAGCTCCAGGTTCTCGAAGACGCTGAGCTGCTCGAAGACGGTGGGCCGCTGGAACTTGCGCCCGACGCCGACATGCGCGATGTCCGGCTCCTTCATGCGAGTCAGCTCGATGGTGCCGTTCTGCATGAAGACCTTGCCGGTGTCGGGGCGGGTCTTGCCGGTGATGACGTCCATCATGGTCGTCTTGCCGGCACCGTTGGGGCCGATGATGCAGCGCAGCTCGCCGGGCTCGAGCACCAGACTGAGCCGGTCGAGGGCGCGGAAGCCATCGAAGCTGACGGTGACGTCGTCGACCCAGAGCATCGACTGCATGCCGGAGGCGCGCGCCTCCTGGGCCTGCTGTGCGGCTGCGGCGTTCATGACGCTCCCTTCTCGGCCACGGGCGTGCCGGCCGGCCCGCCGTTGTCCTTCTTCTCCGGCTCGTCCGGCTCCTTGGCCGGCTTGATCGGCGCGTCCTTGTGGCTGCGCCGGAAGCGGCGGAAGAGCCCGACCACGCCGCGCGGCGCGAAGAGCGTGACGAAGACGAAGAGGCCGCCCAGGAAGAACAGCCAGAAGTCGGGATAGGCGGCGGTCAGGTAGCTCTTGCCGCTGTTGACGATCAGCGCGCCGAGGGCCGCACCGAAGAGCGTGCCGCGCCCACCGACCGCGACCCAGATGGCGATCTCGATCGAGTTGGCCGGCGCGAGCTCACCCGGGTTGATGATGCCCACCTGCGGCACGTAGAGCGCGCCGGCCAGCCCGCAGAGCATCGCGGAGACGGTCCAGGCGAAGAGCTTGTAGGCAACGGGATCGTAGCCGGCGAACATCACGCGGCTCTCCTGGTCGCGGATCGCCATCAGCACGCGGCCCAGCTTGCTCGTCACGATGTAGCGGCAGATCAGGTAGCCGACCACGACCGCGGCGGCCGATGCGGTGTAGAGGTTGACCTTGACGGCCTGGTCCTGGAGCGACCAACCCAGGATGGTCTTGAAGTCGGTCAGGCCGTTGTTGCCGCCGAAGCCCGTGTTGTTGCGGAACATCAGGAGCATCAGGGCGAAGGTCATCGCCTGGGTGATGATCGAGAAGTAGACGCCGCGGATGCGCGAGCGGAAGGCGAGGAAGCCGAAGACGAAGGCCAACAGGCCTGGCACCAGGATCGCTGCTACGAGCGCGAAGCCGAAATCGTCGAACGGCTTCCAGAACCAGGGCAGCTCCTTCCAGTCGAGGAAGACCATGAAGTCCGGCAGCTCGCTGCGATAGACACCCTGGGTGCCGATCGAGCGCATCAGGTACATACCCATGGCGTAACCGCCAGCGGCGAAGAAGACGCCGTGGCCCAGGCTCAGGATGCCGGCGTAGCCCCACACCAGGTCCATCGCGATGGCGACCAGGATGAAGCACAGGAACTTCCCCAGCAGCGGGATCAGGTAGTCGGGCAGATGGGCGGCGCTGCCGGCGGCGACGCTCACGTTGAGCGAAGGGATCACCACTAGGATCAGCAGCGAGACCGCGACGAAGACGATCCACTCGCGCGGGGAGTGGAGCTGGAGCAAGAGTGACCTGATGGCCTTCATGCTCAGCTCTCCGCCGCGCGGCCCTTGAGGGCGAACAGCCCCTGGGGCCTTCGTTGGATGAAGAGGATGATGAAGCCGAGCACGAAGATCTTGCCGAGCACCGCGCCGGAGACCGGCTCGAGGATCTTGTTGACCGTGCCCAGGCCGAGGGCCGCGACCACGGTGCCGGCGATCTCGCCGACGCCGCCGACCACGACCACCATGAAGCTGTCGACGATGTAGCCCTGGCCCAGCTCCGGGCCCACGTTGCCGAGCTGGGAGAGGGCCACGCCGCCCAGGCCGGCCACGGCCGAGCCGAGGCCGAAGGTGAGCATGTCGACACGCGAGGTGCGGATGCCCATCGCCCGGGCCATCGTCCGGTTCTGGGTGATGGCGCGCACTTGCAGGCCGAGGTTGGTGCGGTTGAGCAGGTACCAGACGAACGCGACGACCGCGGCGACGAAGATCATCGTGGCCAGGCGCGCGTACGGCAGCACCACCCCGGGGACGAGCTCGTAGCCGCCCGAGAGCCAGGAGGGGTTGGCCACGGTGACGTTCTGGGCGCCGAAGATCATGCGGACCGTCTGGATGATGATCAGGCTGATGCCCCAGGTCGCCAGCAGGGTCTCGAGCGGTCGCCCGTAGAGGAAGCGGATGACCGTGCGTTCGAGCAACACGCCCACCAGGAAGCAGACGATGAAGGCCACGGGTATGGCCGCGACGATGTACCAGTCGAAGGCCGCCGGAAGGTGTTTCTGGAATATCCCCTGGACCACGAAGGCCGAGTAGGCGCCGAGCATCAGCATCTCGCCGTGGGCCATGTTGATGACGCCCATCAGGCCGAAGGTGATGGCCAGGCCGAGGGCGGCCAGCAGCAGCACGCTGCCGAGGCTGAGCCCGTAGAAGAGGTCCCGCACGATGCGGACGAAGAACTCCTTGCGCTCGAGCGCGCTGAGCGCCTTGCGCGCCTCCTTGCGCACGCCCTCGTCGGTCTCGCCGTAGCCGCCGTCGGCGCCTTGCTTGACCATCGTCTCGAGCTTGGGCTTTAGGGAGAGCTCGCCCACGTCGCCGATGGTCTTGACCGCTGCCAGGCGCAGGGTGCGGTTGTCGCTCTCCAGGTCGATCTGGGCAAGGGCGACCGAGAGCATCTCCCTGGTCTGGAAGTCGCTCTCCGTGCCGAGGGCATCGCGGATGGTGTCGCCCATGTCGGCCGACGGCGACTTGGCCAGGACCTCGGCGGCTGCGCGCCGCACGATGCGGTCCTCGGAGCCGAGCTGCTGGCGCGCGAGCGCGGACTTGAGGGCGCGGCGGATGGCATTGGTGACCGCCACCTTCTTGACGCCCGCCGGCGCGGTCACGGGCTTGCCGCTGATCGGGTCGAGCAGCACGCCGCGCTCCGCGTCCTGGACGAAGAGCTGGCCGGAGTCACTCGCCCGCAGCTGCCTTTGCTCGAGCGCCTGCAGGATGGTCAGCGCGGCCGGATGCTCGGAGCTGCCGAGCTGCTCGATGGCGGCGCGCGCCTGCTTGCGGTCGCCGCTGGCGAGCTGGGCGGCCATCGAGCCGATGTCCTGGGCGAGCGCCGCGCTCGCGAACATCTGAAGCGTCAACAGGACGCAGAGGAGTCGTAACAACGAGGGCATAGGGGGGTAGCTCCGTTGCGAGGGTTACAGAGGGGCGCGCCCACGCGGCCGGGTCCCCCGACCGCGACCGCGTGGACGCGCCTAAGACAAGGCGCTGGATCGCTGTACTGCTACTGCTTGGTCGCTTCCTGCTACTTCAGTGCAACCTTGCCGTGCTTCGGCTCGGTGCAGTTGCCGCAGACCCACGGATAGGTCCAGTCGGCGACCTTGTTCTTGCTGTCCGGCACGTACGGGCTCCAGGGCGCGGCGCGGATCGGACCGTCGGTCTTCCAGACGATCTCGAACTGGCCGTCGTCCTGGATCTCGCCGATCACGACCGGCTTGTGCAGGTGGTGGTTCTTCTCGTCCATCTTCATCTCGAAGCCGGACGGCGACTTGAAGACCTGACCGGCGACCGCCTGGCGGACGGCATCCACGTTGGTGGTCCCGGCTTGCTCGACGGCCTGGCGCCACATCTGGATGCCGACGTAGGTGGCCTCCATCGGGTCGTTGGTGACGCGCTTGTCGCCATCGGGGAGGTTGTTCTTCTTCACGTAGGCGTTCCACTTGTCGATGAAGCCCTGGTTGATCGGGTTGTCGATCGACATGAAGTAGTTCCACGCGGCCAGGTGGCCGACGAGCGGCTTGGTGTCGATGCCACGCAGTTCCTCCTCGCCGACCGAGAAGGCGACGACCGGAATGTCCTCGGCCTTGAGGCCCTGGTTACCCAGCTCCTTGTAGAAGGGGACGTTGGAGTCGCCGTTGATGGTCGAGACGACCGCCGTGGGCGAGCCCTCGGCGAACTTCTTGATGTTGGCGATGATGGTCTGGTAGTCGCTGTGGCCGAAGGGCGTGTACTCCTCCATGATCTGGTCGTCGGTGACGCCCTTGCTCTTGAGGAAGTAGCGCAGGATCTTGTTGGTCGTGCGCGGGTACACGTAGTCGGTGCCGAGCAGCACCCACTTCTTCGCACCGCCGCCGGCCTCGCTCATCAGGTACTCGACCGCGGGGATCGCCTGCTGGTTCGGGGCTGCGCCGGTGTAGAAGACGTTGTAGGAGGACTCTTCGCCTTCGTACTGCACCGGGTAGAAGAGCAGACCGTTGAGCTCCTCGAAGACGGGGAGCACCGACTTGCGGGACACGGAGGTCCAGCAGCCAAAGGTGGCCGCGACGCCTTCCTTCTGGATCAGCTCGCGCGCCTTCTCGGCGAAGAGCGGCCAGTCGGAGGCCGGATCGACGACGACCGGCTCGAGCTTGCGGCCGAGCACGCCGCCCTCGGCGTTGATCTCCTCGATCGTCATCAGGGCGACGTCCTTGAGGGACGTCTCGCTGATGGCCATCGTGCCCGAGAGTGAGTGGAGGATACCGACCTTGATCGGGCCGCTGTCGTCGACCTTGGCGGCCGGGGCTGCGGCCGCGGGCGCGGCGGCGGGGGCGTCAGCTGGCTGGTCCGCGCTCGGCGCGGGTGCCTCGGCTGGCTTTTGACAACCGACCAGCAGGCCGGCCATCAAACCCATCAGGCTTAGAATGGTTGTACGCATGTTGTTCTCCCAATCCGTGTTCGATGTTTCGCGGCAAGCGGTCGGCTACCACATCTGCAGCTGAGTTCCGGCCTGGATGGCCGTGCCCTCGGTGGCGGTGTTGTGGCTGACGACGAGGTGAAGTCGGGTGTTGTGGCCATCGATGATGTAGTTGAGACCACCGTCGATGAGCATCTCGCTGTCGAGCGCGTCATCGTCGGGGTTGACCATCTGCAGGCGCACGTTGGGCTGCAGCTGGCCGATGCCGGCCTTGTCGGGGGCGAGCCAGGAGGCCAGCACGAAGAAGCTGCTGCCCTTGCCCTGGATCGGGGGCCCACCGTTGACCGGGTTGTTGATGTAGGCGGGGTCGGTGTCGAACAGCCAGAAGGAACCCTCGAGCGACAGCACGCCGGAGGCGTCCATGTTGTTCTCGTAGAGCACGTCGAACTGGACGCCGAGCATCTTGTCCTCGTCCTCGCCGTTGTCGATCATCATGTTCATGTCCGCGTCGACGTCCTGCGGATCCTGGGCCTGGAGCGTCGCGCCGATGGCGAAGACGTCCTTGCCGCCGTAGTAGGTGCTGCTGTTGTAGTAGCCGGGCTCCGGGTCGAGGAAGTTGGCCACCACGCGCGCGGCGATGCGGGCGTTCTCGACCGGGTTGCCGGGCTCGAGATCGAAGGCGCCGACCTGGTACTTGAAGGCGCCGCCGTTGACCTGACCCCAGAAGGCGAGACCCCGGTCTCGACCGGCGTAATCGAAGGGAAAGCCCTGGACGAAGAGCGGGTAGTTCCAGTTGTTCTGGTAGTAGGGGCCGCTCAGGTTGGCACGGCTGGAGGGCGGCAAGAACTGGCCCATCCAGACGTTGAAGAGCTCGTCGATCTGCAGCTTCACGACCGCGTCGAGCAGCGACGCACCACCGGTGCTGAAGTCGAGGTTGCCCTCGAAGGCGATGTTGTCGTGGATCTGACCGCCGAAGTACGGGCGCGCGTTGATCTGATCGGCGCGCAGGGCAGCATCGCTCGCGGGCGGGGTGACCGTGGGGTCCGAGGGGTTGCCGTCTGTGTCGAAGGCGATGCCGGCGCGCAGGCCGATGCCGACGC